>CANJEJ010000031.1 GCA_947473325.1 Alphaproteobacteria bacterium | reverse complement strand
TGATGGTGGCGAACCCAAATTATTTCGGCAAGAAGCCCTATTACGAGCGCATCGTCTATCGCGAAGTGCCGTCGCCCGCCAACCGCGCGGCCCTGGTGAAGCAGGGCGCTGCGCAGTGGGCCGAGCAGGTGCCGATGCAGGCCATCGCCGAAATGATGAAAGACCCGGCGATCAAGGTCGAGAGCGTGGTCGGCACCGGTTCCGCCGTGGTCTGGCTGAACGCCAAGTACAAGCCGTTCGACGACGTGCGAGTGCGCCGCGCGCTTGCCCATGCCACCGACTATGACGCGATCGGCAAGACCGTGTTCCTTGGCCTTGGCACGCGGTCGACGTCCTACCTCGCACCTTCGATGGAAGGCTACGTCCCCAACACCTTCGCCTACAACACCGACTACAACAAGGCGAAGACACTGCTGACCGAAGCCGGCTATGCGAACGGTGTCGACGTCACGCTGGAGTATTCCGACCTCTACTGGTGGGAAGAAGGCGTGGTGATCCAGATGCAGGAGTCGATGAAGAATGCCGGCATCCGCGTCACGCCGAAGCGCATTCCCTCGACTGAACTGCGCACCCGAGCTGGCGTAGGCCAGCGCACCCTGCCGATGCACACGGGCGCGACGATTCCCTTCGTGCTCGACCCGGGCTATGCCTACTTCCTGTCGTCGCACAAGGCGGGATCGAGCAACGTCTCGGGCTACGACAACCCGGCGCATGACAAGCTGGTGGAAGCACTCAACGTCGAGACCGACGTTTCCAAGCGCAACCAGATGGTCGCCCAGGTGCAGAAGAATCTCGGCGAGGAAGTCCTCGCGATCGAGACCTTCTTCCCTGGCGTCTACAACATCATGCAGCCCTGCATCTCGGGCTGGGTGTGGCGTCCGGTTCCCTACACGTACTTCCGCGACCTGAGCTGCAAGAAATAAGGGTCACGGTACTTTCTGCGACAAAGGGCTGCCCCATCTGCGGGCAGCCCTTTTCTTTTGGGCGACGGCTGGAGCAACCGACACTAGGCTGACTCGTCACCCCCACGGCAATCAGAAGGCCCGTTCAACCATGGTCCCGCGCGCGGAGAGGCCTAAGGCCGCCGGATCATCTCTGCGCCACCGGCTCGCACCGCAGGAGCGCGAGAAGATGATCGTCGCCGAGGCGATCCGGTATTTTGCCGAGTTTGGCTTCGCCGCGCCGACGCGCGGGCTCGCATGGCGGGTCGGGATCCGCAGCCGCTGCTCCACCGCTACTTTCCGACCAAGAACCACCTGATCCAGCGCCTGTGTGAAGAGCTGGTGGTGGATCGCTGGCGGCCGGAATGGGAGGGACTGCGCGGCCTGCCTTGCCCGGCAGAATCCCGATGTCTACGATGCGGCCAACGCAAATCCGTGCCGCCGCCACCCCTGGAGCCACCATGCCGCATCAAGCCCCCCACGCAGTGTTGCCGCTGCCGAACCACGACGAAGGCGCGCGCCAGGACTTCACCGTCTCGCTTCGCGGCACGGTGAACCGTTTGGCGCGAGACAACGAAATTGCCTTCAGGCATCGCGCGGCGCCGGCCTTCCAGCGCAGCAACAACCGGCCGCCGCGCGACCGGCACGATGTGCGCAAGGTGATGGAGCGGGATCCCTATGGCCAGATTTCCGGCGCGTTGCGCGTCACCTATCAGGAGCTGCTGTGGGATTCGGTGATCGACAGCGTCGAACGCCAGTTGCCGGCGTTGCTCGAGAATTCGCGCAAGGTCACGAATGGCCGCACGAAGGGATCGCTGCGTCTTGATCCGGCCGTGAAAGTGCCGCGCTACCTCAATGCCGTGGATATCCATATGATGCCCGGCAACTACGATAGCGAGCGCGTGGCGGGGGACATTTCTGCCGGCGCAATCTATGACCGCGGCGTCTTTCTGCGCGTCATGGGCACGCGCGGTGCCTACGGCGAAGGCTTCGGCACCGATGTCGCGACCTTCCTGAAGCGGGAAATGCCGGGCTTCAAGCCAAGGCGCATCCTCGACCAGGGCTGTTCGGTCGGCGGCACGACCTTCGGGCTTTCCCAGGCTTTCCCCCGGGCGGAGCTTCATGCCATCGATGTGGCGGCGCCCATGCTTCGCTATGCCCATGCGCGCGCGGAATCACTCGGCGCCGCCGTTCATTTTTCCCAGCAGAACGCAGAGAAGACGGATTTTGCCGATGGCAGCTTCGACTTCATCTTCTCCTTCGCATTGCTGCATGAAACGTCGACCAGTGCTTTGCGGAATATCCTCAAGGAAGCCCATCGCCTGCTCGCGCCGGGTGGCTTGGTGCTCTATCTCGACCTGCCGGAATGGAAGACGGTCGATCTGTTCCAGGCCGGCAACATGGACTGGGACACGCTCAACAATGCGGAACCCTTTATCGGCAAGCTCGGCGATTTCAATCGCGAAACGCTGATGGTCGATGCGGGCTTTGCCAAGGCTGACGTGATCCACACGCATCCGACCGGTTTCCCCTTCCCGCTGTTCGGGGCCCGCAAGGCCGGCTGATCGCGGCGAACTGGCCTTATGGTCCCCCGGGGCGGCGACGATCCGGCGCTGTGCTACACTCAAGGCCGGTTCCCGTTTCTCCCGGCGCTTCATGTCCCCCAGGAAATCCCCGCCCGTCGGCGCAGACCCGGCCGCGCTCAGCGCGCCGGCCAAGCGCAAGCGTCTGCCGTCGCGCGAACGCGAGCAGATGATCATCCATGGGGCCATTCCCTTTTTCGCCAGTGCGGGCTTCAGCGCCACGACGCGTGACCTTGCCGACCATCTCGGCATCACCCAGTCGCTGCTCTACCAATACTTCCCAACGAAGGATGCGCTGATCGACCGGCTCTATCACGAGTTGGTGCTGGACAAGTGGAAGCCGGAATGGGAACGCGGGCTCGATGACCGCGGCGTGCCGCTGGCCGATCGGCTGGAACGCTTTTACCTCGCCTATACCGAGGCGATCTTCAGCTACGACACGATGCGCATCTTCTTCTTCATGTGGCTGACGGGGGAGAATCCGCGCGAACGCTATCTCAGCCAGGCGCACAACCGTCTGTTCCGCAAGGTCTGCATCGAGCTGCGCCAGCTGCATGGCCTGCCCGATACCGACGACCGCCCCGTAGCGCCGGAAGAAGAAGAGGTGGCGGCCGCCCTGCACGGCAGCATCGTCTATTTCGGCGTACGCCAGTTCATCTTCGGCGTGCCGCCGCGTGTCAGCCGCGATCTCTTCATCCGCCGCCAGGTCGCTGTATTCCTGCGCGGGGCGGGTGTCGAGGTTGCGGCATTGCTCGGCCTCAACCTGTCGCAGCGGCGGCCGGGTCTTGCGCCGACGTCCTAGCCGCCGACCCGGCGCTTCAGATACCAGCCATACTGCTCGGGCCAGGTCGCGTAGTCCTGGTCGCCAAGTTCGCGGGCGGCCTGCAGTGGCCAGAACGGGTTGAACAGCAGCTCGCGCGCCAGCGCGACAAGGTCGGCCTCGCCCTTGTCTATGATGTCGGCTGCCTGTCGCGCGGTGCGGATCAGGCCGACGGCCTGGGTGGCGATTCCGGCCTCGGCCCGGATGCGCGCAGCAAAAGGCACCTGGTAGCCGGGCGCCATCGGGATCTTCGCGGTGGTGGCAGGCCCCAGGATACCGCCAGCCGAACAATCGATCACATCGACACCGCGCGCCTTCATCTCGCGCGCGAGCGCCACGGAGTCGTCCAGCGACCAGCCGTCGGCTTCCCAGTCGACCGCAGACAGGCGCACGAACAGTGGCTTGTCTGCGGGCCACACGCGGCGCACGGCTTCCGTCACCTCCAGCGCGAACCGCATGCGGTTCGGCAGCGAGCCGCCATAGCCATCGGTGCGCCGGTTGCTGAGCGGCGAAAGGAATGTGTGTATCAGGTAGCCATGCGCAGCATGCAACTCGATCACATCGAAGCCGGCGCGATGTGCCCGCTCGGCCGCCGTGGCGAAGGCCTGGATCACCGTGCGGATGTCATCGTCGTCCATCGCTTTCGGCGTGTGCCAGCCGGGCGCCAGCGGCACCGCGCTGGCCGCAATGGTTTGCCACGGCGCCTCGCCAGCCAACGCATTGTCCGGGTTGATCGACTTGCTGCCCTCCCAGGGCCGCTGCGAACTCGCCTTGCGGCCGGCATGGGCGAGCTGGATGCCGGGCACGGCGCCGCGACTGCGAAGTCGTGCGACCAGCGGGCGTAGGGCGGCCTCCTGCGCGGCGTTCCACAGGCCCAGATCGCCATGGGTGATGCGGCCACGCGGCTCGACACCCGTGGCTTCCAGGAAGACGAGCGCCGCGCCACCCAGCGCGAATTTGGTCAGGTGGTCGTAGTGCCAGTCGGTCGGGGTTCCGTCGATGGCGGAATACTGGCACATGGGCGACACCACGATGCGGTTGCGCAAGGTGATGCTTCGCATCGGAAAGGGGCTGAGCAGGGTCATGACCTGTAGGGCAGGGTGGTTGACGTTGTTGGCAACAGGATAGACCCGAAAAGGGCCCGGCGGGGCGGGCCCGTCAGCTTGCCAAAGCAAATCACCGCTGCCATTCTTTTCTGATCATACGATCAGAAAATCTAAGGGAGAGACGCGTGGCTCAACAATGGGATGTTGTCATCGTGGGCGCCGGCACGACCGGCATGGTCGCGGCCATTTTTGCATCGCGCCGCGGCGCCAGGGTCCTGCTGCTGGAAAGTGCGGCCGATATTGGCGGCACCCTGCACATTTCCGGCGGCAACATGAGCGCGGCCGGCACCAAGTTGCAGAAGGGCAAGAACATCGCCGATTCGGTGCAGGAGCACTATGACGATGTCATGCGTATCTGCCACAACACGGCCGATCCGAAGATCGTGCGCCTCGCGGTGGAACATGCCGCCGACACCTTCGACTGGCTGACCGACAGCGGCATGCCGCTTGACCCCGTCTGCCCGCAATACAACAACGGCGCGCATGAGCCCTATCTGATCAAGCGCTATGCCTGGGGCCCTGAATACGGCAAGTCGATCTACAAGGCCCTCGTGCCGATGTTCTTCGCCGAGGTGACGTCCGGCGGCGTCACGCTGAAGCTCAGCACGCGCGTGACCGGCCTGATCCAGGATCCGCGCACGCGCGCCGTGACAGGCGTGCGCACGAAGAGCGCGGACGGCGTGGCCTTGGACTACCATGGCCAGAACATCCTGGTGGCGACCGGCGGCTATGCGGCGAGCCCCCAGATGGTGGCGCGCATCCATGGTACTCCGCTCTATTCGAATGGCTCAATGCCGGAAGCACGCGGCGAGGGCATCGAGATGATCGAATCCGTCGGCGGCTACCTGCGCGGCGGCGACTATTTCCACTGTAATTTCGGCGTCGTGCTGAACGACTACGATTACCCGTCCAAGACCATCGGCCGGGTGGTGACGATGCCGGAAGTTCGTCAGCCCTGGGAAATCTATGTTGATTCGCGCGGCAACCGCTTCCTGCCGGAAGACGAGCCGTCGGTTGACAAGCGTGAGCGGGCGCTGGTTGCCCTGCCCGACAAGCGCTACTGGGTGGTCTTCGATGGGGCGATCCTGAAGGAAGCGCCGCCGGTCATGGAACGCTGGTCACGCGAACAGGTGACGGCCGCACTTGGCAACCATCCCATGTTCCTGAAGGCAAACTCGCTGGCCGAGCTCGCCGCCCAGGCCGGCATGGACGCGCCGACGTTGGAGGCCAGCGTGAAGGCCTACAACGACAACCTGAAAGGCACTGATCCGCTCGGCCGCAAGCATCGGCCACGCCCGATCGGAAGCGGTCCCTTCTATGCGATCCGCCAGCACGCGACGATCATCGTCAGCACGGCAGGCATCACGGTGGACGGCGACCTGCGTGTCGTCGATCGCCAGGGCCGGCCGATTCCGAATCTCTATGCGGCAGGCGAGGTGATTGGCTCGGTCGCGACCATGGGTGATGCGGCGGCGAACGGCATGCTCGTCACACCCGCGCTGACCTTCGGCCGGCTGCTCGGCGATCGCATGCTCAAGTGGGAGAAGCAACGCGCCGCTGCGGAGTAGTGGCTGGCAAGAACAAGGGGCGGCGGCGTTCGCCGCCGTCCCCATAACTGATTCGGGAGGAAATAACATGGCGTCTTTCAACACGAAGTGTTTGGTGAAGAGTCTGGGAGTGCTGGGTCTTTTGGGTGCGAGTGCGTTGGTGGCAACGGGGGCTGAGGCCGCGGGACCAAAGGACACGCTCCGAATAGCCAAATATGCAAACGCACCGGCACTCGGCGACGTCTTCACCAATTCGGGCAGCCCGTCGCAATACTGGTACGGCCCGCTCTTTGACTTCATCACACTGGTCGATGAAAGCGGAGAGCTGAAGCCCTGGCTTGCCGAAAGCTGGCAGCTTGTCGATCCCACCACCTGGCGCTTCAAGATCCGCCCTGGCATGGAATTCAGCAACGGCGAGAAGCTGGACGCCGCCGCGGTCCACGCCTCGCTCGACTGGGCGATCAACTCGGAAGAAGGCAAGGGCAAGGGCGTCGGTCGGCAGCTGATCCGCGCCGGCATCGTGTCGGTGGGCCTGGTCGGCAGCGACACGATCGAGATCAAGACCAGCCAGCCCAATCCGCTGACCGGCAAGGAGCTCTACAACCTCCGCGTCGTCGCCCCGCGGGCGTGGAAGGAAATGGGCACCAAGGAATACGCGAAGACGCCGGTAACGTCGGGGCCCTTCAAGGTGGAAAGCTGGTCGGACACAGCGGCCGAATATGTCCGCTTCGACAAGTCCTGGCGCAAGTCGCCGCTGCAGCGCATCTCCTTCCGTGTGCTGCCGGAAGAAATCACGCGGCTGCAGGCGCTGGTCTCCGAACAGGTCGATCTCGCCATCGGCATGTCGCCCGACAATGTGGCCACGATCGAGAAGGCCGGGCAGAAGGCCCTGATCAACCGCGCTCCGCTTGACCTGTCCTGGGTGCTTCTGTCGGAAGACGCTGCCTACAACTATGCCAAGCAGGCTGGCGGCGGCAAGGAACCGGCGTTCAAGGAACGCGTCAGCCCATTCAAGGACAAACGCGTGCGCCAGGCTGCCAACATGGCGATCGACCAGAACGCCATCGTCAAGGACCTGCTGCTGGGCATGGGCGAGCCGACCAACCAGAAGGCCAACAAGTTCACCTTCGGCTACAACGCGGCGGTGCCTAAGTATGAGTACAACCTCGACAAGGCAAAGAAGCTGCTCGCTGATGCCGGCTACCCCAACGGCTTCGACATGGCGTCCGAGGTCTATGTCGGCGGCATCGCCAAGGACAAGGAAATCTATGAATACGCCGGGGCGCAGCTTTCCAGGATCGGCATCCGCACCACGGTGAAGGCGCTTGCCTTCAATGACTACTTCCGCAAGAACCAGACCGGTGACATCGAAAGCTGGGCGTTCGGTCTCTCGATGCGCTACGAGCCGCTGATGGATCCGGACTTCGTGCTGAAGGCGCGCTCATGCCTTGCGGCCGGGCCGAAGTTCATGTGCGTGCCGGAAATGGTGCCGCTCATCGAGGCCCAGGCGAAGGAAATGGACGTCGAGAAGCGCCGCAAGATGCTGCAGGAGCTGCAGGCGATCACGCATGACCAAGCGACGTCGCTGTTCCTGGCTGGCGTGCCGGAAATTTATGGGTACAACAAGCGGGTGTCCGGCCTTGCCGTGTGGAACCAGCGCATCCAGTACGACCAGATCCGGCTGACGGAATAGCCGCCGGTATCGACGGAAAACCCCGGGGCGGCTCGCTCCGGGGTTTTTTGTGCCTTCAGCGCTTGAACGCGATATGGGTGCCGCGGGCGTCGTAGACGGTCATGTCGGGGGTCAGGCCCACAGCACGGGCCTCAGCGGGGAAGTCCATTTCCCCGGCCTTCAGCTGGAAGGGCTCGTTGTTGTAGTGGCCATACCAGTCCCCCAGTGTGCGGTCGATCAACTCCGGCGACCGCATGTTAACGGTGTCACCTTCGAACATCGCTCCGCCCTTGCGCAACACGCGCGCGATCTCGGCATACATGCGGCGAATCTGTTTCACGGGCATCTCGTGTAGCAGCAGATGCGACATCACAAGGTCGAAGCTGCCGTCGGCAAAGTCCATCGCGCAGGCGTCCTGCTGCGAATAGTGAACCGTCTTGCCCAGCGACTCGGCGCGGGCATGGGCATAGCGCAACATCGGTGCGCCGACGTCGATGCCATGCACTTCAGCCTGCGGGAAGCCGTCGGCATAGGCGAGCAGCGAATGGCCTACCGAGCAGCCGACCTCCAGGATCTTCCTCGGCCGGAAGTCGGGGTAAGTCTGCTTCAGGAAGCGGACGGAATCCTCCCCCATGCCCTGGCCATAAGGACCGCGCCGGCCCATGCCGTAGATGAACACGCCGCGGTCATAGAGCGCGCCGGCATAGACGTCGTCCTTGGTCAGTTCGGTCTGGAAGTTGCCCGGCATGACGTGAATGTCGACTTCCTCGATGTAGCGCGGCATCGGCAGCTTCGCGTTCAACTGGAGGGAGCCGAGCGTCTTCTTCTTCGCGACGGTGGTCTTCGCCGTGTCGATCAGCTTCGGCAATTGGCGCTGGATGCTGTCGCCCACCTCGTCCCACAGCATTTCCTGGGTCGTGCGGTGGATGGCGCTGAAAGTCTGGTAATAGGGGTCGGCGTCGAGCAGGGCCTGCACTTCCCTGCGGTCCTTCGGCGCGCGGCCTTGCGCGCGCTCGAAATTGCCACGCAGCTTCTTCTCATAGGTCGCGCGGCTGCCTTGCCACAGCGGGCCCATCACCTGCTCGCGCATCGTCAGCAGGAAGGATTGGCGCGCGTCTTCGTCATGGGTCGGCAGCGGCAGCATGGCGTGGGGAACCTGGAATTTCATCGGTCTCTCCTGTCGCGCAGGGCCGGCACGGCGGTGCCCTTGCCAACCCCCTCTCGTCCCATACTATACTTTTGATCAATTGATCAGAAAAGAACATCCGCCCGGGGGATAGGCCATGCCGCGTCAGGGTTTGCACGCCATGCTGCCGCTGCCGACCCATGACGAAGCAGCGCGGGAAAACTATGTCCTCGCCTTCCGGGACGCGGTGGACAACACGATCCCGGCCGCGCATCGCCTTGTTTATGAGAAACGCGCGGCTGGCACCTTCACGCGGGAGCATGGGCATGCGCCGCGCAACCGCCAGGAGATCCGCCGCGCGATGGATCGTGACTCCTATGGTCAGATGGCGTCGTCACTGCGGCGGCTGACACAAGAAGTTCTCTGGGACACGGTCAGCGACAGCATCGAACGCGAGTTGCCGGAGCTGGTGGAGCGAGCGCGACAGGCGCGCCGCCGGGCCACATGCGGCTCGCTCGAACTCAATCCCGGTACTGTCATTCCCCGCTATGTCGGCGCGATCGATATCCACGCGATGCCCGGCAACTATGACGAAGAGCGCATGGCGGACGACGTCTTTGCCGGCGCGCTTTACGACCGAGGCGTCTTTTTGCGCAATGGCGGCGCGCGCGGGGTCTACAACGAACGCGTCGGGACCCAACTCGCCGATTGGCTGCGCACGCATCATCCGGGCTTCAAGCCGCGGCGCCTTCTCGACATGGGTTGTGCCGTCGGTGGCACCTCTGTTGGCCTCGCCGCCGCGCTGCCCGAGATCGAGGTGCATGCCATCGAACTGGCGGCGCCAATGCTGCGGTATGCCCATGCCCGCGCCGAATCACTCGGCCAGCGCGTTCACTTTGCCCAGCGCAATGCAGAATCCACCGGATGGCCGGATGGCCATTTCGACATCGTCTGCAGCTTTGCGCTGCTGCATGAAACCTCGACGACGGCCTGCCGCAACATCCTGCATGAATCGTATCGGCTGCTTGCGCCGGATGGGCTGATGCTGCATTGCGACAATCCAGCCTGGAACCGGATCGATCCTGTCGAAGCCGCCTACCGCGACTGGGGCACGCATTTCAACGCCGAGCCCTTCATGGGCAAGTTCGGCGATCTCGACGGGGATGCCCTCATGGAAGAGGCAGGCTTCCAGCGCGACCGCCTCTTCGAGGTGTGGTTTCCGGGCGCGAAGGTGCCAGCCTCGCGTTTCGCCGCGCGCAAATAAACCTTTCGCGGCACTAGGTCTTGCCAGCGCCCATGGGCCCGGCGCTATACTTTTGATCATTTGATCAAATAGGCGCGCCCAGGAGGCAAGTCATGCCGCAACAAGGTTTCCATTCCATGCTGCCGGTGCCGACCCATGACGAGGCGGCGCGCGAGAATTACAGCGTCACCTTCCGCAACATGGTGATGAACGCGATCCCCGACGGCGAGCGCCTGGTCTACGAGCGCCGCGCCGTCCCGGTGTTCGAAAAGGAGCATGGTCGCCGCCCGCGCACGCGCCAGGAGGCGCGCAAGCTGATGGAGCGCGACCCCTATGGCCAGATGTCGTCGGCGCTCCGCCGACTGTCGCAGGAAGTGCTGTGGGACACCGTCAGCGACAGCATCGAGCGCGACCTGCCCGAGCTTGTGGCGCGAGCCCGCAAGACACGCAGCGGCAAGACACGGGGTTCGCTCGAACTGACGCCGGGCACGGAAATTCCCCGTTATGTCGGCGCTGTCGATATCCATGCCATGCCGGGCAACTATGACGAAGAGCGCACGGCCGACGACGTGTTCGCGGGCGCGCTCTATGACCGCGGTGTCTTCCTGCGCTATGGCGGCGCGCGCGGACCCTACAACGAACGCGTCGGCACCCAGATCGCCGACTGGATCCGCGCCAACTATCCCGGCCTGAAGCCGCGCCGAATCCTGGAAATGGGCTGCGCCGTGGGCGGGACGGCCGTGGGGCTCGCCGCGGCGATGCCCGAGGCCGAGGTCTATGCCATCGAGCTCGGCGCGCCCATGCTGCGCTATGCCCATGCGCGCGCCGAATCGATCGGCACGCCGGTGCATTTCGCCCAGCGGAATGCCGAGCACACGGGCTGGGCAGACGGCTATTTCGACGTGATCTGCAGCTTCGCGCTGATGCACGAGACATCCACCAGCGCCTGCCAGAACATCCTGAAGGAATCCCATCGCCTGCTCGCGCCGGGCGGGCTCATGCTCCATCTCGACATTCCGGCATGGAAGCATCTCGATCCGCTCGATGCCGCTCGGATCGACTGGGACACGCACTACAACGCCGAGCCCTTCATCGGGAAGCTTGGCGATCTCGACACGGACGCGGTCATGCTGAAGGCCGGATTCCGGCCGGATCAGTTCATCGAGGTTCGCCTGCCGGGCGCGCGCCATCCGTCCTCGCGCTTCGCCGCCCGCAAGTAGCGCAAGTTCCGGACGGCGGCGGGTGGCTGAAGGCCGCCGCCGCCGTTCGTGTGTCCGGGGAGGAGTTCGTCATGGGAATCGCTGCCGCCAATCCGCGCATTACGCGCCATTTCCTTACCATCGACGGCGCGCGCCAGGTGCACTACCTGCGTGCGGGCAGCGGTGCCCCGGTGCTGGTCCTGCATCCATCGCCAGGGCCGTCGCGCTATCTCCTGTCCCTGATCGAACACCTCAGCGAACATTTCACTGTCATCGCGCCCGACACGCCGGGCAACGGCCTGTCCGATCCGCTTCTGCTCGACGCCCCGACGATGGACGACTATGGCGACAATGTCGCCCGGGTGCTGGATGCGCTCGGCATCGACGCGATCGCGCTCTATGGCTTTCACACCGGTGCATCGGTGGGCACGGCCTTTGCCATTCGGCACCCCCACCGCGTGCGTGGCGCCATTCTTGACGGCTTCCTGGTCGAAAGCGACGAGAGCCTGAAGGACCGTCTGTCCCACTACCTGTTGCCTTTCGAGCCGAAGCTCGACGGCAGCCACATGACCTGGCTGTGGACGCGGCTTCGCGACCAGCGCATGTACGGCAAATGGTACGCGCCGTCGCTGGCCAGCCGCTTCGACCTCGCCGCACCCACGCCGGCGGCGACGCACGGAACGGTGATGGATTGGCTCGATGCGGGGGCCGCCTATATCAAGCCCTACTCGGCGGCCTTCCGGCAGCGCGGTCATCTGCAGGTGATGCGCTTTACCACCCCGACGGTGATCTGCGCCGCCGACAACGACAGCCTTGTCCGCCACCTCGATGCCTTGCCGGCCAACCTGCCCGCCTGTGTCGAAGTGAAGCGCTTTGGCGGCAAGGAAAACCTCAATGCCTTCGTGCGCACGGAACTCGCGCGCTTCGCCGGCGGCAGCCCCCCTGCGGTTCCGGCGGTGAAACCGCTTGGCGACAGGTCCTACCAGACCTATGTCGCCATTCCCGGCGGTCAGCTGCATGTCCGGCGAAGCGAGGCGGGGGCGGGCCGGCCCGTGGTGCTTCTGCATGATGCCATCGGCGACAACCGGGTGGTCGATGCCATTGCCCGCGGTTTTCGCGGCCGCCGCCCGGTCGTGGCGATTGACTTGCCCGGTCATGGCAATTCCGACAACACGCTGGGCGCTGACGTCGGCGTGGCGGGGTATGGGCAGGCGCTGGGTGCCGCGCTCATCGCCCTTGGCTTGCCCGAAGTCGACGTGGTGGGGATCCATACGGGCACGGCGGTGGCGACAGAACTGGCCCTCCAGCAGCCGGCAGCGGTGAAGCATCTCGTGCTCGCGGAGACGCCGCCCCTCGAACCGGCGATCCGCGCCGACCTCCGGGCGAACTACGCCTATCCGGTCGAGGTAGATTTCTTTGGCGGGCATCTGCTGAAAGCCTGGTTCACCGCGCGGGACGACGGCCAGTTCTGGCCCTGGTACAACCGCAGCCGCGCGGCAGCGCTGAGGCGCGAGCCCTATACCGCTGCCGAGATTCATCTGCGCATGGTTGCCATTCTGAAGGCGGGTGCGATGTTCCAGCGCTATGCCGAAGCGGCCTTCACGCCCGATGCCGCAGCCGCGCTGGCCCAGGTGAAGACACCGGTCGTCTTCGCGGCCGCCGCGGGTGGTCCGCTGGCGGCTGTAGCCCATGCCGCGCGCGGCAGGGTTCGTGGCGCCGGGGCGCTCGATCTGCCGCCGGCGCAGGAAAACTGGGCTGCCGCGCTTTTGCCATTCCTCGACAGCTAGCGATCCGGCACACTCGCGGTCTCCCGCGCCACCGAATTCTCGAGGCCCTGTATGCCCCAGGCTGGTGTTGCCAGCCGCTTCGCGCTGTTTCGCGACGCCGATTTCGTCCGCCTGTGGGTGGTGGGCGGCCTCGGCGAGGGCGTGCGCTGGATGCAGATACTGGCAATGAGTGTCTACGCCTATGACGTCACCGGCTCGGTGCTTGCGGTGACCGCTGTCAACTTCCTGCGCTCCATCCCGCTGCTGCTGTTCGGCGCCGTGATGGGGGCGCTGGCCGATCGCATGGACGGGCGACGGCTTCTCGTGTGGTCGGTCATCATTCCGGGAACGGCGACGCTGACCATCAGCCTGCTGGCTCTGCTTGGCGTGGTTGAGGTCTGGCACATCGGGATTGCCGCCTTTGCCAATGGGCTCGCTTTCACTGCCGAGATGCCGGTTCGGCGCAGCATGCTGGCCGAGGTGGCGGGACAGGACCGCCTCGCCGCCGCGATGGGCTTTGACGGCATCACCCGCCAGGCGATGCGGGCGCTGGGGCCGGCGCTGGGTGGTTTCTTCCTGCAAGTGGTCGGTCTGCATGGCGCCTATCTCGTGGCCACGCTCGGTTATGTGCTCAGCCTGCCGTTGATTTGGCGCGTCACCCCCCGCCCGCCGCGGGCGGCAACGACAGACACACGGCAGCCCGGGCTGATCGCCACCACGCTCGACGGCCTGCGCTATGTGCGGCGCGAACCGGCGATGATCGGCTTTCTCGTCGTCTGCCTGACGGCGCAGGTGCTGCTGTTTCCCTATGCCAGCCTGCTCGCCGTGATGGGACGCGAGGTGTTCCAGATCACGCCGTTCGAAGTCGGGTTGCTGGCGGCAACCGAAGGATCGGGCGCGCTGACGGGCGCGCTGCTGGCGGCGGTGATTGCCGCGCCGCGCAACTACCGCTTCATGTATATCGGCGGCAGCATGCTGTTTGCCGCGGGCATCGTCGGCTATGTGCAGGCGCCGGGCTTTGCGCTGGCGGCTGCGCTCCTGTTTGCGACCGGCATGGGAATCGGCTTTTTCTCCACCATGCAGGCGACGCTGCCGCAATATGCCGCCGTGCCTGAGATGCGCTCGCGCATCATGGGCCTGATCAGCATGGCGATCGGGATCAGTCCGTTCGGGCTGCTGCATGTCGGCCTGCTTGCCGACCATTTTGGTCCTCGCCTGGCCAGCACCGTGATCGGGGTCGAGGCGCTGGTGATCCTGGGCCTTGTTGCCCTGCGCTGGCGCGGCCGGTTGGCATGAAAAAAGCCGGGATTCCTCCCGGCCTTTTTTTCTGCGCTCGAAGCCATTCTCAGAAGTTGAAACCCATGCCGACAGTATAGACGAAAGCCGCGTCGTCGAAGTTGTTGTTGATATCGTCGCTGCTCTCGAAGAACACCTGATACTCGGCCATGCCCATCAGGAACGTGGTCGGGTTCACGTAATACTTCAGGCCCAGTTCCGGACTGACAATGCCCGTGCCTTCGACGTCATCGCCATAGACAACGCCCAGATTGGCGCCGACGAAGGGCCGCAGCTTGCCGTCACCGAAGTGATAGTCGAGCGCAAGGCGCGTCGAGCCGATCCAGGAACTCGGGCCATTGTCGGCCCAGCTCAGGTTCTGGCGCACGCCCCACATGAGGTTCGGGTTGATGTACTGGCCATAGGAGGCCGAAAGCCCGAAGGAGCCATTGTCGAAATCATTGTTGCTGGTGCCGGTGCCCGACAGGGAGAACTCTTGCGAGCCGGCGACCGGTCCGACACGTCCGGACGTGGACGATTGCGCGAAGGCAACCGTGGGAAGAAGCGCGAGCACGAGGCCCGCAATCACAAATCGGCGCATGATGGTCTCCAAACCGGTCAATTGAACAGGACGGGACACACGTGCCGGCCCGGCAGGCTGTGTCCCTCACGCCAACAAACAGCAGCGCGGACAACGGGTTCCGGATTTGTGTTGAAGCGCGGGATTTCCCCGCAGGGTGTGACCGCATCGCCACGCTGGAATCCGGAACGGCTTTCGCCGCACAGGCGTTTGAATGGCAGCGGGCGCTGCGTCTCGCGCGCTATCTCAACAACACGGTATCAACGTAGGAGTTTTCGATGGCCACTGATTTCCGGAAAGAAATCTCGTCGAAGAACGAAGGCGAGGGCAGCAAGTCGGCGGCCAAGGCCTACAACAAGGATCAGCAGGCCTTCGTGACGAGCGGCAAGGTCGATGCTGCGGCGGAGAAGGCGCGCAAGGCCATCGACGGCGATGAGAAGGATGAACTCAAGGCTGCGGAAGCAAAAGGCCGCGCGCATTCGCATGGCGAAGATCCGGCACTCGGCAAGAAGCCGGCCAAACACTGATCGCTGGACCGCCTCTACTGCATTGCTGCGGGTGAAGGGCGGCGCGGGCCGCTCTTCACCGCTGCAAAGAGCCACTCGACGAAGTTGCTCACGCGCTTCTGGATCGCGGCCTTCTTCGGCCAGATCACATAATACGCAAAGCTGACGGGGTAGACGGCGGCGAAGGGGCGAACGAGGCAGCCGTTCGCGAGGTCGTCCTGCACCAGCAGACTGCGCCCCAGCGCAACGCCATGGCCCGCCCGCGCTTCTGCCATCGCCAGCGCCGTTACGTTGACGCGCAGTCCGCGGCTTGCGTCGACGTCGCGTGCGTCTGCAACGTCCAGCCAGGCGCGCCAGTCGGGAAAGGTTTCGTAAATCCGAAGCCATTCGTCGTGAATCAGAGGTCGATGACGCAGGTCGCCGGGGGTGCGCAACGGCGGGGCCTGATCGGCCAGCGTGGGACTGCAGACGGGAAAGACCTCTTCCTCGGCCAACCGCTCAACATGACAGCCTGGATAGGGGCCGGGCCGGTAGCGGATCGTGACGTCGGCCTCGAGAATGGCCCCGCGCGTCTGCTGCACGGCGGCGACGCGCAGGTTCAGGTTGGGATAGGCCTGCTCGAAGGTGGACAGCCGCGGCATCAGCCAGACCGCGGCGAAGCAGGGCATCGCGTTGATGTTGAGGAAGCGGTCGGGAGCGCCGGTGGTCGCCCGTTCGATCGTCTCGGCCAGCTGGTCGAAGCCGACGCCGAACCCATCCAGGCAATTGCGGCCGACATCCGTCAGCGCGAGGCCCCGGTTCGAGCGCCGGAACAGGGCAAGCCCCAGGGTCTCTTCCAGGTTGTTGACATGGTGGATGACGGCCGCGGGAGTGACGCCCAGTTCGCGCGCCGCATTGGTGAAGCTCAGGTGACGCCCGGCGGCCTCGAAAGCACGCAATGCATTCAGCGGCGGCAGGCGTCGAACCATGGGTGCATTCCTGGCTGTTCAGGTTGCTGGTGGTGGGAACTCGTCGGCAAAGGGAATGTTGCCGCGCCGCAATCCCCGGCAGGTGTCGGCGAGCTTCGGGCTTGCGGGATGGACACCCTCTGGTGTGCGGCCGCGCATGCGCAGTCCATACATGGCCTGCATCGCCGCCGTACCGATCTGTCCCAGCATTTCGGTGATGTGCGTGCAGCCCTGGCCGCGTTCCAGCCGGCTGCGCGCGGCTCTGATCCAGCCGGGTCCGATCTTCACACCGACCAGGGCGCTGTAGTCCGCCGGCGCTGCATAGCAGAAGCGCTGCGCGCCCTGTGGCATGGCCGCCTCGGCCGCGACGATCTCAAGTTCGTCATTCACCGTCAGGCGCAGCAGCATGTCATGGACCGGCGTGTTGGCCGGCCGCATCTCGCCGCCCGAAACGACGAGGTCGAAGGGCTTGATGTCGGTGATATGACCCTCGACATCGAGCAGGCCGTCGCTGCGCTGGAAACATTGCAGGTCGAGCGTGCGGTGATGAACGCGTTCGCGGGTGATGGCGGGGCTCAACTCACGCGACATGGGCAGCCTGCTGTTCAAAGGATCTAGCGAGCATTAGCGGGGGCGCCGCGCGGGCGCAAGCACGCTGGCGCCGTCGGCGGCGTGACGATCCTCAAGAACGGGGCGCAGTGGCTCCTGCGCGGGATCGAAGCCCAGGGCCTGCAGATGCGCCAGCATATGTGGCGGCGGCGGCGCGGTGACGTCGATCGCCTCACGGTTGGCATAGAGTGGCACGACAACCCGCCGCGCATGCAGGTGCAGCGGTTCGGTGGGTGGCGCAGTGCGGTCGCCATAGATCGGATCGCCGAGCACCGGGCAGCCAAGATGGGCGCAATGGACGCGAATCTGGTGCGTGCGCCCGGTTTCAGGCTTCAGTTCCAGCCAGCAGAGCCCGTTGGCGGTGCCCAGCACGCGCCAGTCCGTCATGGCGGACTGGCCTTCGGCATCAACCTTCATCCACCAGCCGCGCGCCTCGGTCGATCGCTTGGCGAGTGGCGCGTCGATCCGGCCTTCGGGTGTCGGCGGCGCACCCACCACGACGGCCCAATAGGTCTTGCCGATGCGGCTGCTGGCGAACAGCTTGCCCAGACGGGCGAGCGCCTTGCGGTGCCGCCCCAGCACCAGGCAACCGCTCGTGTCGCGGTCAAGCCGATGCGCAAGACTTGGTGCCCGCGGCAATCCAAACCGCAACCCATCGAGGTATTGCTCCAGATTCACCCCGCCGCGCGGACCGGCATGCACCGGCAGTCCTGCCGGCTTGTCGATGATCAGCATCAGGCCATCGCGGTAGATCAGACGGGCCAGCAATTGGTCAGGCGTCATGGCGCGGTTCAGGATGTTCCGGAAAATTATTCAGGTTTTACAATCATTTGGCTGGCGGAGCCAGTTCGTCCCATGGGTTTTTTCACAGGCACCGGTGCTCATTTGTGCCGGTTTTTACGGCGTTCCGGAGGGGGGTGTTGCCAGAAAGCACCCAATCTATTGCGTTTTTTTGCGCTCCACCCACAAAATCCCGTTGCATCGCGCCAAATCTGGCTTCATAAGCGCAATGTCCATCGCGCAGCGCGGTGAACCCAACCCTCGCCTTTCGAAGGAATTCTGAATGGCCAAAGCTGCTAACCCCACCGTCACTCTCAAGCAGATGGCGGCGACGATTGCCGAGAAGAACGACATGCCGAAAAAGACGGCGAACGCGATCTTCGAAGCCCTTATCGACGACATCACCAAGAACCTGAAGAAGGGCAACCGGATCCGCATCGCGGGCCTGGGCATTCTGCAGGTTCGCAAGCGCCCGGCGCGCATGGGCCGCAACCCGGCCACGGGCGAAGCCATCAAGATCAAGGCCAGCAAGAAGATTGCCTTCCGCGCGGCCAAGGATCTGAAGGAAGCGATCTAAGGGTCGATCGGGTCCATCCGCCATCATCCGCTGGATGGACCCGTCCCCTTTCAATCCGGCATTCCTCGCGCTGCACGTTTCCCCGTCATGAGCGCCCCCGGATTCCTCTTCGTCACCGGCACGTTCTGGGACGAAGCCCAGCAAAAAAAGTATTCCGCCGCGCTGCCGCCGATCTACCGACAGTATGACGGCGCCTATCTCGCCCTTGGCGGCGGTCCCGGCGTGCAGGTGGTCGAAGGCCTGTGGCACCCGCGCGGGCTGGTATTCGCGTGCTTCGATTCGGTCGATGCCGTCGCGCGTTTCTGGTGGAGCCCGGAGTATCGCGCGGCCGCCAGCTTGCGCCAGGGCGCCGGCGCCTTCACCGTGTTGAACATTGGCGGGCAGGCTGAACCGCAACGGCCGGGCGGCACCTATCTTTTCACCTTAACGCGCGCCCGTGACGCGCAGCGTCTGGCCGCGCTCACCGCACGCATGGATTCGTTGGCGCGCGTGCATGGCGGTCGCGTGATCGTCGATGCCGCAGCCAACAGCCTGCGCCCGCTGGAAGGCGCCTTCTTCGACACCGCGCTGGTGATCCAGCACTGGGGGTCGGAGGATGCACAGCGGGAATACCTCGCCGATTCCGCCTATGCGGCGCTCGCTGCCGAACGCCGCGCGCTGGGCGAGGCGGTTGTGCTGGCCCGCAAGGGCGTCGAACCGGGTTGAAGTCGAAGGAGCAAACGATGTTGCAGGAATTCAAGAAATTCGCGCTGCGTGGCAATGTCATCGACCTTGCCGTCGGCATCATCATCGGCGCCGCCTTCACCACCATCGTCAATTCGCTGGTGAATGATCTCCTGATGCCGCCGCTTGGTCTCATCATCGGCGGAATCGATTTCACCGACTTCTTCATCACGATGAAAGGCGATGGCAGCTACGCAACGCTGGCGGCGGCGAAGGAAGCCGGCGCAGTGACGCTCAACTACGGCGTCTTCCTCAATGCGGTGCTGCGCTTTGTGATCGTCGCCTTCGCCGTCTTCCTGCTTATCCGCCAGATGAACCGGCTGGTGGCGAAGAAGGACGCCGCGCCTGCGCCAACCAAGCAGGAGGTCCTGCTGGCCGAGATCCGCGACCTGCTGAAGCAGAAGGTGTGAGGCGGGGGTTAGCTTCCCGCCGGCAGCTTGCGGCCGTCGAGCGCCGCTTCGATCGCGCGAGTCATGCGCGTGGACGACGGCTCCAGGTCGGTCGGGAACCAGGCGAGATATTCACCATTCCGGCCGACGAGGATCTTGTGAAAGTTCCAGGTCGGCACGCCGCGCGGGCCGGTCTGGTGCGCGGCCCATTTGTAGAAGGCATTGGCGTTTGGGCCGGTGATCGACTGCTTGCCCGTCATCGGGAATTCAACGCCGAAGGTGGCCTCGCAGAAATCCCGGATCTTCGCGTTGGAATCCGGCTCCTGCTCGAAGTCGTTGGACGGCATGCCGAGCACGACAAGGCCGCGGTCGCGATAGGTCGCCCACAGCTTCTGCAAGCCTTCATATTGCCGCGTATAGCCGCAATAGGACGCGGTGTTCACCACCAGCACGACCTGGCCGGCAAAGGCATTGGCCGGGAAGGTGCCGCCCTCGAGCTTCTCGTAGCCGCCGAAGCGGTCTTCGGCCAGGGCCGGGCCGGCGACAAGGGCAAGAACGAGGATGAAGGCGGAGAGCAGGGTGCGTGTCATGCCGTCCATGCTATCGCAACCCGCCGCTGCCCGCGAGGGGTTGCCATCGCCCTTGGAAATCCGCCCATTCCGTCTATCACATGACACGCCGCCCGCGCTCGACCCGCCCCAAAAAAGCCATACGCTTGTCGCGCCCACGCCCTGCTGCGGGCCGTAAGGTCCGCCGGGTCCAGACAGCGCGCAAGGACAGTTGGGTGCGGAAGATCTTGAAATGGTCCGGTGTGGCGGCGGCGGGTGTAGCCGCCGCCATGATTCTGACGGGCGTCTATCTGGCACTCACGCTGCCGATCCGCGAATTCAACCAGCAGGGCGCCGCATCGGCGCTTGTCTTTGTCGCCAATGATGGCGCGCCCTATGCGAGCCGCGGCGGCTTTCGTGGCGATGCACTGAGCGCCGCCGACCTGCCGCCGCATCTCGTCGAGGCGGTCCTGGCGGTGGAAGACCGCCGCTTCTACGAACACACCGGCTTCGACCTGCGCGGCATCGCGCGTGCGGCGGTAGCTAATTTCAGCGCCGGTGGCATCCGCCAGGGCGGCAGCACCGTCACCCAGCAGCTCGCCAAGGTTCTGTTCCTCAATCGGGAACGCACTTTCACCCGCAAGATCCAGGAGGTGATGATCGCCGTCTGGCTCGAGCAGCGCATGAGCAAGGAGCGCATCCTCGCGCTCTACCTCGATCGCGCCTATTTCGGCGCCGGCGCCTATGGCATCGATGGTGCGGCCCAACGCTATTTCGCCAAGTCGGCGCGCAGCGTGACGCTGCCCGAGGCGGCGATCCTGGCCGGCCTGCTCCAGGCGCCTTCGCGCTATGCACCGACCAGCGACAGGGACGCAGCGCTGGCCCGCGCCACGGTCGTGCTCGACACCATGGTCGAGGCCGGCTGGCTCACCCCGAAGCGGGCCGAACAGGCCCGCGCAGAACTGCCCGCCGTGCGCATCCAGCGTGGCGCCATTCCGGGGGCTGGCTATTTCACCGACTGGGTCGAGGCCAGCGCGCGGGCGCAGATGGGCGCGCGCGACGGCGACTTCCGCGTCGAAACCACGCTCGATCCGCGGCTGCAGGCCATTGCCACCAACGCGGTCCGCAGCGCAATGGGCAAGGACGGCGAGAAAAGCGATGTCGGACAGGCTGCGGCGGTCGTCATGGGGCTCGATGGTGCCGTGCTGGCGATGGTCGGCGGCGTTTCCTATGAGGACAGCCAGTTCAACCGCGCGGTGCAGGCGAAGCGCCAGCCGGGCTCCACCTTCAAACTTTTTGTCTACCTGACGGCATTGCAGGAAGGCTACACGCCCAACACCTTGATCTATGACGGTCCGATCCGCTTCAACGGCTGGACGCCGGACAATTTCGACCACCGCTACCACGGCGAAGTCACCCTGCGCGAAGCCTTCACCAAGTCGCACAACGCCGCCAGCGTGGCCCTGGCGCAGGACATCGGCCGGGACAAGGTCATTGCCACGGCGAAGCGCCTGGGCGTGCGCGGCGATCTGCAGCCGGTACCGAGCGCCGCACTGGGCACCGCCGAGGTCAACCTGATCGACATGACGGCCGCATATGCCGCCGTGGCCGATGGCGTCTGGCGGATCGAACCCTACGGCTTTCGTTCCATCCGCAGCGGCAGCGGCCAGGACGTGGTCCGCCGCGTGTCGCCGGCCGACCCCGGCATGATCCTGCCGTGGAAGTGGGAAGAGATGGTCGATCTGCTCGAATCGGTGGTGCGCGAGGGCACGGGCCGCGCTGCCGCGCTGCCGGGCGTGCAGGTGGCGGGCAAGACCGGAACCAGCCAGGACTATCGCGACGCGTGGTTCATCGGTTTCACCCGCGACTATGTCGTCGGCGTCTGGGTGGGGAATGACGACAACACGCCGATGAAGAACGTCTCCGGCAGCGGCCTGCCGACCCGCATTGCTCGCGACATCTTCAGCGAGGCGCATGGCCTGAAGCCGCGCGCGCCGGTGCGCACGTCGGGCACGGGCTCGGGCGCCGTCCAGCCGGCGGCCGCGCGCAACTAGCGCTTCAGGTAGACGAAGGCGTTCTTCTCGCCATAGCTCGGCACGAACACAGCGTCGCGCTCGGCCGAGCCGAACACGAGGGTGACTCGCTCCTCGATGACCCGGGCGAGGTCGAGCAGACCCGGTTTCACCCGCTCGGCGCCGGCCTGCAGCGCGACCCAGCCGCCGGGGTTGAGCCAGCCGGGCAGGCGCGCGATCAGCGCGTCGTAGGTTTTCGTCACGCTCTGCCCGCCAACCTCGTCCACCGGCTCGTCGCTCAGGTCGATGGCGATGCCGTCGAAGCGATGCTTGGGCATGAAGGAAAGCGCATCGGTGATCGCCAGGGTGACGCGCCGGTCGTCGAAGATGCCGCGCGTGAAGTGCCGGTTGCACAGCGCCGCAACGGCCGGGTCGATCTCGGCCACGGTCACGTTCAGGAAGGGCTGGAGCGCGAGCGCCGCCGCCGCCACGCAGCCGTCACCGCCGCCGATGATGAGCAGGGATGTCGTGGCCGGCGACAGGTCGCGCAGTAGCGCCGCGTCATAGTCCGCGTGGTCGGAGCTTGCGGTCTGGATCACACCATCCAGCGTCAGGCAGCGGCCAAAGACCTCGGTGTCGACGATCGCGATGTCCTGGTGTGCCGAGCGTAGCCGCGCCACCTGGCGCAGCACGGGCACGGCGATCGTCTCGCCGGTGCCATAGACCGGGCAGTAGACCGTTTCCAGCGGCTCGACCGAGCGGTCCACTCAGGCGGCCTGGGCCGTGGTGCTGCGCACGCGGCGGCACAGCATGCGCAGGAAGCCGCGCGCCAGGTCGATGTTGGAAGCCATCAGGTCTTCGACGGATTCGTGGCTGAGCTCGAACAACACCGTGTCCTCCACCGCGATAACGGAGGCGGAGCGCGTCTCGGGATCGAGCACCGACAGCTCGCCGAACACGTCGCGCGCCTGTAACAGGGCGACATCGCGTCCCCCTTGAACCACGCGGACCAGGCCTTCGACGATGACGAACATCACTTGGCCGGGGTCTCCCTCGCGAATGATCGTGGTGCCGGCCGGTACTTCCCGCAAGGTCAGGGCCTCGGCGACGTCGGCCAGGACCGGGTCGGCCACGCCGGCAAAGATGCCGACAGACCGCAGGATCATGACCTTCTCGATGGTCAGCATGGCTTTCTCTTCCTGCTTGATCAGGGGATCGATGCGGCGCACCGCCCAGCGCGCCGTTTCGCAAATCAGGTCGTCCGGATCGTTCTGCCACGGCGCGACAATCAGGCGGTCATTGAAGTCCTGGCGCAGGCCGATGGCGTGCAACGCGCAGGCCCGCGTCCAGGCGATGGCCCAGCGTGTTTCGCCACCGGCCAGCGCGGCCCGGATATCGGGGGCCGACAAGCTGGTGGTGCGGAACTGCGACTGCAGCGCGCGGGCGCGCGCGGGCATGTCCATGGGCTCCAGCAGGGCCGACACCAGCGGCCGGCGTTGCGGCGGCACCAGCGAATCGAGCAGCTCGACGGCGTAGGCGCGGTAGTCGCTGCGCTCGCTGGCGAGACGCAGCCGCGCCTGTTCGGCGGCCCGCGCCGGGATCAGCGTGGCGAGCGACAGAAGGGCTTGATCCTGCAGGCGCGTCACCTCGTCGGCCAGGGCCTTGCGCAGTCCCGCGTGGTCGTCGTCGAGGGCCTGCCACCAGGTTGCGGCCATGGCGGCGCTGGCGCCGGTTTCCTGCAGCACGCCCCAGACGGCGGTGCGATGTTCCATGGGTGCCTGAATGTGGGCGTCGCGCAGCGCTGCCGCCACGGCGCGGCGCACTTCGGGCTCGGCATGGGCAATGTGCTGGAACAGGAACTCGCCGGCGGCGGCAGTTCCGGCCCAGGCCATTCGTCCGGCCACGGCGGCGAGACGCGCGCGCAGGCGCACCGGCGTCGCCG
>CANJEJ010000030.1 GCA_947473325.1 Alphaproteobacteria bacterium | reverse complement strand
GCCACTGGGCGCGCCAGCATGCCGGGCACCACGCCAACTGGAACAACCTCGACCGCCGCGAAAGCGGCGTCGACATCTATTCGCATTGCCTGACGGTGGCGGAATATCAGGCGCTGCCGCGCGGGCAGAAGCTGGCCTACCGCCTGCGCCGCAACCCGCTGCTGCTGTTCGGCCTGCTGCCGCCGCTCGTCTTCATCCTGCTCTACCGCGTGCCCTTCGACACGCCGGCCGACTGGCAGGCGGAACGGCGCAGCGTATGGGCGACCAACGCCGCGCTCTTCGTGCTGTGGGGCCTGCAGGTCTGGGCCTTCGGCTGGCTGAACGTGCTGGTGGTGCAGGGACTCATCATCGTGCTGGCCAGCGCCGCCGGCACCTGGCTTTTCTTCCTGCAGCACCAGTTCGAGCACACGGCCTGGATGCGCAAGGACAAGTGGAGCTACACCGAAGCGGCGCTGCGCGGCTCGTCGCACCTTGTCCTGCCGGGTCTGTTGCGCTGGATCACCGGCAACATCGGCCTGCACCCGCTGCATCATTTGAACCCGCGCATTCCCAACTACCAGTTGCGCGCGGCCGAAAAGGGCAGCGACATCCTGGCCCGCACGCCGCGCCTCACCCTGCGCGGCGGGTTGCGCGCCACCGCCATGGCGCTGTGGGACGAAAGCGCCGGCCGCATGGTCAGCTTCGCCGACGCGCGCCGGAGCTGATTCTCCCTCCCGGAGCACGGCCGGATCGAAGATCCGGGATACGTGCGCAGGCAAGACGATGCACGGCCGGATCGGAACGATCCGGGATACGTGCGCAGGCAACCAAAGCTCTAGTCGCTCATCCAGGCCGAGACGAAGCCGTCCGGCGTCCACCAGAACACCCGCGCCGCCGCTTCGAAGGTGAAGAGCGACAGGTTGTCGTGGTCGCCGATCTCCGACACATCGCCGCAGGCGCGGTCGTCGCTGACGCCCATGTTGCAGGTGGTGCGGAAGTCGCCGTGCTTGCGGGTCACCACGCCCAGGCGCACCACCTCGGCCAGCGGAACCGTGGCCAGGCGATGGGCCCAGGGCGCGGCATCGCGCGCCAGCGTGACGAACAGAGCGCTCACGCCCTCGTCGCGCTGCACAAAAAGCCGCGCCACGTCCTCCTGCCCGTCGCCGTCGAAATCGCCGGTGTCGGCCAGATGGTGGTGCGGATGGGCCAGGCGATCGTCATAGTCCGCCGTGCCGAGCAGGTAGCGCATCTCCACCACCTCCCAGCCCGCGGGCGGCGGTGGTCCGGCGGCCAGCCCCGAAGGCGCCTCGGCGGCCTGCCGCGAAGGCGGCTCGGCTGCCAGGACGGCCGGTGCGAGAAGAACAGCAAACAGGGCAGGCACGAAGCGCATGCCGGAACGCTAGAGCAGCGCGCGCCTGCGGGGAATCACCTTGTGACGCTTCCGGCGCGCGCGGACGTCTGCGCGCCCGCGGCGAAGGCCAAGCGTTGCAGCCTTATATATTCCTGAAGGGGATGGGGAACGGGTAGAGTTTGCTCCAGGCGTTTGCGTCCGGGCGGCAGCCCTTGAACCCTGTGCGAGGGGGGAGCGTTCGTGCCGGGGGAGAGGGAAGCTTCATGCCAATCTGGGAACTCGCGCCATATGTCGTGCTCGGCGCAGCCGCGCTGTTTGCCCTGTCCGTGCTGATCCCGCCGCGCTCGGATTGGAAATACAAGGCCGTGGGTTTCACGCTCTGTGCCGGTGCGCTTCTGATCATGCTGAGTTAGAGGGCTGGGCTGTTTTCGGGTTGGCGGTGTGCCCGCGATGAAATCGGCGGAGTACGGGCTCGATCCATGAATGAGCTTGCCTGCAGCCTTTCTGCGGCTGACCCATTCACTCCACTCGCCCCACCCGCAACCCCCGCCGTTTCCCCGTCCGCGGATCCATCCAGGGAAAACGCGAATCGCCCTGATAGTGCCAGTGGCCGCGCAGCACGCTGTCGGCCGGACCATGCACGAGCAATCCCGTCTTCCGGCCGCGGCAGATGCAGCGCCGCTGCCGGCAGCCGTCGCATTTGAAGCGGCGGGCAATCACGTCCACCGGCTTGCTGCGTCCGAACCGGCGCAGGAGCGCGTCGAGGTCGAGCTGCCGGTGCGCGCCGCAGCAGCTGCAATGGGCGTGCAGCTCCAGCTTCATCTCGCGATAGTCGTTCAGCGTGTCGAGAACGATCGGGGTCTCGGCAAGGCCGGGCCACGCGCCCATGGCAAAGGCTCCGT
Source organism: Alphaproteobacteria bacterium (assembly GCA_947473325.1). Classification (GTDB taxonomy): domain Bacteria; phylum Pseudomonadota; class Alphaproteobacteria; order SHVP01; family SHVP01; genus CANJEJ01. Next base: position 22,600 of record CANJEJ010000030.1, on the reverse strand, counting down.
TGCCCGCTCGGTCAGAACGCGTCTTCCAGCGCGCGCCACAGGGCGACGACCGCCGGCTTGTGCTCGTCCGGGTAGTCGGTCACCTGGCGGCCGCGGATGCGCACCATGTCGCGGTCCTGCTGCCAGGCGCGCGCCTGTTCGAAGGCCGGCCGCCGGCCGCGGGCGAGCCGGTGGTAGCCCTTGAACTCCTCCCACACCTCTTTCGCCCGTTCGACGGCGGTTTCCAGGCGCGGGAAGACCTGCACCGCCAGTTCGATCTCGGCGATCACCATGGCGGGGGTGATGCCGGGATAGTGGGCGGCGAAGACCTTGGGCGGGGGCGGGGCCTCCATCGGGATGCCGTCGTCGCGGTCGTCGTTGGCGTAGCTGTCCATGCTGCTCATGCGGTCCTCCTGTGGGGCTCTGCGGCCCCTGTTCAGATGAGAACAAAACTAGAACATACAGCCGCGCGGAGTCCAGACAGGCGCCGGAAGCTTGACAAATATGTGAAAAACGTATATTCGGAAGGTTCTCATTCCCCTTAATCTTCCCAAGGAGAACCCGCATGAGCGCGCCGTACCCCACGGCCACGCCGGGGTCTGCCGATCCCGCCCGCGCCGAAATCCACCCCACCGAATCCGCTGCCGGGCCCATCACGGCCGAGGTCATCGCCGACATGGTCTGGCCGCCGCGTCACCTGGTACAGGCGCCGCCGCGCAGCGCGGCGCAGGATGCCGCCTCGCGCGCCAACGCGCGGGCCAGCACCGGGCCGCGCACGCGACTGGGCAAGCTGCGCATCCGCCACAACGGCGTCCGCCACGGGCTGTATGCCGCCACCGCGCCAATGATCGGCGAGCGGCGCAAGGATTACGCGCGGCTGCACGACACGCTGGTGGCCGAACTGAAGCCCGGCGCGCCGCTGGAGGACATGCTGGTCAGCCGCGCCGCCGCGCTGCTGTGGCGGCTCGGCCGTGCGCCGGCGGCGGAGAACGCGCTGTTCGAAAGCTTCGCGCGCGAGGCGGCGCGGGCGCTGCGGCCCGATGACGAGGCGGTGGACGCGCCATTCGATGAAGACGGCGCGGACGAGGCGGAGGAGGCGGTCGGCGTCGACCTGCTCTGGGGCCTCGCCTTCCGCGCCGGCCTCGCCGACAGCCCGGTCAACCGCATCGCGCGCTGGGAACGCAGCCTGCACCTGCAGCTGCGCGAGGTGATGGCGGAACTTGACCGCCGCCAGCAGCAACGCCGCGCCGCCGAACAGGAAGCCGCCAAAGCCGCCGCCGCCGCGGCCCGCGCGGCGGCGATTGCAGCGGCCGAGGCGGAAGCCGAAGCGGAACATGAACGCACCCACACGGTCTTCGAAGACGTGGACGATGACGCGGCCTATGCCCTGCTCGATCGCCAGATCGCGCTGCGCAACAACGCCTTCACGCGCCGCGAGCTGGAGGACGAGGTGATCCGCCTGCGCGCGGCGCTGTCGCAGCGCGAAGGCCTGCCGCCGTCGCTCCTGCCGCTGCATGCAGCGGGCGACGAACTGCACCGGTCTTTCGAGGAGGTGTTCCGCAAGAGCTTCACCGGGCATCCGCCCGGCACCGTCGCGAACGGCCGGTGGGAACCGGACGGGGACGAGGTCGAACGGCTGCGCCGGCTGGTGCGCGAAACCATCGGTTCGGCCGCCTTCGCGACCCCGGGAAATCAGCCAAGCCCTTGATTCCGGCCCTGTCCTTGGCTTTGCTTCGGCGGAAGCCCACCCCCGCCGCGCCAGTGACCTTCGTCATACGGTATTAATGACTACGGGCCGATAATGGGGAAACTCCGGCGCTTCACTGGGTCGCATCCGCCATCCGGCCTGGCGCGGGAACAATAAGAAGCACCCGGCGCACGGCCGGTCGCGCGAGCGAATGGGATCCGTGCGAAGGCAACAACCGGAGCACGGCCGTTCGCGCAAGCGAACGGGAACCGTGCGAAGGCAACAACCGGAGCACGGCCGTTCGCGCAAGCGAACGGGAACCGTGCGAAGGCAAAAAGAAGACGCGTAGGGGAATCATGTTTCGTCGCCTGTTGCGCATAGGCCGCGCCGTGGACGAGCGCGTGCGGCTCGAGGTCGTGCCGAAGATCGCCGTGCCGGTGGGCACGGAAGCGGTCGCGCTGGGCCATGATCCGCGCGAGCTCATCGCCGTGCCGGGCCAGGCGATGGACCGTTCGGGCCTTTGCGTCATGGTGGTGAATGCCGGCCTCGTCGCCGCGACGCTGGTCGAGATCGGCCTTGAAAGCCGCTTCGGCCCGCCGCGCATCCTGATGCGCGATCCCCTGTTCCATGACCGCATGGAATGGCCGCGCACGCTCGAGCCGGGTGAATCCGCCGTCGCCTATTTCGCCTCCAGCCTGCGCCGCCATGCGAGCCTCGGTGCCATGCACCGCGCCTATGTGACGACGCAGGACAACGAAACCTTCACTGGCACCAGCCCGGCGCTGCGCTACTTCGTCCAGGAATTCCAGGCCGAATGGCGCACGCCCAAGCGCGCGGAGAAGTTCGCGGAGTAGTTGACGATCAAGCACCCCATTCACGGATTTAGACCGGGCACACAAGTGAAATGGACAATCAGCGCATCTGCTGGCCCGTTGACGCCGATTCGTGAAAAGCCCTGCGTGCCCAATGCCGAAGATCGCGCATTTGTTGAAGCGTTGGCCCAAGTGTATGGAGCAAACACTTTTCCCAGAGGAAATCTCGACGCGGGAAGGGTGAGCCGACTACTGGGTCGCGAGATTGAAGTGGTTGGTAATCGGTTCGATCCGGTTGCGGCAATGCAGCTCTTGCGTTTGCGTTAACTGATCGTGCACCACACCGGCACATGGTCGCTCGGCTTCTCGCGGGCGCGCATCTGCTTGTCGATGCCGGAATCGAGCAGGCGGTCGGCGGTCTGCGGCGACAGCAGCAGGTGGTCGATGCGCAGGCCGTGGCCCTTTTCCCAGGCGCCGGCCTGGTAGTCGAAATAGGAATAGGCCTCGGGCAGGTCGGGGTTGAGCGCGCGGAAGGAATCGGTGAGCCCGCGCCAGATCATCTCGCGGTAGAGCGCGCGGCTTTGCGGCAGGCACAGCGCGTCGCCGGCGAAGCCGGCGGGGTCGAAGACGTCGGCGCTGGTCGGGCACAGGTTGTAGTCGCCGCCCAGTACGAAGGGCGTTTCCGCATCGAGCAGCGCATCGACGCGGCCGAGCAGCGCGCGCATCCATGTCAGCTTGTAGTCGAACTTCTCACCCGGCGCCGGGTTGCCGTTCGGCAGGTAGATGGTGGCGATGCGGATGCCGTCGAATGTCGCCTCCATGTAGCGCGCCTGCGGGTCGGCTTCCATGCCGGGCAGGCCGCGCGTCACGTTCCCGGGTGTCTTCTTCGACAGGATGGCGACGCCGTTGTAGCTCTTCTGGCCATGCGTCTCGACGTGATAGCCCGCCGCCTGCACCTCGAGCCGCGGAAAGCCGTCGTCCTGGCACTTGATCTCCTGCAGCAGCAGGACGTCGGGCTCGGCTTCCTTGAGGTAGTCGAGCAGGTGGTTGAGGCGCACCTTGACCGAGTTCACGTTCCACGTGGCGATTTTCATGGGGCGACAATACCGTTTCGCCGCGCTCGAACGCCAGTCCGCTGCCGTCGGCCGATGAGCTTGCGGAGCGGGCCGCTATGCCCAGGCAGGCAGGGCGGCGGCGCGCCACACGTCCTGGGCCTCGCGCAGGATCCATTCGCGGAAGATGCGGGTCTTCTTCTGGTTGGCGCTGCTGGCGGAGGTGACGAGGTAGTAGTGAAACACTTCGGGGTATGGCACGTCGAACAGGGGCACCAGGCGCTGGGCGGCAATCTCGTCGGCCACCAGAACGCTGCGGGCCAGCGCAACGCCTTCCCCGCGCACCGCAGCCTGCACGACCATCGAGGAAATCGACAGCCGCGGCCCGCGCAACACCTCGACATCCGGCACGCCCGCGACTTCAAGCCAGCGCTGCCAGTCCGGGAAGCCGGGAACGGGCTGCATGCCCTCGTCATGCAGCAGCCGGTGGTGCCGCAGATCCGCGGGTGTCTTCAGCGGCGGGCCATTGCGCAGCAACGCCGGACTGCAGACGGGAAAGACATGCTCGGGCATCAGCGGGTCGACATGGCAACCCGGAAAGGGCCCCGGCAGATAGCGGATGGCGATGTCGGAGGTGTATTTGCCATCCGCATATTTGTTGATCACGGCGAGCAGCCGCACATCGATGTGCGGATGCGCCGCCTGGAAGCGGGGCAGGCGGGAGGACAGCCACAGGGTGGCAAGGCAGGGCGACAGGCTCACGGTCAGCAGGTCTTCGGCATTGCGCCGCGCCAGGCGTTCCATGCTGGCGCTAAGGCGGTCGAAGCCCGCGTGCACCTCGGGCAGGCATTCAAGGCCGGCGTCGGTCAGCTCCAGGCCACGGCCGTTGCGTCGCATCAACTGCAGTCCGAGATAGCCCTCCAGCATCTTGACCTGCTGGCTGACGGCAGCCGGTGTCACGAACAGCTCTTCGGCGGCTTTGGTGAAGCTCAGGTTACGACCTGCGGCCTCGAAAGCGCGGAGGGCATTGAGCGGCGGCATTCTGCGATGCATGGGGTGGCCTCAAGCCTGGCTATCGCGTCCTTAAGAAAAGCTCGTTTGTGCCTGTCTCGCCGGGCCCCTTATGGTTCTTGCTGGCGGCAAGCGCACAAAGCTCATCGGCATTACTGTAGCGCCGGATGCCCGAGGGGCAAAGGGAGCCTCAGTCACAGACGCGCGCGCCGATGTTGGGGGCCTATATCTCCCTTCGCAGGTGCAGCATCCACCGCTTGCGAATCAGGATCAAAGGGCGGCGGGTTTTCCGGCGTGCCATGTGCGCAGGCTGGCCAGCACGCGCAGCAGGCGCGGCGCGGTGGGCAGCACGACGACGCCAGCCCTGAGCAGGCGTTGTTCAACCTCAGCCCGCAACGCATCGTCGATCACATGGGGCATCAGGACGGCGAGCGGCTTGTTGCGGATCGCGCCGCCGGTCGATGCCAGCACGTCGACAAAGGCATCGCGGACCCAGTCGGCGTATTTCACGGTCACGGCATAGAGGTCGATGGCGATGTGAAAGACGATGGCGTCGATGTTCGGGTCGGCGGCGATCATGTCCAGTGCTGGTGTCATGACCTTGGGCTGGAAATACTCGGCGGCGAAGTCCATCGGGTTGTGCACGCTGGTGCCGGCCGAAAGAATGGCCGCCAGCTGCCTTCCGGTTTCCTCGGTCAGTCCCGGCATCGACAGGCCATGGCGGTGACATTCGTCGGCGAAGATGACGCCCTGGCCGCCGCTCGGTGTCACGAAGGCCAGTCTTGGTCCCGGCGGCGCCTTCATATGACTGAAGGCAATGATGTGGTCGGACAAGTCGTCCAGGTCGTTGACCAGGATGGCGCCGGCCTTGGCGCAGAGCGCTTCCCAGGTGTTTCCCGGGGTCGTCATCGCGCCGCTGTGCGACTGCACGGCGCGGGCTCCCAGCGCGGTGCGCCCGCCCTTGAGGAGCAGAACCGGTTTTTCGTGCCCAGCGGCGATCAACTCGCGGGCGAAGGCGGGCGGATTGCGCACGCCCTCGACGTGGCAGGCGATGATGCGTGTCGCCGGGTCCTGCCGGAAGACGCGCAGGTGGTTTTCGACACCGACATCGGCCTCGCTGCCGAAGCTGATGGCGCGGCTGATGCCGAACCTCTTTTCTCGGGCGATGCGGGCCAGCTGCAGAAAGGCGACGCCGCTCTGCGTGATGAAGGCAACGCCGCCGGGTTCCTGTGACGCGCCGTCGGGGACGAGGCCGGCGGCGGGTGAATAGGGGCCCAGCGCGCTGGGCCCGATCACGCGCGTGCCGGTGCCCCGCACGGTCTCGATCAGCCGGGCCTTCAGCGCTCGCCCTTCCTCGGTGCCGTCTTCGCCGAAGCCCGAGGCGCGGATCGCGACCCAGGGAACGCCACGATCCACGCATTGCTGCAGGACTTCCAGCACGTTGGCCTTGGCGACCTCGATCATCACCAGGTCGGGCACCTCGGCAATCTCGGCCAGGCTCGCCACCGTGGGAAAGTCATCGACGCTCTCCTTGCGGGTGACGGCATAGAGCGGCCCCTTGAAGCCGGCCTTCTGCACCGATCGCATCCACACGCGCCCACGGTTGTAGCGGCCCGTGGTGACACCGACGACCGCCACCGCGCGGGGGGCGTACAGCTTGTCCATGGCTTCCGGCGAGAGCACCATGGATTCTGCGGCAACTGGCGGCTCGCCGATCACAAAGCGGGCGTCGGCAACCAGCGCCGTGCTGCCGCGCGCGATGATCGGGTTCATGTCGAGCTCGGCGACCTCGGGATGGGCCTCAAGGAAGCGCGACGTCTTTACCAACAGCGCCACCATGACATCCTCGGCGACGCCGGCCGTGCCCCGGAAGCCGTCGAACAGCGCGGCTGCCCTGGTGGACCGCAGCATGCGGCGGGCGTCCTGTTCGTCGAGAGGGACGAGGCCGTATGCCACATCGTGGAACAGCTCCGCCATGATGCCGCCAAGACCGAACAGGATCATCGGGCCGAATTCGCCGCGCGTCGCGCCGAGGAAGAATTCATGGCCGGAGGCCATCTTGTCGACGAGGATGCGGAACTGCTGGGCCGCGCCGCGCGCCTGGCGGACCGAGGTGGAAATGCCGCGATAGGCGTCGCGCACTGCCTCCGCCGTGTGCAGGTTGGCACGCACGCCGCCAACCTCGGTCTTGTGCAGGATGTCGGGGGCGGACACCTTGAGGACGACCGGCAGGCCCAGGCTGGCCGCAGCCTGCACGGCGGCGTCCTCGGAATCGCACAGGATGCCTTGCGTGACCGGGATGCCGGCGGCTGCCAGGACGGTCTTGGCCTCGCGTTCAGTCACCATGCCGTCTGCGGTCGTCCGGGCTGCCGCCAGAATGGCGTTCGCTTGCGCGTCCACCTCGATGTCCTTTCGATCTAGTGCGCGAGGAAGGCGGTATCGGCGCGGCCGCTCACGGGCTGTTCCTGCGGCACAGCCACGCAATGCTCGGCCGGCAGGGTCAGGCTGACCGCCTGGCCGGGCGCAAAGGCATGCGCGGCATGCGCCACCGACCGCAGGCGAAAATCGCCGGCGGCGAGCAGGTAGTGCCGGGCCTCGCCGAGAAAGACGCTGGTCTCGACCGATGCCTGCCAGACATTCGGCCCGTCGGCGACTGGCTTTGCCGACATCTGCACGTTCTCGGGCCGAACGGACACCACCACCTGCTGGCCAATGATCAGCGGCTGGCCGGGGACGCAGAGCAGCGTGCCGCGCGCTGTTTCGACGGCAACCTTGTCGCCCGCGACGCTCCGCACGTGGCCGGGCAGGAAATTCGTGGTGCCGAGGAAGTCAGCGACGAACTGGTTGACCGGGCGGTCGTAGAGCGACTGCGGCGCGCCCATCTGCACGATCTTGCCGAGCCGCATGACGGCGATGGTGTCGGACAGTGCCAGTGCCTCGGTCTGGTCGTGCGTGACATAGATCATCGTCAGCTTGAGCTCGCGCTGCAGGCGCTGCAGCTCAAAGCGCATGTGCTCGCGCAGCTTGGCGTCCAGGTTGGACAGGGGTTCGTCGAGCAGGAGCACGTCGGGCTGGCGGATGAGGGCGCGGGCGAGCGCCAGCCTCTGCTGTTGGCCGCCGCTGAGGGCTGTCGCCTGGCGGTCTTCGTAGCCGGACAACTGGACGATCTCGAGCACCCGCGCGACTTCCTTGCGAATCTCCTCGCGCGACGGCCGCTGGCGCCGGGGCAGCACCCGAAGGGGGAATGACACGTTGCCCTCGACCCGCATCTGCGGCCAGATGGCGTAGGACTGGAACACCATGCCGATGGGCCGGCGCTGCGGCGGCACGAAGAGCTTGCGGCCGGCGTCGAACACGTCCTTGCCGCCGATGCGGATGGTGCCGCCGGTCGGCCGCTCCAGTCCGGCAATGGAACGCAGGGTCGTCGTCTTGCCGCAGCCCGAGGGTCCCAGCAGTGTCAGCACGCTGCCCGCAGGCACGCCGAAGCTGACATCGTTGACAGCGAGCACGCGCTCGCCGCGATCGACCTGGAATTCCTTGACGAGGCTCGACACCTCGAGCATGGCCGTGCTCATGGCATGAGTTCCGGGCGCGGGCGACACTCAGGCTGCATCGCGGTCAGCGGCGGCGAGCGCCGCGTCGAAGATGTCGCCCAGAACCTGGCGCTCCGTTCGGACCGGCAGCACCACGTCGCCATGCTGGCGCGAGGGCAGGGCGGCGACGGCAAAGCCGTTGGCCGTCTCGCGGCCGCGCTGGTCGCGGCACCAGATGTCGCAGCGCACAAGGAACTGCCCGTTCTCTTCGTATTTCTCGGTCACGCGTCCCTCGCACCAGGTCGTGTCGCCGACATAGTTGAACATCCGCAGGTTGACACGGATGCGCCGCAGGAAGCCATCGTCGCCCACCCAATTGGTCATCAGATGGCCGAGCCAGTCGCAACGCTGCCCACCGTAGTCATAGGGCATGGGATTGCCCGTCTTCTTGGCCAGCGCATCTTCCCAATGCACGCGCTCGGCAATGTCCGGGATGCCGTATTCATTGTCGACATAGCCGCCGGGGTGCTTCATGCGGTCCTCCCAGCCGACGCGGTTGGCGCCTTTGATGAAGGGCGAGCCGCGCCCCATGTTGAAGGCGATGACGTCCGTGATGGTCAGCGGTCCCTTGATTACCGGCGGCAGCGGATCGCCGATGGTCACGTCCTCCCAGTAACGCGGCCTTGCGCCGCGGCACTCTTCCTGGTCGTAGACGGCCTCGATCGCCTTGATCTCGTCGGGCGTGTAGTGCTGGGGCGTAATGTCGGCGTATTTCTTGCGCTCGCCGCTCTTCTTCTCGCGGCCGCCGGCAATGACGAGCCGGCTCGCCGTGGCGGCCACCTGGCCGCGCTGGTTCGCCCAGACATGGCGGTACTTGTAGTGGACGGACTGGCCCGAGAGCTGGCTCTCCTTCACCTCGACGTCGCTGACATAGTGGTAGGTGGTCATGCGGTCTCCTGCCTGGACCGGCAGGAAGTACTCCGATTCGTTGCCGGCATAGAACTGGTGGACGCCGGACAGCGCGCCGCGCCCCTTCTCCCGCACGTCGGGCGGGATGATGCGGTTGCGGCTGCGGCCCATTGTCTCGACGAAGAAGGGCGCCGCCAGCACCGTGCCCCAGCGCGTGCGGCGGGCGTAGTGCGGATCGACAAACAGCGGGTTGGGGTCGCCGATGCCGTGGGCGTGGTGGCGGATCGCATCTTCGCTGGCGACCTCGTTGAACGGATCGTTGTGGGGGATGAGAACGCCGATGCGCGCCTGCATGCGCGTGATGTCTTCCGGCGTGATTTCGCGATGCTTGCTGCGGGATTCAGACATGACAAAGGCCTTTCAGTATCGGGGTCGCGTGCCGCTAGCGCATCTGGATGCCGTAGCGGCGGGCCACGGCATAGACAAGGATGGCAAGCGAACCGAAGGTGAGGAATATGAGGGTCGAGAACGCCGACACCTGCGGAATGCTGCCGCTCGAATAGATGTCGAGCAGCAGCGGCGCGATGACCGGGCTGCGCGAGCTGACCAGCAGGACCGAGGTCTCAAGCTCGCGGGCGGAAATCAGGAAGACATAGGTCCAGCCCGCGATCAGGTGAATGATGATCAGCGGCGCGATGATCATCGTGCCGACCTGGAAGCGCGAGGCGCGGCTCAGCAGCGCTGCCTCTTCGAGTTCCGGGTGAATCTGCAACATCCCGGTGTGGCTGTAGCGGTAGCCCCAGGGGATGAAACGTGTGACATAAGCAATGATCAGGATGGCCTGGGTGCCGTAGATCCCGATCGGCAGCTGGGCATAGGTCTGCATCAGCGCGAGGCCGAGGACGATGCCCGGAAAAACCAGCGGGAAAGTAATCAGCAGATCGAGCGCGCGCCGGAGCTGTGGCGCGCCGCGCACTGTGTACCAGGACACCACGACCGAGATCGCCATGATGGCGGTCGCTGCGATGGCGGAAACGAAGATGCTGTTGGTGAAGGCCTTGATGACGATTGGGTAGTTGAGCAGCGCCTTGTACTGGCCGAAGCCGAGTCCGGTGAAGGTCGGTCCGGCATAGAAGCGCATGACCGACGCCCATCCCAGGATCAGCAGCGGCAGCAGAACCATGATGATCAGGTAGACCAGCAGGATGCCAAGGAAGAGGTAGCGCGGCCAGCCGAACTGGATGATCGAGGTCTCGAAGCCCTTGCCGGTGACGGTGGCAAAGCGCCGGCTTTGCGCCGTGACCGAGGTGTAGAGATAGAGCAGCGCGACGACCAGCAGCACCAGCACCATGCCGTAGGAGCTGGCAAGGCCGTATTGCGGCGGTAGCTGCTGGGTGGAGAAATACACCTCCGTCGTCATCACGAGGACGCGGCCCGGCATGCCGATGATTGAGGGAACCGCGTAAGCTTCGAGCGCGCGGGTCACCGTCAGCAGCAGGACGGCAATGATGCTGGGCAGCAGCAGGGGGGCGGACACCCGGCGCAGCACCTGGAACGCGCTCGCGCCTGACACGAGGGCGGCTTCTTCCAGTGAGCGGTCCATCGACCGGATCGGCCCCGACAGCAGCAGGAAGGCGATGGGCATGAAGCTCAGCCCCTCGACGAAGATCATGCCGCCCAGCGAGGCGATGCGAATCGGCCGGAAGGACCAGCCAAACGCGTCGAAGAGTTCGGCCAGGCCGATGTTGATGAGCCCACCACGGCCAAGCAGCAGCGTCCAGGCAATGGCGTATACGGCGGTGGGTATCGCGATGACGGCGATGGCGATGAAATAGCCAAGCCCGCGCATCGGCGTGTTCGTGCGCTCCACGATAAAGGCGAGAAACCCGCCCAGGGCCAGCGCGACGAAAGAAGAACCCAGGGCGAAGATCACCGAGTTCAGCACGGGCCCGCCGCGCATCACGTCCTCGGCGACGGTCAGGTAGTTGGCAAAAGACCACTCCGCGCGCGGTGTCATGGCGCCGGTCTGGAAACTGGAGATCGCCAGCGAGATGAGCGGCGGCCCGATCAGCAGCAGCAGCAGCAGGATGACGGCATACAGCGGGAGGCGCGCAAGCGCCGCGGCGGTGACGCGCGAGGCCGTGCTGGTACCAGTGTGCGACGGGTTTTCGGGCAACGCCAAGAATTCGCTCGCTTTCGCGCGGTTGGTTCAGTTTAGGGAGAAGGAACGGCAACGGCGGCCGGAGAGGCCCGGCCGCCGTTGCCTGGTTGAAGGCGCGTTTGCGCCTATCGCAGGAAGTTTTCCTTCAGGATATTGTTCCACTTTGCCGATCCGGCCAGCGACCGCTCCGGCGTCAGCACCCAGGGTTTCTTGCCCGCCAGAGCGGGATGGGACGCGGTCAGCTTCGGGTGCGTCGGAAGGTACAGGTTGTCGATCATGATCTTCTGCGCACCGTCCGGCGCGATGATGAAGTCGGTGAGCAGAAGCGCCGCATGGGGATGCGGCGGGTTCTTCGGCAACATGGTCTCCTGGGTCGACTGGAAGTAGGTGTCGCCCAGCACCGAATAGCCCAGCGGGGCGCCCTTCGCTTTCAGGATGTCCAGCGTGTGGACGGCGCAGATGCAGGCGTCGAACTGGCCGGCGGCAACCTGGTCTACGGTGGCAGCGGTGCCGATTGCAACGACTGCGAAGTCCTGCTTGCCCAGCGCCTTGAGGTATTCCATGCCCTTCTGCTCGCCCATCGTGTCGAGCGTGCCGCCGATGATCATGCCGGCCACCGTGGTGGCGTTCGACATCACGATCTTGCCCTTCCAGTAGGGTTTCAGCAGGTCGTCCCACGTCTTTGGCACATCGGCTGGCTTCACGTTGCGGGTGTTGTAGCCGAGGGCGCGCACATACTGGGTCACCGTCACCCAGCGGCCGCTGGGATCGCGCCCTGCGTCGCCGACGGGATAGTCCGCCAGAAGCGGCGAGTCCCAGGTGGAGAGGACACCGGCCTCGGCAATCGTCGGCCCCGATCCCGACGGTGTGATGACGTCCACGTCATAGCGGCGGGCGGTGAATTCCGACGTGATGCGCTGGGCCAGGTCGTTGTCCGTGCTGGCGCGGAAGAACTCGACCTTGATGTCGGGATACTTCGCATTGAAGCCCTTGATGATCTCTTCCACCAGCGGCTGGATTACGAAGGTCGTGTACCAGACGACCTTGCCTTCCTTCTTCGCGCCCTCGACGAGGATCTGCTGGCGATCGGCTCCCTTGTATTTGGAGAGCTCTTCAAAGGTCGTCGGCTTGCCCTGGGCCATTGCGGGCCCGGCAAGGGCTGTCAGAGCTGTCAGCGAAACCAGCGCGGCAAGCGAAGCCGCCAGTCGTTTGTTGATCATTCCGTCTCCTCCCAGTTCTGGCCGTTTCGACCAGCGTTCCTTGAACGACGTTCAGCGGCTTCCTACGTCCTGCCGCTCCGAGGAAATCACCGTCCCCTGCTCCTCCAGGCGCGCAATGTCCTGCGCGGAGAAGTTCAGGGCTGTCAGGATATCCCGGGTGTCTTCGCCCATCAGTGGCGCGCGTGTCGGTGTCTCGACCGTCGATTCGCTCATGCGCACGGCGGTGCCGACAACCTTGCGGTCGTTGCCCCATGGGTCCTTGACGGTGTGAAGCATGCCGAGGCTCGCCACCAGCGGATCCTCGAACACTTCCGTCAGGTTGTAGATCGGTGCGCAGGGCACATCCTCGTCAATCAGCCGCTTCAGCCAATAGTCGCGAGGATGTTTCTTCACCTGGCGGGAAAGTTCACCGTGCAGCGCCGGATAGTTCTCGTCACGCGGCAGCTTCAGCTTAAAGCGGGGGTCGTCGCGAAGTTCGGGCATGCCCATCGCATCGGTATAGGCGACCCAGTTCTTCTCCGGCGACGGCGGGACGTGCACGGCGAACGGCAATCCGTCGCCGGCGACAAAAAGGAACCCGGCCGTGCGCATCTCCTGCTGCTTCTTGGGCAGGCCAAGCGCCTGCGCGAGAAGGACATGGTAGAAGGCCGAATCGGCAAAGGCGATGGAGGCCTCCAGCAGCGAGGTCTTGACCTCCTGGCCGCGTCCCGATTTTACCCGTGCGAGCAGCGCGCTCATGATGCCATGACAGGCATAGTGGCCGGCGAGCAGGTCGGACAGCAGCGCCTTGATCGACATCGGCTGGTCGTAGTTTGTCGTGATCATGCTGAGCAGGCCGGACAACGCCTGGGCCGTCGTGTCGAACGCCGGACGGTCGGTGGCGAGCGCTGTCTCGCCATAGCCCGTGACGGAACAGTAGACGAGACGCGGGTTGATGGCGGCGACCTGATCATAGGTCAGGCCGAGCCGCTCCCGCGTCTGCGGCCGCATGCTGGTCACCAGCACGTCGGATTCCTGCACCAGGCGGCGGAAGACGCCCTGGCCCTCTACGCTCTTCAGGTTGAGGACAATGCTGCGCTTGTTGCGGTTCTTCGCGACAAAGCTGGCGGCATAGCCTGAATCATCCTCGCGGTTGCGGGTGGGGTCGCCTCGTGGCGGCTGTTCGATCTTGATGACGTCCGCCCCCATGTCGGCGAGCATCATGCAGGCATGGGGACCAGCGAAGAAGTTCGTGATGTCGAGAACCCGGGTCCCCGCCAACGCTCCGGTCATGATGTTCCTTGGCTTTCAAAGCGATACCGCACGGCGCCAAAAAGGCTAACAGAAGCGCAAATCAACGGTACGCTAGAGAATCTAAGGGCTCCTTCAATCTGACCTATAAGCCCCATGACGGCGGGCGCACGGTTGCATCACCAAACCATTTCCTCGCCATTCCACGTCATGTAGCGCCCCGAGTTCTTCAGGCTGGCGTTTTCGATCACCTTGACGATACCGGCCGCGCTTTCCTCGATGCTGAGCGGGGCAGCGGCGAAATTCATCTCTGTGCGCACCGAGCCGGGGTGGAGGGGAAAACAGATGATGCCCCGCGGCCGAAGTTCCGCGGCCATTCCGCGCATCATCTGGTTCACGGCGGCCTTGGTCGTCCGGTAGTGGTGCCAGCGCCCCGTTGTGTTCAGGCGGATGGAGCCCATCACCGATGTGGCGGTGATGATTGTCTTCCTCTCGCTGCGCGCGATGGATTCGACGACGGCTTCCGCCATCTTCATCGGTGCGACGACATTGACTTGGAAGACTTTGGTCCATTCCTCCACGTCGGTATGGCCGAAATCCTGTGTCGTGAGGGCAGGGTCATAGCGCCGCTGCGCCATGTTCATGACCCCGGCGTTGTTGAACAGGACATCGATCGCCTCATCCCTCAGTGTCACGCCGAGAGACTCAATCGCCGGAAAATCCAGCAATTCAAGCCTGTGCAGCGTGATTTGCCCTGCACTGTTGCGCGCAAGTGCCTGCAATTCTTCCGCCTGCGCTGGCTGCCGGCAGGTTGCGTGGATCCGCCAACCCTTGGCTGCAAGCAGGCGAACGACACCGAAGCCAATGCCGCGGTTGGCGCCGGTGATCAGGAGTGTCGGCATGGGCAGTCCCTTGCTGGTGAGCTGCGACCGTAGTCCGATGCGGTGTGGTCGGGCAATTGTGAAGCGTCCCGCGGCGTGGGAAGAGTTGATCTGCATCAATGTCCGGCCAGGCATGCTGAGGGATAGTGACGCGATGTTGGGCCTGATGGCACGATGCCTTCCGGGGAAAGCAGCGACGCAAGCATGCCCACGCAACTGAATCTCAAGGGGCTGAATTTCCTCGGCGCCGACGAGAATGTGGGCTTTCGCAGCATTCTCGCGCGACTCCGGCGCCAACGGCGTCAAGCGATGCGGCTCGGGCGTGGAAGCGCTCGATTGACTGATGCTCGATGATGCCGGACTTGATCGGCGCTTCAGATATGGCGGCCACAGCGCCGGTTCAGAGCACCTTGCTGGCCAGCCGCTCTATGCCGGCCGCGCGCCCGCCGATGCTGGCCCTCTGCTCGACGGCCTCAGTGCGTTTGTCGCGAAGTTTCCGGCGGCGGGATGGGCGCCGGACGGGGAGGCGCATGATTGTCGGGAGGCGACTTCTACGCCGTCAGCCGATCGAGAAGCTCGTCCCACAGGAGCAGGAGGACTTGGCGTTCGGGTTGGTGATGGCGAACTGGGCGCCGGCCAGTTCCTCGATGTAATCGACCATCGAGCCCGCGATATAGAGCAGCGACATCGGGTCGGTCACAAGCCTGGCGCCGTTTTTCTCCACCACCACATCGTCAGGCTGCGCGTCGTGGTCGAAGGCGAAGGAATATTTGAAGCCGGCGCAGCCGCCGCCATCGACGGTCAGGCGGAGCTGCAGCGTTGGGTCGTTGTCAGCCGCGCGCACCGCCTTGATGCGGCGGGCGGCGCTCTCCGACAGCTGGAGCGGCGGCGGCGGCTCGTAGGCCGTCGTGGCCGGGGCGGTCTGGGTGGCAGTCATGCACTTATATGTAAGGGGCCGGGAAGGGATGTCAAATATGTCCCCGGCCGATGGACGTTAAGCCGGGCAAAGGCTATAGCGACTCTATGGCTATTCTCCGCACGCCGGCGACCTTTGCCACCGATCCGGACCTGAGCCGCGGCCGGCTGGTCGGCGAACCCCGTTCGCCAATGCGAAGCGAGTTCCAGCGCGATCGCGACCGCGTGCTGCACTCCACCGCCTTCCGCCGCCTGAAGCACAAGACCCAAGTCTTCGTCTATCACGAGGGCGACCTCTACCGCACCCGGCTCACCCATTCGCTCGAGGTGGCGCAGATCGCCCGCACGCTCTGCCGCACGCTGGGGCTGGACGAGGACCTCGCCGAGGCTTTGGCGCTGGCGCATGACTTCGGCCACACGCCCTTTGGCCATGCCGGCGAAGAGGCGCTGGACGAGGCGATGCAGGGCTTCGGCGGCTTTGACCACAACGCCCAGACGCTGCGCATCCTGACCAAGCTCGAGCATCGCTATGCTGACTTCGACGGGCTGAACCTGACCTGGGAGGCGCTGGAAGGGGTGGTGAAGCACAATGGCCCAATCACCGGGCCGCTGGCGAAACCGAAGAAGCCGGTGCCCGAAACCATCTTCCGCTTCAACGACCGTTTTGACCTGGAACTGCAGACTTTTCCGGGGCCGGAAGCGCAGATTGCCGCGCTGGCCGACGATATTGCCTACAACAACCATGACATCGACGACGGGCTGCGCGCGCGGCTGTTCACCATTGAGGACTTGCGCGACGTGCCGGTGGTGGGGCCGATCATCAGCGACGTGCTGAAGGCGCATCCGAAGCTGGAAGCGCCGCGCCTCGCCCATGAAACCGTGCGCCGCATGATTGACCGCATGGTGCGCGACCTGCTGGATGAAACCCGCCGCCGCATTGCTGCTGCGAAGCCGGACTCGGCCGCCGCCGTGCGTGCCCTCGATCATCCGCTGGTCGCCTTCTCGGACCAGCTCGTCGCCGAGAGCAAGGCACTGCGTGCCTTCCTTTTCGACAACATGTACCGCCATCACCGCGTGAACCTGATGACCGCGAAGGCGCGCCGGGTGGTGCGCGACCTGTTCCGCTTCTATCGCGAGGAACCCCAGACCCTGCCGGCTGAATGGTCCGGCCAGATTCGGGACCCCAAAAGCCCGGAAGCCGCGCGGGTCATTGCCGACTACATCGCCGGCATGACAGACCGCTATGCCCTGCGAGAATACCGCCGCATCTTTGAGATGGATCGGGGCTGACTGGTCAGTTTACAATGACCAGTCTTGACATAAATGACTGGTCGGATTAACTGACTAGTCAAGATGGAAGACGAAAAGCCCCTTGTCCCGCGCGAAGGCCCTGTCCCGTCAACCGCGGCGGCCTTGCCGGGCTGGAAACTCGAAGACGCCAAGGCGCGCTTCAGCGAACTGGTGCGCCGCGCCCGTAGCGAAGGGGCGCAGCGCGTCACGCATCGGGGAAAAGATGCGGTGGTCGTGATGTCGATCGAAGACTACGAAAGCCTGCTTCAAGGACTGCCCGGTGCGCCGCGCGAAGCCGGCCTGGTGGAATTCCTCCAGGGCCTCGGCCTCCACGAACTCGATCTCGAACGCCCGCGCGACACCGGGCGGGATATCGACCTGTGAAGGGCTGGCTCCTCGACACCAACGTGGTGGTTGAATTGATGCGACCACAGGCCACGCGACGCGTGCTGGCCTGGGGCGCCCATCTTCGTCCGACCGAGGTGTTCCTGAGCGTTCTCACCTTGGGGGAGTTTGACAAGGGCCTGCACAATCTGCCGGCGGATTCGCCGATGCGGCCGAAGGCGGCGAACGACATCGTGGCGCTGGAACGCCGTTTTGCCGACCGCCTGCTCAGCGTCAGCGACACCGTCGTCCGGCGTTGGGGCGATCTGTCTGGCCGCGTGAAGCAGGCCACGCGCCAGTCGCCGCCCGTGATCGACACGCTGCTCGCGGCGACGGCGCTGGAGCACGATCTGTACCTCGCGACCCGCAATGTGCGCGACGTGGCGGGGACGGGGGCTGCGTTGTTCAATCCGTGGGACGACGATCCCGCCTTGTTTCCGCTCAAGTCGCGGCGTATGTGAGCGCCCCATGAGCGTATTCCGTACATTCGAAGCTGAAATTGCCAAGGCCGTCGCGGCGCTGGCCGCCGAAGGCGTGCTGCCCGCCGGGCTCGACACGAAGAACATCGTGGTCGAGCCGCCGCGCGATCCGTCGTACGGCGATCTTGCCACCAATGCCGCGATGGTGCTGGCCAAGCCCGCTGGCAAGAAGCCGCGCGAGATCGCCGACGCGCTGGTGGCGAAACTTAAGAAAGATGCGCGCGTCACCGCTGCCGACGTCGCGGGTCCGGGCTTCATCAACCTGCGGCTTGATTCGACGGTGTGGCAGGCGGAACTGCGCAGCGCGATCCAGCAGCATGCGCGCTATGGCGACACGACCATTGGCGCGGGTGCGCCGGTGAACGTGGAATATGTTTCGGCCAATCCGACCGGACCAATGCATGTCGGCCATTGCCGCGGCGCCGTGCTCGGCGACGTGATGGCGAACATGCTCGCCAAGGTAGGCTTCAAGGTCTCGCGCGAATACTATATCAACGACGCGGGCGGCCAGATTGAAGTGCTCGCGCGTTCGACCCACCTGCGCTATCGCGAGGCGCTCGGCGAATCGATCACCATTCCCGAAGGCCTCTATCCTGGCGACTACCTGAAGCCGGTCGGCGAAGCGCTGGCGAAGAGGGATGGTGCTAAGTGGCGCGATGCGCCGGAGGCCGACTGGCTGCCGGCGATGAAGGCGGCGGCGGTCGATGCGATGATGGCTCTGATTCGCGACGATCTCGCCGCACTTGGCATCCGCCACGATGTCTTCTTTTCGGAACGCATGCTGCACCAGTCGGGCGCGATCCCTGCCGCGATCGCCGATCTCGAAAAGAAGGGCCTTATCTACGTCGGGACGCTCGAGCCGCCCAAGGGCCAGAAACCCGATGACTGGGAAGAGCGCCCGCAGACCTTGTTCCGCGCCACGCAGTTCGGTGACGACGTCGATCGGCCGCTGAAAAAATCAGACGGCTCCTTCACCTATTTTGCCGCCGACATCGCCTATCACCGCGACAAGTATCTGCGCGGCTTCGCCCGCATGATCGACGTCCTGGGTGCCGACCATGCCGGCTATATCAAGCGGGTAAAGGCGGCGGTCGCCGCGCTGACCGATAGGCAGGGCGAACTCGACGTCAAGACCTGCAATCTGGTCAAGCTGCTGCGCGCGGGCGAGCCGGTGAAGATGTCGAAGCGCTCGGGCGACTTTGTCACGCTGCGCGATGTCGTCGACGAGGTGGGCAAGGACGTCGTCCGCTTCATCATGCTGACGCAAAAGCCGGAGAGCGCGCTCGACTTCGACTTCGCCAAGGTGACGGAGCAGTCGAAGGACAATCCCGTCTTCTATGTGCAATACGCCCATGCGCGCATCCGCTCGGTGCTGCGCCGCGCCGCAACCGAAGCGCCGGGCGTGCCGACGGATGCCGCCGCGCTGGCGCAGGCGGATCTCGCGCGCCTCACCCATCCGGCGCAGGCGGCGTTGATGAAGATCGTCGCGCAATGGCCGCGCGTGGCCGAAGGCGCCGCGCTTTCCCATGAGCCGCACAGGATCGCTTATTTCCTGTATGATGTGGCCTCAGCGTTCCATGCGCTGTGGAACCAGGGCACCGAAGCACCAGAACATCGGTTCCTGGGCGGAGGAGACCCGGAGATCACCAAGGCGCGGCTGGCTTTGATCCAGGGCGTCGCTGCCGTTCTTGCTTCCGGCCTTGCCGTGCTGGGGGTGGAACCCGTCGAGGAGATGCGCGGATGACCTTCAGCCCGGACGATCGCTCAGCCTATATGCCGCCGCCGCCCGCCAACCAGGACCACGGTCAGGACGAGGCGCCCATCAACATTCCACCGCTGCGCCAGACCGCGGCAGAAGCGGAAACGCGCCGCGCCGACCTCCGCTATCGCTTCGGCGGTATCATGGTGGGTGTCGCCATCGTCGCGGCGCTGATGGGCGGTGCCTTCTGGTGGGGTTATGAATTCGGCCGCGAAAGCGTGCCGGCGCGCGAGCCGCCGCGCGTCGCTGCGGCACCCGGCCCCGTCAAGGAAGCGCCCAGCGATCCCGGCGGCATGCGCGTTCCGCATCAGGACAAGCTTGTTTTCGATGGCGTGACCGAAGGCGGTGCGCTCGATCAGCCCGACCGTCAAGCGCTCGGCCGCCGTCCGGAAGAGCCACTCGCCCGTCCGCCTGCCGATCTCGCCGACGACCGGGCCAACGCGCTGCCGCGCGTTGTCGAGGTCGACAAGAATCCGCCGGCCCCGCCGGTTGTTGCCGTTGCGCCTGCGCCTGTTCCCGTCGCGCCGCAAGCCAACATGCCTGCGCCGCCGCCTCCCTTGCGCGACAACCAGCTCACCACGCTTGGCCGCCTCAACGGCGCGACGCCCGCACCAGGCGCGCCCATGCCGATCACGCCGGGCGCCACGACGCAGCCGTCCGTGAGCACGACGCCTCTCGCGGCACCTGCCACGTCAGCAACCACGCCAGGCACTTCTGCCGCGGTGCCGCCGCAGCAGCAGACCGCGGCGGTTGCCGTGCCACCGCCCAGCGCCGCGGCGCGCGCCGGCGGCTTCAAGATCCAGCTTGCCGCGCACCGCACCGTCGAAGCGGCGCGTGAAGGTTGGCTTCGGGTCCAGGGGCAGAACCGCGACCTGCTAGGCGGGCTCGAGGCGTCCTACTCCGCCGTCGATCTCGGCGCCGGCAAGGGCGTGTTCCATCGCCTGCAGGCCGGTCCCTTCGCCGATGCGACGGCTGCGCAAAGTGCCTGCGAAGCGCTTCGCGCCCGCAACCTCGGCTGCATCGTCGTCCGGCCGTAGCAAAAACGCGAGCGGCGGCGCCGGGCGCGCTGCTGTCCTGAAATCTCCTTGCGGAATGGGTGCAATTCCGGGGCGGCTGCCTATGTGCAAGCCATGACGGTGAAAGAACCCCTGGGCATCGCAGTCGCCATGGTGCTTGGCGTTGCCATCGGCCTCACACTTGGCGGCATCGGTCTTGGCATCGGGATCGGCTTGGCCCTTGCGATCGCAGCGGGGCTGCTTTTCGGCAAGCCGGGCGCGGGTGACGAGGCCTGAGGGCGACTCGAGGCTGGGGGTATCGCCCCGGCCTGTGACCCCTTATCTATGACGGCATGAGAGTGTTGTCATGACCGCCCCCGCCATCTTCGGCCTGTCCGGCCCGGCCCTGACGGCCGCCGAGCGGGCCTTCTTCACCGAGGTGAACCCGCTCGGCTTCATCCTGTTCACGCGCAACTGCCGCGAACCGGCGCAGCTGCGTGCACTCACCGACTCCCTGCGCGACCTCACCGGCCGTGCCGACACGCCGATCCTGATCGACCAGGAAGGCGGGCGCGTGACACGGCTGGGGCCGCCCCATTGGCGCAAGCCGCCGGCTGCCGCGGGCTTTGCGCGTCTGGCGGAAGTCGATGTCCAGGCCGGAGTCCATGCCATCAAGCTGAACGCACGGCTGATCGCGGATGATCTGCACCGGCTCGGCATCAACGTCGACTGCATGCCCGTGCTTGACCTGCCGCAACCGGACGCGCATCCCATCATCGGCGACCGGGCGCTGGGCCATGAACCGGCCGGCATCGCCCGGCTGGGCCGCGCCACCTGCGTCGGCCTGATCGAGGGCGGCGTGCTGCCGGTGATCAAGCACATTCCCGGCCATGGCCGGGCCACGGCGGACAGCCACGAGGCGCTGCCGCGCGTCGACACGCCGCTGCTCGAACTCAAGATGAGCGACTTCGCACCCTTCCGCACGCTCGGCGACATGCCGCTCGCGATGACGGCGCATGTCGTCTACACAGCGATCGATCCGAATAACGCCGCCACGGTTTCGCCGGTGCTGATCGACTCAATCATCCGCGAGCATATCGGCTTCGATGGCCTGCTGATGAGCGATGACATCAGCGCCAACATGAAGGCCTTGCCCGGCACCTATGGCGACCGCACCTTGGCGGCGCTGGCCGCCGGCTGCGACGTTGTCCTGCATTGCAATGGCAATATGGGTGAGATGAACGAGGTCGCGGCTGCGCTGCTGCCCATGACGCAGGCGGCGCGCTTCCGCTGGCTGAGCGCCTCTGCACTGGCGCGCGCCGGTGCGCCCGCGAATTTCGACCGTGACGCGGCGGTGGCCGAGGTGGATGCCCTGCTGGCACGGGTTGCCGCATGAGCGAGCTGCTGGGGGATCCGCTCGCTCTTGTCGCGAAGCATTCGATCTGGATACTGCCTGTCCTGTTGGCCATCACCTTCCATGAAGCGTCGCATGGCTGGATGGCGCTCAAGTTTGGCGATGACACCGCGAAGAGACTGGGGCGTGTGACCTTCAATCCGCTGCGCCATATCGACCCGTTCGGTACGGTGCTGCTGCCGCTGCTGTTCTACATCGGCTTTGGCATCCCCTTCGGATACGCCAAGCCGGTTCCCGTGAACTTCGCCCGGCTCTACAACCCGAAGCGGGACATGGTCTGGGTGGCGGCGGCGGGGCCGGGGACGAATATCCTGCTCGCGCTCGCCTCCGGCGTGCTGCTGCACCTGACGGGACTGCTGCCCCAATCAGTCGGACGCTGGGCCGATGCCATGCTGACCTTCAGTGTCCTCATCAACGTGGTCATGGCGCTTTTCAACATGATTCCGCTGCCGCCGCTTGACGGCGGCAGGGTGGCGGTCGGCCTGCTGCCCATGCGGCTTGCCATCGCGCTGCAGCGGACGGAGCGCTATGGCTTCTTCGTCCTGATCGCACTCGTGGTCCTGCTGCCGTTGGTGGGCAACGAACTGGGCATGAATCTCAATATCGTCTGGCTTGTTCTGGAACCGCTGGTGGACTGGCTGGCAGAGCTGATCCTGAGGGTGACAGGGCACTGGGAGTGAGCTAGCGCGACCTGTCACATATTTGCCACAGTCGGGGCGTCTGAATCCGGTTTGGGTGGCCAAGACCGCACTATATGATGTGGCCCTTGACCAGAACGACCACTACAGGACCCGTGTGGAACTCCTAAACGCTTTCGATGACCCGACGCCCGACCGTGTCGAACCCATTCGGCCGGAGGAGGCGCTTGTCCTCAATCTGGAGAATTTCG
>CANJEJ010000029.1 GCA_947473325.1 Alphaproteobacteria bacterium | reverse complement strand
TGCGTCGCGCTGTGGGCGTCGAAGAAGGTCGGACGCCCGGTGAAATGGACCGCCGGGCGCGGCGAGGCCTTCCTGTCCGACGCGCATGGCCGCGACCACGTCACCCATGCCGAGCTCGCGCTCGACAAGGACGGCAAGTTCCTCGCCTTCAAGGTCGACACCATCGCCAATTTCGGCGCCTATCTCTCGACCTTCTCCTCCGCCGTGCCGAGCTATCTCTACGGCACGCTGCTCGCCGGCCAGTATGCCACGCCGGCGATCCATGTCTCGGTCAAGGGCGTGGTGACGCACACCGCGCCGGTCGATGCCTATCGCGGTGCCGGCCGACCCGAGGCGACCTATGTCATCGAGCGCATCGTCGAGGAAGCGGCGCGCGAGATGAAGATCGACCCGGCGGAACTGCGCCGTCGCAACTTCATCGCGCCCGACAAGTTCCCCTACCAGACGCCGGTGGCGCTCGAATATGACAGCGGCAATTATGCCGGCGCGCTCGACAAGGCGCTGAAGATGGCCGACTACGCCGGCTTTGCGAAACGCAAGGCGGCGGCGGCGAAACAGGGCAAGCTGCGCGGCATCGGCTTTGCCGCCTATATCGAGGCCTGCGGCATTGCGCCATCCAAGGTGGTGGGTTCGCTCGGCGCCGGCGTCGGCCTGTATGAATCTGCCGAAGTCCGCTTCAACGCCACGGGCGGCGTGACCATCTTCACCGGCTCGCACAGCCACGGCCAGGGCCATGAGACGACCTTCGCCCAGCTCGCGGTCGAACGCCTGGGCGTGCCGATCGACAGTGTCGAGGTCATCCATGGCGACACCGGCCGCATCCCCTTCGGCATGGGTACCTATGGCTCGCGCTCGCTCGCCGTCGGCGGCTCGGCCATCGTCAAGGCGATGGACAAGATTGTCGCCAAGGGCCGGAAGATCGTCGCCCACATCATGGAAGCGTCGGAAGACGACATCGAATATGACGGCGGCACCTATCGCATCAAGGGCACCGACCGGCAGATGACGATGGCCGAGGTCGCCTTCGCCGCCTATGTGCCGCACAAGATTCCGACCGACGAGATCGAACCCGGCCTCGACGAAAGCGCCTTCTACGATCCGAAGAACTTCACTTTCCCCTTCGGCACGCATATCTGCGAGGTCGAGATCGATCCCGCCACCGGCGTGACCGCGATCGTCAAGTTCACCGCAGTCGACGATTTCGGCGAGATCATCAACCCGATGATCGTGGCCGGTCAGGTCCATGGCGGCATCGCGCAGGGGGTGGGCCAGGCCCTGCTCGAAGGCGCGATCTACGACCTGAAGACGGGCCAGCTGGTGACCGGCTCCTTCATGGACTACACCATGCCGCGCGCCGACGACCTGCCCAGCTATGACACCGCCCACACCGTCACGCCCTGTCCGCACAACCCGCTTGGGGTGAAAGGCTGCGGCGAGGCCGGCGCGATCGCCGCGCCCGCCGCCGTGATGAATGCCGTCACCGACGCCCTGGGGCGCCACATCGACATGCCGGCCACGCCCATGCGCGTGTGGCAGGCGATCAACAAGAGCACGCCCGCCAGGGCGGCCTGAGGGAGAGACCGTTATGTATGACTTCCAGTATCACCGCCCCGCTTCCGTCGACGACGCCATCAAGACGCTGAACGGCACCAGCGACGGCAAGATCCTGTCCGGCGGCATGACCCTGCTGCCGACGATGAAACAGCGCCTCGCCTCGCCGTCCGACCTCGTCGACCTCGCCGCCATCGCGGCGCTGAGGGGCATCAAGGCCGACGCCAAGACCGTGCGCATCGGCGCCATGACCGTCCACTATGACGTCCATGCCTCGGCCGACGTGAAGAAGGCGATCCCTGCCCTGTCCGTGCTGGCAGGCGGCATTGGCGACCCAATGGTGCGCCACCGCGGCACCATCGGTGGCTCGATCGCCAACAGCGACCCGTCGGCGGACTATCCGGCTGCCGTCATCGGCCTCGGCGCCACCATCACCACCAACAAGCGCGACATCGCCGCCGACAGCTTCTTCAAGGGCCTGTTCGAGACGGCGCTGGAACCCGGCGAAGTGATCACCGCCGTGACCTTCCCGATCCCGAAGCGCGCCGGCTATGCCAAGTTCCGCCAGCCTGCCTCGCGCTATGCCATGGTCGGCGTGTTCGTTGCCGAGACGGCGAGCGGCGTTCGCGTCGGCGTGACCGGCGCCGGCCCCTGCGCCTATCGCGTCAAGGCGATGGAAGACGCGCTGGCCAAGAACTTCTCGGCCGACGCCATCAAGGACATCAAGGTGCCCTCCGACGGGCTCAACGCCGACATCCATGGCAGCGCCGAGTATCGCGCCCACTTGGTCAATGTGATGGCCCAGCGCGCGGTCGCTGCGGCAAAATAGCCCTTCAGATATATGGGTTTTCAGACAAGGGGAGGCCATCCGGCCTCCCCTTGTTGCGTTTTCTCTGCCTACACTATGAGCCTCATGACCACCCTTCCCGCTTCCATCGACGCGACCGTCGAACTCCTTGAACGTGGCAACTACGTCGCCGACCGCGCGCTGGCCACGACCCTGTTCCTTGCCCTGAAGCTGGGCCGCCCGCTGTTCCTCGAGGGCGACGCTGGCGTCGGCAAGACCGAGATCGCCAAGGTGCTGAGCCAGACGCTTGGCCGCAAGCTCGTGCGCCTGCAATGCTACGAGGGCCTCGACGTCGCCTCCGCCGTCTATGAGTGGAACTATTCGGCGCAGATGATCGAGATCCGCCTCGCCGAAGCAGCCGGCGCGACCGACCGCAAGGCCGTCGCCAGCAACATCTTCACCGACAAGTTCCTGATCAAGCGGCCGCTGCTGCAGGCGCTGGAACCCGATGCCGCCGGCGCGCCGGTGCTGCTGATCGACGAACTCGACCGCACCGACGAACCCTTCGAGGCCTACCTGCTCGAGGTCCTGTCGGACTTCCAGATCACCATCCCCGAGCTCGGCACCATCAAGGCGCCCGAGCCGCCCATTGTCATCATCACGTCGAACCGCACGCGCGAGATTCATGACGCGCTGAAGCGGCGCTGCTACTACCACTGGATTGGCTATCCCGACGCCGACCGCGAACTCGCCATCCTGAACCGCAAGGTGCCCGGCTGCTCCAAGGCGCTAAGCGCCCAGGTCGTCGCCTTCGTGCAATCCTTGCGCAAGCAGGACCTGTTCAAGCTGCCGGGCGTAGCCGAGACGCTCGACTGGGCCCAGGCCTTGGTGCAACTCGACAAGCTGGTGCTCGATCCGGCGACGGTGAACGACACGCTCGGCATCCTGCTCAAGTACCAGGACGACATCGCCCAGATCCAGGGCAGCGAGGCATCGAAGATCCTCGAGCAGGTCAACACCGAGTTGGCCGCCGCCCGGCGATGAACGTCGATCCGCCCATGCGCGACAGCGACGCGGGCGGCCGGATGGCCGAGAACATCATGCATTTCGCTCGCGTGCTGCGGGCGGTGGGCCTGCCGGTCGGCCCGGGCCATGTCATCGAGGCGGTGCGCGCCGTCGAGGCGGTGGGTATCGGCGACCGCGACGACTTCTACTGGATCCTGCACGCGATTTTCGTCAACCGGCGCGACCAGCGCGAGATGTTCGACCAGGCCTTCCATGTGTTCTGGCGCAACCCGCGCATCCTGGAACGCATCATGGCGGTTCTGCTGCCGAGTTTCGGCGCCGATAGCGAGGCGCCGCCCGAGGGCAAGGAAGCGAGCCGCCGCCTGACCGATGCGCTGTTCCCCGCTGAATCGGATGCCGCGCGCCGGACCGAGCAGCAGGAGCAGATCGAGTTCGACGCCACTTTCAGCTATTCAAACCGCGAAGAGCTGAAGGAGATGGATTTCGAGACCATGTCGACGGCGGAGCTGCGCGCCGCCAAGGCCGCCATTGCCCGCATGCAGCTGCCCATCGTTGACGTGCCGACGCGCCGCTTCGCGCCCAACGCGCGCGGCCGCCGCGTCGACATGCGCGCCACGCTGCGCGCGGCGCTGCGCTCGGGCGGATCGTCGATCCCGCTGAAGCGGCGCTCGCGCAAGATGCGTCATCCGCCGCTTGTCATCCTGTGCGACATCTCGGGCTCGATGAGCCGCTATTCGCGGATGATCCTGCACTTCATTCACGCCATCACCAGCGACCGCGACCGCGTCTACAGCTTCGTCTTCGGGACGCGGCTGACCAACATCACCCGCTACCTGCGCCAGAAGGATGTGGATGTCGCACTCGATTCCGTGAGTTCCGCCGTCTACGACTGGTCGGGCGGCACCCGGATCGGCCATTGCCTGCACGATTTCAACAGCAACTGGTCGCGCCGCGTGCTCGGCCAGGGGGCGCTGGTCCTGTTGATCAGCGACGGGCTTGACCGCGATGCCGGACAGGGTCTTGAGTTCGAGATGGAGCGGCTGCACAAATCCTGCCGCCGCCTGATCTGGCTGAACCCGTTGATGCGCTACGACAAATACGAAGCGAAGGCCGCCGGTGCCAAGGCAATCCGCCAGCATGTTGACGAGTTCCGCACGATTCACAATCTGGACAGCATGGCGCATCTCGCCGCGGCTTTGGGTCGCGACTGGCCGCGCCGCGAAGAAGGCGGCGCCACCGAGCGCCAGCGCATGAGAGGGGCCGCATGAACAGTCCGGAATGGGAGAACATCCTGGAGCGCGCGCAGGAATGGCGCGCCGCGGGCAAGGGCGTCGCCATTGCCACCGTCGTGACCACTTGGGGCTCTTCGCCCCGCCCGGTCGGCAGTCAGCTTGCCATCACCGATGACGGCGCCTTCATCGGCTCGGTGTCCGGTGGCTGCATCGAGGGCGCGGTGGTGGGCGAAGGTCTGAAGGCCATCAAGGACGGCAAGCCGCGCCTGCTCGATTTCGGCGTCACCAACGAGCAGGCCTGGGAAGTCGGCCTTGCCTGCGGCGGCAAGGTGAAGGTTTTCGTCGAGAAGGTCGGATGAAGCCAGCCACGCTCGAACGCCTGCTCGCCGACCGCGCCGCCAAGAAGCCGGTCGTCCTTGTCACCGATCTCGCGAGCGGCGACGAACAGATCGTCAACCCCGACGACACCGGCGCACTCGCCGCGCCGCTCGCCGATGCGGTGCGCACCGTTGCCCGCAACGACCGCTCGGAAACCGTCGAGGTCGACGGGCGCAGCCTGTTCCTGCACGTCTACAACCCGCCCTTGCGCATGATCGTGGTCGGCGCCGTGCATATCGCCCAGCCGCTCGCCCGCATGGCGGCAATGACGGGCTATGACGTCATCATCGTCGATCCGCGCGCGGCCTTCGCCACCGAGGAACGCTTCCCCGGCGTGACCATCCACACCGAGTGGCCGGATGACGCGATGGCCGTGCTGCAGCCTGACACGCGCACCGCCATCGTGACGCTGACGCATGATCCCAAGATCGACGACCCGGCGCTGGAGACGGCGCTGAAGTCGCGCGCCTTCTACATCGGCGCGCTTGGCAGCAAGAAGACGCACAACGCCCGCCTCTACCGCCTGCACAAGAACGGCTTCAGCGAGAACGAGACGGCGCGCATCCATGGCCCCGTCGGCCTCGACATCGGTGCCAAGTCGCCGGCCGAGATCGCCGTCGCGATCATGGCCCAGGTCACGGATCGGCTGCGCCGGCCGGCCTGAGCATGGAATTCGGCAACATTCCGCTCGACCGGGCCCAAGGCGCTGTCCTTGCCCATTCGGTGCGCCAGGGCAAGATCGCCTTCAAGAAGGGTCGCGTGCTGTCGGCCGAGGATGTCGCGGCCCTGCGTGCCGCCGGCATCGCGGCGGTGATCGGCAGCCGGCTGGAAGCCGATGACGTGGCCGAGGACGATGCCGCCCGCCAGGTCGCCGAGGCGGCGCGCGGACCGGGCGCCCGCCGCGCCGAGCCCTTCACCGGCCGCTGCAACCTTTACGCCGACGCCAATGGCGTGGTGATCATCGACCGCGACCGCGTCGATCGCCTGAACCTCGTCGACGAGGCCATCACCATCGCCACGCTGCCGCCCTTCGATTTGGTCGAGAAGGGCCAGATGGTGGCGACGGTGAAGATCATCCCCTTCGCCACGCCACGCACCGCGCTCGAACGCGCCAAGGCCATTGCGCAGGAAGGCGGGCCGCTGCTGCGCATCGCGCCGTTGAAGGCACATCCCGTCGGGCTGGTGATGACCACGCTGCCCGGCACCAAGCCAAACGTGCTCGACAAGACCGTCGCCGTGCTGCGCAACCGCCTGTCCACGCTGGGCAGCGAAGTGGCCGGCGAGATCCGCTGCGGTCATGACGCGGCCAGTGTTGCGACGGCCATCACGGACCTGCTCGCCCGGGGCTGCGCGCCGATCCTGGTCTATGGCGCCTCCGCCATCGTCGATCGCCGCGACGTCATCCCCGCGGGCATCGTCGCCGCGGGCGGCGTGGTGGACCATTTCGGCATGCCGGTCGATCCCGGCAACCTGCTGCTGATGGGCCATGCCGGCAGCGTGCCGGTGGTTGGCCTGCCCGGCTGCGCGCGCTCGCCCAAGCTCAACGGCTTCGACTGGGTGCTGTGGCGCCTGATGGCCGACGTGCCGGTGACACGCACCGACATCATGACGCTGGGCGCAGGCGGGTTGCTGAAGGAAATCCCGTCCCGCCCGCAATTGCGCGACCCCGAGGCCGCGGCCGCCGACAGCGAAAGCGAAAGCGAAGGGCCGCAGCGCATGCCGCGCATTCCCGTCCTTGTCCTGGCCGCGGGCCAGTCACGCCGCATGGGCGCACGCAACAAGCTGCTTGAACCGGTGAACGGCGTTCCCATGATCGTCCACGCGATCGAAACGGCGCTGGCGAGCGAGGCCGGGCCCGTGATCGTCGTGACCGGGCACCAGGCCGACGCCATTCGCACCGCACTTGGCGATCGCTCGGTGATCTTCACCCACAATCCCGACTATGCCGCGGGCATGTCCACATCGCTGCGCGCTGGGCTGCGGGTGCTGCCGCCCGACGCCGATGGCGTCCTCGTCCAGCTTGGCGACATGCCGACGATCCGTCCCGAGCACCTCAACCGGCTGATCGCTGCCTTCAACCCCGTCGAGGGCCGCGCCATCATCCTGCCGACCGCGAATGGCAAGCGCGGCAACCCCGCGCTGTTCGCGCGCCGCTTCTTCCGGGAAATGGCGCAGGTCACGGGCGACATGGGCGCCCGCCAGATTGTCACCGAACACGCCGACCAGGTCTGTGAGGTGGCGCTCGACGACGCGGCGATCTTCCTCGACGTCGACACGCCCGAAGCGCTGGCGGCGCTCGCCGCCCGGAAGGCCTAGGGAATCATCACCGTGCGCACGGTCTCGCCGCTGGCGAGGCGGTCGAAGGCCTCATTGATGTCGTCCAGCTTCACCGTGTTGCTCATCAGCCGGTCGACCGGCAGCTGGCCAGACCGGTAGAGGTCGATGAAATTCGGAATGTCGCGCATCGGCACGCAGCTGCCGAGATAGCTACCGCGCAGGGTTCGTTCTTCGGCCACCAGCTGGACCGGCGGCAGTTGCAGCCGCTTGGTCGGGTTGGGCAACCCGGCGGTCACGGTTTCGCCGCCGCGACCGGTGATGTTCCAGGCGAGCTCCAGCGCTTCCACCGAACCCGCCATCTCGAAGGCATAGTCGACGCCGCCATTGGTCACGGCCTTGACCTTCTCGACGCATTTTGGATCGCTGGCGGCAAAGGCGTCCGTGGCGCCGAGCTGGCGGGCGAGCTGCAGCTTGTCCTCGCGCATATCGATGGCGATGATCTGGCGCGCCCCGGCGAGGCGCGCGCCGAGCACGGTGTTGAGCCCGATGCCGCCAAGGCCGATGACGGCGACGGTCGAGCCCGGCTTGACCTTGGACGTGTTCACAACCGCGCCGACGCCGGTTATGACGGCACAGCCGAACAGGGCGGCGATCTCGAACGGCAGGTCCTTCGGGACCTTGATCGCCGACAGGCGGGAGACGACGGCATATTCGGCAAAGGCCGAGACGCCGAGGTGATGGTTGATCAGTTCGCCGTTCAGCTTGATGCGGCGCTTGCCGGAGATCAGCGTCCCCTGCCCGTTCGCTGCCGCCGCCGGTTCACAAAGCGCCGGGCGGCCCGAGGCACATTGCCGGCAGCGCCCGCAGGACGGCACGAAGACGAAGACAACGCGGTCGCCGACCGCAAGGTCGGTTACGCCGCGCCCCAGTTCCACCACCTCCCCCGCCGCCTCATGGCCGAGCGCCATCGGCATCGGCCGGGGCCGGTTGCCGTTGATGACGGAGAGGTCGGAGTGACACAGGCCGGCAGCGCCGATCCTGACCAGGATCTCGTCGCGGCCGGGCGGCGCGAGCTCGACCTCTTCGATCTTCAGGGGTTTGCTGCGGGCATAGGGCTGCGAGGCGCCCATTTCGTGCAGGACGGCGGCACGGACTTTCATACGGGAATTCCCAGGGCTGACAGGTCGGGGATCAGGCGTTGCGTTTGCGGTTCTCTTCGAGATAGGCCGCACATTCCGCCAGGTTGGAGATATCGGCATAGCGCCGGCCCATGTCGCGCAGGTTGTCGCGATGGGGCTGTTCTTCCGCGTCGCCCGAGCAATCCTCGGCCACGACAGTGCGGAAGCCGTTGGAGAAGCAGTCGATCACAGAGGCGCGCACGCAGCCCGAGGTGGTGCAGCCGGTGACGATCACCGTGTCGACGCCATGCTTGGTCAGGAAGGTGGTCAGCGGCGTCTTGAAGAAGATCGACGGCGCCGACTTCTTGAAGACGTAGTCATACTTCTTGTCGTGGATGCGCTTGTCCATCTCCATGCAGGGATGGTCTTCGAAGAACTGTTCCTGCACCGCCGTGATCTTCCAATAGGGCATGTCGGCGGCGCTGTTATAGCCGGTGTAGCAGCTCGCCACGGGCACGTTGTTGCGCCGCGCCACGTCGAGCAGCTTTGCCGTCTGGTCGACGGCATCATGGATCCGCTTGAAGCCGCCGAGCGGATACTGGGGGTCGGTGAAGGCGGTCTGGAAGTCGACCACGATCACCGCCGGCCGGCGCCCGAAGCCAATCTTGCCGGCGTTGTACCCGGCGAGTTCATAGGTGTCGGCCATCGCGCTTTGTCCTTCCGCTTGCTGTGGCGGGGCCAACCCTAAGGCCCCTCGGGCGCCTCCCGCAACATATTCTAAGCGCTTGATTGTGCGGCCTTTTTGGCCTCAGAGAATTTCACAGGGGAAAGCGGGATTCGTTGCATTGCCGCAGGGCCGACACTAGTATGGCGCCAACTTTTCCAGCCTGTTGCAGCCGGTTCTAACGGAGTGCCGCCATGAAAGCGCTGTCCGACGTCGTTATGCTTGACCTGACACACATGCTGTCGGGCCCCTATGGCGCCATGATGCTCACCGATCTTGGCGTGCAGGCGATCAAGATCGAACCCCCCGGCAAGGGCGAAGGCACGCGCGCCCTGCAGGCGAAGGACCCAAAGAACTCCCGCCACGGCATGGGCTCGTATTTCTACACGCTGAACCGCAGCAAGAAGTCGGTCGCGCTCGACCTCAAGAGCGACGAAGGGCTCAAGGTTTTCTACGAGCTGGTCAAGAAGGCCGATATCGTCATCGACAACTTTTCCGCCGGCGTCACCGGTCGCCTGAAGATCGACCATGACACGCTGTCGAAGATCAACCCGCGCATCATCACTTGCACGGTGACCGGCTTCGGCGAGACCGGCCCGCACCGCGCCCGCCCGGCCTTCGACATGGTCGCCCAGGCGATGGGCGGCGGCATGTCGATCACCGGCACGCCAGAGATGGGCCCCTTCCGCGCCGGCATCCCGATCGGCGACCTGGGCGGCGGCATCTTCGCCGCCATCGGCATCCTGTCCGCGCTGCACCAGCGCACCCGCACGGGGAAAGGCCAGCATGTTGACGTGTCGATGCTCGATGCCCAGATCTCGATGCTGAACTATATGGCCACCATGTATTTCATGTCGGACGAGAACCCCTACGGCATCGGCAACTCGCACTTTGTCCATGTGCCCTACGATTCGTTCAAGACGAAGACGCGGCCGATCATCCTGGCGATCATCACCGACAACTTCTACGAGATCCTCGCCAACCTGCTGGATGACGACCTGCTGAAGAACCCGGAATACAAGACGCAGCCGCCGCGCCTGCGCGACCAGAAGAAGATCAATGACCGCGTGCAGGAAATTCTCCTCACCAACACGGCCGAGCACTGGATGGAAAAGTTGACCGCGGCGCGCATTCCGCATGCGCCGGTCAACGACTTCAAGCATGCGCTGGCGGACGAGCAGGTTCTGTCGCGCAACATGATCGTCGAGGTTGAGCACCCGCTGGGCGGCAAGGTCAAGATGCCCGGCAACCCGGCCAAGCTGTCGGATCACGAGGACAGCTACGGCCCGCCGCCGCTGCTGGGCCAGCACACGAGCGAGGTCTTGCGTGATATGCTGGGCATGAAGGATGCCGACATCGACGCGCTGAAGAAGGCCGGCACCATCCAGTAAGGTTCTCCCTCTCACAGGAGTCCGCCATGAGCGAAAAAATCGTCATCAACGAAGTCGGTCTGCGCGATGGCCTGCAGATCCAGCCGAAATTCGTGCCCACCGCGGGCAAGCTCGAGCTGTGCCATGCCCTGATCGACGCCGGCGTGCGCGCCTTCGAGGCGACCTCCTTCGTCAGCCCCAAGGCCGTGCCGCAGATGGCCGATGCCGCCGAGGTGTGGGCCGGCCTGCCGCTGGACAAGGGCGTCGACTATTCGGCGCTGGTGCTGAACGAAAAGGGCTATGAGCGCGCCCGCGATGCCGGGGCCAAGGTCTTCGCCGTCGCGCTCGCCAGCACCGAGACGATGAACCAGCGCAACATCAACATGGGTCTGGAGCAGGCGACCAAGTCCTTCGCCGGCATCATAGCCCGGGCCAAGAAGGAAGGGTTCAAGACCCGCGCCTATGTCTCCACCGCGCTCGGCTGCCCCTATGAGGGCGAGGTGTCGGTCAAGGTGGTGCTCGATCTCGCCGAGAAGATGATGGCGGCGGGCGCCGATCGCCTCGCCATTGCCGACACCATCGGCGCCGGCAACCCGAAGCTGTGCGAGACCATCATCAAGGCGGTGGTGAAGGAACACGGGGCCGAACGCCTCGGCGTCCACTTCCATGACACGCGCGCCATGGCGATGACCATGTCCTGGATCTCGCTGCAGGAAGGCGTGCGCGAGTTCGACTCCTCGATCGGCGGCCTTGGCGGATGCCCCTTCGCGCCGGGCGCGCGCGGCAACGTGGCGACCGAAGACCTTGCCTTCATGTTCAACGATTCGGGCTATGAAACCGGCATCGACGTGGCAAAGCTGCGCCGCGCCGTGATGGTCGCCGAACGCCTGACCGGTCTGAAGCTCGGCGGCCGCATCACCGACTGGTGGGTGTCGCAGGAGCGCAAGGCTGCCGCCAAGGCGGCCATCGCTGCCGAATAAGTCTCACGGGCGGGGCATTCCCCGCCCGTTCCGTTTTCACCCAGGGTGGCGCTCGCCATCCGCAGGGCCGCGACCGGGCCGATCGGCAGGCGGGGTCAGAAGGACACCGCCCCATGGCCCCGAAGAAACGCTCCACCACGTCGAAGATGTCCAGCGCGGCGCCGGATTTCGAAACGCCGCTGGAAGCGCGCTGGGCCGTCTTCCTGAGCGCGCTGGGCGCGCCCTTTGACTACCAGGCGGAGCAGCACCAGTTCCGTTCCCAGTCCTACCGCCCCGATTTCTGGGTGCCGGACTGGAACACCTGGATCGAGGTGCTGCCCGAGCAGCCGCAGAAGCTCGACGTCTTCCGTGCCCTCGACCTGTCGCGCAATTCCGGAAAACAAGTGCTGCTGCTGATCGGCGAACCGGCGGAATACTCGATCGTGCTGTTCGATCCTTCCGGCTATTTCGCCAAGGAGGGCAGCGCCGGCTGGCAGTTCGGGCAGGGGCAGAACGATCCCAACGAGGTCTGGCTCGCCTCGGAAGATGGCGCCTTCACCCTGAAACCGCTGGTCGAGGACGAAGGCGAGGCCTATCCCCTGCTGGGCGAGGACGCGACCACGATCATGGACGCGCTCTACGCCGCCCACATCGCGGAAGTCTGAACCGCGGGACGGCCGCGCCTACAGCCACCGCCGCACACGACTCCTGTACTGGCGATAGGGTTCGCCAAATTTTCGCTCGAGATAAGCCTCTTCCCGGCCGATCACGCCGTAGCGGATGACGATCAGGAGCGGAACAAGCAGCATAAGCGACGACACGCTGTCCAGGATGAGAGCAAGTCCCATATAGAGCAGCGCCATGCCCAGATACATCGGGTTGCGCGTATATCGGTAGACGCCGGTCGCCACGATGGCGGAGCTTGGCTGCCATGGCTCCGGCCGCGTTCCGGCACGGCGAAACAGGTTCAGCGCGAGCGAAATGGCGAGCATGCCGCATGCCGCCCACAAGGCGCCCAGGACGTGACGGGCGGGCGCGGCAGCGACTGTCATGTCCTTGAACACGACGTAATCCAGGGCCGCACCGATGCCCAGAGTGGCCACAAAGATCAGCGGCGGTGGAACCCTGACGCCGGGGCTATCGCGTTCAGCCATGCGCCCGTCTGAGGCGTCCACCGCGCTGCGTTGTCTTCATCGCGACATGCCCCGGAGCCGGGACCGTCAGACCTTGCGGGCGCCGAAGATGGAGCCGAAGGCCTGCGGATGACCCGGTTCGAAGAAGCCGCCGGCGCGGTTCGTGCCAAAGAAGAAAATCTCCGACGAAGCGAAACCCGCTTCGCGCATGAGATCGCGCGGGTCGCATTCACGCAGCGTGCCCTTGAACGGCTCGTTCTCGTAGAACGTGTCCCAGTCGTTGAGATAAGCCTCGTAGTCGCTAAGGCCATAGAAGAACTTCCGTTCCGTGTGATAGCTGAGCCCGCCAGGCGCCAGCAGCCGGTAGCTTTCCTTCAGCAGGTTGCGGATCGCCTTGCTCGACGTCTCATGCGCCATCGCATGCGACACCACGAGGTCGAAATACCCGTCGGGGAAGTTGGTCCGCTCGGCATTCTGCTGCGAGAAATGCACGCGCTTGCCCATTGCTTCCGCCCGTGCATGGCCATAGCGGAGAAGCGGCGCGCCGACATCGATGCCGTGCACTTCGGCATCGGGGAACTTGTCGGTGTAGGGCACCGTGGAGCTGCCGATGGCGCAGCCGAGATCGAGAATCCGTTTCGGCCGGAAATTCGGGTGATGCTGGTCGAGATAGTGGAACGCACCACGCGCGGTGTGCGTCTTGTCGGGCAGGTTGTTGCCCGCCTTGCCCATGATCGCCGCGACGACGTAGTAGCTGCCGCGGTCATAAAGCGCGCCGGCGTAGACATCGTCCTTCGTGATCTCGCGGTGATAGGCGCCGGGCATCCAGTGGATATCGCAGGCGGCGTGATAGCGCGGCACGGGCAGCGCGGGATCGAGCGTCAGCGAACCGAGCGGCTTCGCCGGCTTGCTGCGTGCGATGAGTTCAGGCAGCTGGCGCTCTACCGATTCGCCGACCGAATCCCACAGCATTTCCTTGCCCGTCTTCACCAGGGAACTCCACATCTGGTAATAGGGCTCGCGCTCCATATGCTTGCGGATGTCCTTGTAGTTCTGCAATGCGGCGCCATTTGCCAACGCCATCGCCGGCTTCACCTTCTTCTCATAGAGGAGCTCGTCGCCGGCCATGACCTCGTCCTCGATATGCATGCGGAGCGAGGTGGCGAAGATCTGCCGCGCCAGCTCGTCATGACTGGCCTGCGGCATCATCGAATGGGCAAAGGGCTGTTTCATGGCTCGTTCCTGAATCGGTCGCGGGGCGTCTACTGCAACTCGATGGCGTGGTAGTCGATCACGAGGTTGACCGAGCGATAATTGCCCACCCGCTTGGCCACGCCGTCCAGCTGGACTTCGTCGTGCAGGAAGATGCCCCAGGCCTCATCGTGGTAGCGGTGCATGATCTGCTTGACCAGTGCCGCCCGCTTTGCCGGATCGAACTCCTCGTTCGCCGCCTTGATCACCGGCTCGATCGCCTCGTCGCAGGTCCAGTAGGATTGCGACTTGCAGGCATGGACCGTGTTGATGCCGATCAGCGGATCGACCGACGGATAGGCATTGTAGGGCGAGCTGCGGATCACCGTGTCGCCCCAGGGCGTCGCGCCCTGCACCTTCTTCACCAGTTCAGGCAGCGCGATGGGCGTGAGCGTGAGGTCGATGCCCGCCTGCGCCAGGTTGGCCGAGACGATCTGGAACAGGCCGGCATATTCGGCGCGGCTCACCACCACCTCGCCCTTGAGCTTGAGCCCGTTGGGATAGCCCGCTTCCGCCAGCAGCGCCTTCGCCTTGGCCGGGTCATAGGGATACGGCTTGATGTCCGGCTGATGGCCAAACACATTGCTGGCCGCCGGCTGCCCCGCCGCATTGGTGATGCCATGCATCATCGAGGCGATATAGGCCTCCTTGTTGACGCCGTAGTTAAGCGCCTGGCGGACCCGGCGATCCTTCAGCGGCCCATCGACGGTCGTGCGCAGCGCCATGGCGACCACGGCCGGGTAGTGCACCGGGTAGACGCGCGAGCCGGCGCTCTCGATCTTCTGCTGGTCGTCGAGCGGCACGTCGAAAGCGACGTCGAGCTGGTTGGAGAGGAGGGCTTGCACCCGCGCCGCCGGCTCCGGCAGCACGGTGATTTCAAGCCGGTCCACCTTGGGCGGGCGCCAGCCCTGCTTGAACGCCTCGCCCCGCACGCGCTCGCCGGTCCAGTCCGTGACCTTGAAGGCGCCGGTGCCCACCGGGTTCTTGGCGAAGGCCGCAGCCCCCATGTCATTCCAGGCCTTCGGTTCATGCAGCCGGAAGTCCATGCCCAGCCGCGCCAGCAGCGGCGATGGCTGGCTGGTCGATATCTCGACTGTCATCTCGTCGACCGCGCGCGCACCGGAAATGGGGGCGAGCCCCGTGCGCACGGCATTGGTGGCCTTGCCCGCGTCCGTCATGAGGAATTCGACATTGCTCACGACGCTCGCCGCCGTCAGCTTTTCGCCGTTGTGGAACAGCACGCCGGGGCGCAGCTTGAAGATCCACTTGTCCTTGCCCACCGCTTCCCACGCGGTGGCGAGGCCCGGAACGACATCGCCCTTGCCGTCGATATAGGTCATCGAATCGAAGAAGGCCTGAATGGTCGGCGCGTTGACGATGCCGCCACCATTGTGCACATGGCCCTGGCCCGCCGGCAGGATGGACGAACCGATGCGCAGCACCTTGTCCTGTGCCAGCGCCGGCCCGGTCACGGCAAGGGCCGCAAGACCGGCCAGAACCGCCAGGTTGACGCCCTTCTGTCCGCGCAACAATGTCGACCGCGTCATCGCTCTCTCCCCTTCTGTCGGGCATCGCTGCCCTGTATCGTTATTTCTGCATTGTGAAGCGGGTTTCGACATCAGTAAATGGCTGAGACGCGACCGGCGCCGGAAGGACGTCCCCATGAAGGAACCTTATGCCCACCCGATGATGCCGCGGGCCAACCACGACGAGCTGGCGCGGCAGAACTTCGTTGCCTCGGCCCGCATTCACAGCTGGGACAACATTCATCCCGGCCTGAAGACAGTCTACGAGACGCGCGCCAAGGGGGCCTTTGCCCGCCGCCACAATCGCGATCCGCAGAACCGTCACGACGTGCATCGCGCAATGGACGCCGAGCCCTACTACCTGATGTGGAGTTCGCTGGCCCGTTCCTTGCGCGAGATGCACTGGGACAGCGTCGCAGAATCGGTGGAACGGCAGTTGCCGCAGCTGATCGATTCGGCGCGCAAGCTTGGCCATGACAAGGGTTCGCTGCGGCTGAACCCTAATTTCCAGCAGCCGCGCTACATGAGCGCAGTGGACATCCATGTGATGCCGGGCGGCTATCACGTCGACCAGGTGGAGGACGACGTGTCCTCCGGCGCCGTGTCCGATCGCGGCGGCTATTACCACATCCTCATGTTCATGGGTGCCCGCGCGCACCAGATGGAAGAAAAGCCCGGCCGGCTGGTTGGCGAGGCCTTCGCCAACAACATCATCAACTACCAGCGCACGATGTTCCCCGACCTGCAGGTGCGCCGCATCCTCGACATCGGCTGCTGCAACGGACGCAACTCGCTGCCCTATATCGATGCCTATCCTGGCGCCGAGGTGCATGGCGTCGACCTGTCGGCCCCCCAACTCAGATACGGCCACGCGCGGGCGCAGTTCTTCGGCAAGCCGGTGCATTTCTCGCAGCAGAATGCGGAACACACGGACTTTCCCGACGGGCATTTTGACATGGTGGTGTCGTCGGCCGTGATGCACGAAACCTCGCGCACGGCGGTCGCCAACATCATGAAGGAAGCGCACCGCCTGCTGCGGCCCGGCGGCGTGACGATCCATTCCGAGCGCGCCTTCTACAAGACGATGTCGCCCTTCAACGCCTTCCTGGAAGACTGGGAGTGCTACTACGACAACGAGCCCTTCAAGGCGACCTGGCGCGAGATGGACCCGAAGAAGGTGCTGGCCGATGCCGGCTTCGACCCGGCCAGGATCATCGAGCACAGCTCGACACGCGCCGTCGCCGGCCAGACCCAGTATCTCGAACCCGGCAAGGGCCCGAGCGCCATCTTCGGCGCCCGGAAGTAAGCCCTAGGCCTTGCCCAGCGCCAGCAGGTCGATCTTGAACTTGAGGA
Organism: Alphaproteobacteria bacterium; assembly: GCA_947473325.1. Taxonomy (GTDB): domain Bacteria; phylum Pseudomonadota; class Alphaproteobacteria; order SHVP01; family SHVP01; genus CANJEJ01. The sequence goes on along the minus strand of CANJEJ010000029.1, from coordinate 8,433 downwards.
AGATGGCGCAGAGCTGGTCGTAGCAGACGCCGACACGGATCGTCTTGAAGCTCTGGAAGTCGATGATCGTCGAGGAGCGGCCTTCCGGGTTGTGATACTTGGAAAGGCCGCCGTCGATCAGGATGTCGGCCGCGTCGCGCACCGGGTCCTCGATATCCTGCAGCATGTATTTCGAGCCCTGCAGCGAGGTGTTGGCGGACGAGCCCAGCACCGGCATCAGCCGCGCCATCGACTGCTTCGTCATCTCGTTGTGGAAGACGCCGGCGTTCAGCAGCATGTCGATCGTGCCGACCTTGGTCGAGTTCTGGAACACGAAGGGCGCAAGGTTGCGGAACATCGGATGGTCGGTCCGGAACGGCGCCACCGTGGAGAACGGCAGGTTGGCATCAAAGATCACTGCCTTGATGATGTCGTGCTTCCAGGAATCCATGATCTGGATGTCCTTCAGCAGGTCGAAATTCGAGAACATGCCCGAGGGCTTCTCGAAGGAGCGGTTCTTCGCCGTGAAGATGTTGCGGATCGACTTTTCCGAGTTGCCGATGATGGCATAGGCGACATCGAGCGGGATGATCGCCGTGCCGCCGTCGCGGATCACGTCGAGCACCTGGGTCGATTGCGAAACCACATCGCCCTGCTTGTTCATGATCTGGCGCTTGGCCGGAGCGGGACTGCTCATGTCAGGCCGCCGACGCGCGCGTGCGGTTGCTGATGCGGTTCAGGTATTCGATGGTTTCCTGCTCGTTCACCACGTCGGCATATTTGGCGTTCATGTCGAACAGGTTCGCCTCATGCGGATAGGTGTCCCGGTCGCCCACCGCATCCTTCACCACCATGGGCCGGAAGCCATAGGACACGGTGTCGATGCAGGTTGCGCGCACGCAGCCCGAGGTGCTGAGGCCGGTCAGGATCAGCGTGTCGATGCCGTTGGCGGTCAGGGTCGAAGACAGCGAGGTGCCGAAGAAGGCCGACGGATACTGCTTGGAAATGACGAGTTCGTCGTCCGACGGCACGAGGCCCTTGGGCCACTGGCCCATCGGCTTGCCCTTTTCCATGATGGCGAGAGTCGGAACCTTCTTCATGAAGATGCCACCGTTCGAGAAGGCGCCCGGATGGTAGACGACGTTGGTATAGATCACCGGCACCTTGGCCTTGCGCGCGGCATCGCGCAGGCGCAGCGCCGAGGCGAGCGCCGAATCGACGCCGGCATAGAGCGGGCTCGCCTTGTCGAAATAGGCTTCGACAAAGTCGATCAGGATCAGCGCCGGGCGCTCGCCGAAGCCGAGCCGCTTGTTGTAGCCCGCACCCTCATAGTCCTTGTTGAGCGCTTGTTCAGCCATGGGATCCTCCCGTTGTCCTGTTCAGTCGTGCCCGGTCGCGGGACCGGACCATTTTTCCTCGAAGGCCCAGACGTCGGGAAATCCCATGACGCGGTGCATTTCCTCGAGCGGCATCAGCGGCACGTCGAGCTTGAGTGAGTCGCCGTCGCGCAGCAGCGCCGCGCTGGCGCGCTTGATCGCCTCGGCGGCGGCGTTGAAGGCGACGCCGGGATAGATCGCAAAGGCATAGCCGATCTGCCCAAGCACCTCGGCCGGCGTCACCGGTGTGACGCCGCCGTTGGAGATGTTCGCCATCAGCGGATGGTCGAAGCGGCGGGCCACCGTTTCCATTTCCGCGACCGAACGCAGCGCCTCGACGAAAAGCACATCGCAGCCCGCCTTGATATAGGCCTCGCCACGGCGGCAAGCCTCGTCGATCCCCTCGCCCGCGCGCGAATCGGTGCGCGCGATGATCAGGAAGTCATCGTCCCGGCGCGCATCGAGCGCGACCTTGATTTTGGTCACCATGTCCGCGGCTGGGATCACGCGCGTGCCCGGCGTGTGGCCGCATTTCTTCGGATCGACCTGGTCCTCGATGTGCATCGCCGAAACACCGGCGGCCTCATAGCCGCGCACCGTCTGGCGCACGTTGAGCGGGCCGCCATAGCCGGTGTCGGCATCGGCGATCAGCGGCGTCTCGGTGCCGCCGGCGATGCGCGCGGCGCGGTCGACCATATCGCGGTACGAGGCGAGACCTGCGTCCGCCACCCCGAGATGCGAGGCGACGGTGCCATAGCCCGTCATGTAGAGCGCGGAGAAGCCCATTGTGTCGCAGATGCGCGCGCTGATCATGTCGAACACGCCGGGCGCGACGAAGAACTCGCGCGCGCGGATGCGCGCGGCGAGACGCTTGTTTTTCGACAGGGCCATGACGATCCGGTGGTGAAGAATGGGGTCAGAAACGAATGCGGCGCCACGTTTGACCGCGGCGCCGCATCCAGAAACGAGGGGCGGCTGGCTGGCCAGCCGCCCGGTACCGTTACTCGGCAGCCCGCTTTTCGGCGAGGCGCTGAGCCGCCACCCGGTGCCATTTCTGGAACTCGGGCGCCTTCGGCGGATCGAAGCTCGTCTCGGCCTTGCAACGGGCCTTGAGTTCTTCGATCGTGCCGCCGAAGTCGAACAGCTTCACTTCCTTGCGCTCGGCCGTCAGCTTCGCGCGCAGCTTCTCGGTCTCGGACTGGTTGACCTTGCCATCCGTGGCGAGGACGACGCCGTAACGCTTGGCGCCTTCCTTGGTGACGAGGCCGCGTTCCACGTCCTTCGCGACCTTTTCGGCCGGCCGCTTGAACGGGTCGCCCCAGCCGCCGCCGCCCCAGGTGTTGAAGTACAGGATGTCGCCGGATTCGACCTTCACATGGTCGATCTTGGCCGGCAGCAGCTCTTCCTTGCCATTGGCACGGACGAGCTTCTTGGTGCTGCGGCCACCGGTGGTCCCGCCGTTCACGCCCCAGGGGTAGGTGAGCCAGCGATCGTCGTGCACCGAAATCTCACCGGGCTCCAGGAAGCGGTAGCCCATCGAGATGCCGTTGCCGCCACGATGCAGGCCAGCGCCGCCCGAGTCGGGGATGCTTTCATACGTGTCGATGCGGAGCGGGAAGTAGCTTTCCAGGAACTCGTTCGGCACGTTGGTGAACGCCGGCCACAGCGAATGCCCGTCGGGGCCGTCGCCGACCGGACGGCCCGGAATGCCGCCGAAGCCGATCTGGTAAAGCTGATACCACTCGCCGTTCTTGTCGTAGCCCGAATACATGAAGTGCGGGCTGTCCGAGAAGCCGGCCGCGTTGAGCGCGTCGGGCGCGCCCTGGCCGAGCAGACCGCCCATGATGTCGAAGATGCGGCCGAGCGCGTGCGTACGGGACGACAGCGCCGCGGGCTTCATCGGCTTCAGAAGGCAACCGGCCGGGATGCGGACATCGACGAGATCGTAGAACCCGTCGTTGAACAGGATCTGCGGGTCGAAGATGTTGATGGTGAAGGCGCCGAGGAACATCTTGAACATCTCTTCGTTCAAGAAGAAGTTGATCGACGACACCGACTGCGGATCCGTTCCCGCGAAGTCGAAGATGGCGACATCGCCTTCGCGCCACATGCTGCAGGCGATCTTGTAGGGACCCATCCCCACACCGTCGTCGCAGATGTAGTCCTCGAAGTAGGCCTTCTTCTTCTCGGGAATGAACATCTTGATGATCGCGCTCATCGCAATCTTGTTGCGCGCGAGCATCTGGCTCATGGCCTCGACGAACACGTCGTCGCCGAAACGGTCGGCGATTTCGATGCAACGCTTCTCAGCGAGGCGGAGCGCCGCGATGATGGCGTTGAAGTCGGCGCGGTTCCATTCCGGCAGACGGCAGTTGTGCAGGATCAGCTCAAGGATTTCGCTGTTGAGCTTGCCCTTCTTGTAGATCTTCGTCGGCGGGATCTGGATGCCTTCTTCGTAGATCGAATTCGCATCGACGGGCAGCGAACCCGGCACCTTGCCGCCGATGTCGGTCATGTGACCGAACATCGCCGTCCAGGCGATGACGCGGTGATTCTTGAAGATGGGCATCAGGCACAGCCAGTCCGGCAGATGGCTGACGGCGCCGTTGCAGCTGTACGGGTCGTTGGTGAGGAAGATATCGCCTTCCTCGATTTCACCGTGATAGCCCTCGATGAAGCCATAGATGAAGGAGCCGAACTGGCCCACGACCATCTTGCCTTCCTGGTTGGCGATCATCGGGAACTCGTCATGCTGCTCGCGAATGCCCGGCGACATGGCGGTACGGAACAGAACGGCGTCCATTTCGTAGCGGGCATTGCGCAGGGCGTTCTCGACGATGTCGAGCGTTACCGGATCGACCTTGATCTTCTTGAACTTCTTGTTGTTCTTCTGAATGATTTTTGCAGGCATGTTGATTACTCCCCGTCCTCAGCGGCCAGGCCAAATCAGAATTGTTCCGACGGCATCCACCTCGCCGTAGTGACCCGGGAGGATCAGCGTGGTGGAGTCCATTTCCATGACGACAGCAGGGCCTGCGATCTTGTTGCCGGCCTTGAGCTTGGCGCGGTTGTAGATCTTGGCCTTCATCTTCTTGCCGCCCGCGTAGATCGTCGTCGTCTCGACCACCGCGGCCGAGGCATCGCTACGGCCCTTGGCGACCTTTTCGGCGCGCACGCTGGTCGGCTTGCCCTGCACGATGGCGCGCAGGTTCACCAGTTCCTGGTCGTGGTCGAGCGCGAAGGTGAACATCTGCTCGTGCATCGCGTCGAAGTGCTTGCCCAGCGCGGCAAGGCCGCCCTTGGCAAAGGTCTTGGCGTCGGCATCGATGGTCATGACCAGGCCCTGGCCATGATAGCGGACGTCCACTTCGTAGGTGGTCGTCTGGTCCTTCGCCGGCACGCCTTCGGCCGTCAGGGCCTTGGCCGCCGTCTTGGCGAGGTCCGACAGCAGCTTGCCGACTTCCTTGTCGTTCGTCTGGCTGAAGCGCCGGATGAACGAACGCGAGGCTTCGTCGCGCAGGCGGGTCGTCGCGTCGCCATAGGCGCAGAGAACGCCCGGGCCCGGCGGGATGATCACCGGCCACGAACCCATCAGCTTGCCAAGCGCGTTGGCATGCAGCGGGCCGGCGCCGCCGAACGCGATCAGCGCGAAGTCGCGCGGGTCGTGTCCCTGCTCCACCGAGACGAGTCGGAGCGCGCCGAACATGTTCTCGTTGACGATGTTGTAGATGCCTTCAGCGGCATCCATGAGCGACAGGCCCATGCCGTCGGCGACCGTCTTCACGGCCTTTTCGGCGAGGTCCTTGCGCACCTGCATGTCGCCACCGAGCTTCTGCGTCGCCGGCAGGTAGCCAAGCGTCACGTTGGCGTCGGTCACGGTCGGCTTCTCGCCGCCCTTGTTGTACGCGGCCGGACCCGGCTCGGCGCCGGCCGACTGCGGGCCGACGCGCAGCGCCTTGGTCAGTTCCGGCACATAGGCGATCGAGCCGCCGCCAGCGCCGACCGAACGCACGTCGATCGACGAGGCGCGCACCGTCACGTCGGCGACGCGGGTCTCGCGGCGCTTCTGCGGGGCACCGTTCTGCACGAGGGCCACGTCGGTCGACGTGCCGCCCATGTCGAAGGTGAGCAGGTTCTTGTAGCCCGACTTGCCGGCGATCCAGATGGCGCCGGACACGCCGCCGGCGGGACCCGACATCAGCAGGTTCACCGGCGTGACCTCGGCCGCTTCGACCGAGGCAAGGCCGCCGTCCGAACGCAGGACGTGCAGCTGCACGTCCTTCATGCGGCGCGACAGTTCGCCGTGCAGGTTCTTCATGTAACGCGACACGACCGGGCGGACATAGGAGTTCACCACCGTCGTCTCGGTGCGCTCGTATTCCTGCATTTCCGGGATGATCTCGGACGAAATCGAGATCGGGATGTCGGGGAACACCTTGGAGGCGACGTCGCGGACCTTCCGCTCGTGGTCGCCGTTGGCATAGGAGTTGATCAGCGAGACGGTCAGCGCCTGCAGGCCCTTGCCCTTCAGCGTCTCGAGCTTGCGGCGGAGGTCCGCCTCGTCAAGCTTGCGGACCACTTCGCCGCGCGCGCTCATGCGCTCGTCGGCTTCGATCGTGCATTCCAGCGGGGCGAGCGGGTCGGTCTTGTTGAAGATAACCCAGCCGCCGAGGCCGCCCGGGACGAACGAGCGCGCGATCTGCAGCACCTGCTTGTAGCCCTTCGTGGTGACCAGGCCGACCTTCGCGCCCGAATTCGTCAGCACCGTGTTGGTGGCAACCGTCGTGCCATGCATCACATGCGAGATTTCGGTGGGGTCGATGCCGGCCGTGCGGCAAACCTTTTCGATGCCGTTCAGCACGCCCTTGGACTGGTCGCCCGGGGTGGACGGCACCTTGGCCGTAAACGTCGTGCCGTTCTTTTCGTTGATAAGCAGCAGGTCGGTGAAGGTGCCCCCCACGTCGACCCCTAAGCGGTAAGCCATTTATGGTTCTCCCTAAGTGTTCTTGGGCCAGCGCTGAAGGTGGCCCGGCATGAGTTGGGCCGCGGATGGCCCAGTCATTTCTTGATTGGCGGGCACTATCAATTTGCCAGCCCCACATTGTCAACACTTGGACGGTGTTGAAAGCGCCTCATCTGCACGCTGTCCGCGCGTCATGCGGGGCCAACACGCAGGGCGCCCGGCGACGAGCCCGCCCATACCCTCGCTGGCCAAAAAATTATTGTTATATTTCAATCAATTAGAGGGAAACGCCGCGGCGCGGCAAAATCCTGCGGCGGCGGCAGGAATTTCTCGTGTGAGCGCCGTGGCCGACACCGTTCCCCTGCGCGCAGGTCGGTGCCGCTGCACAGGTCATGCGCGCAACGCAGCGCTGGCAACCGCACGCGCGTCACAGTAATGTTGCGTCGATGCGTGCTCTCTGCAGCACGCGCAAAGGGGATAGCGGCTGCCGCGCGACTCGGGGGGTTGCGCCGTAAAATGCGGCCAATGCGACGATCGGGTTTCAACCGCAATCCCTTAATAACCAGGACAAGGAGGACGTATCGGTCATGTTCGTGAACGTATCCAAATCTCTGCTGGTGGCTTCGGCCGCGGCGTTCGTCGCAGTCGCGCTCGCCGCCCCGCAGGCCCACGCCCAGGCAGGTCTCGATGCCGCCAAGGCGCTTCTCGCGGAACACCGCAAGGCCCCGACCTTCGTGGCGCCCGGCCCGGCCTTCAATGCCAAGCAGTGCATGGCCGGCAAGAAGATGACCGTCATCCCGCTGTCCAGCGCCAACCCGTTCAACGTTGCCATCAACAACGGCATGATCGCCGCCGCCAAGGAAGTCGGCTTCCCGCTGTCCGTGGTGGAAAACCAGGGCCAGCCCCCGCAGTGGATCCAGGGTCTCTCGCAGTCCGTGACGCAGCAGGCCAACCTGGTCGACCTGCAGGGGGGCATCAACCCCGAATGGCTCGGCCAGCAGGTCAGCGAAGCGCGCGCCAAGGGCGTCAAGGTCTCCGCCACGCATCTCTATGACGTGACGCAGCCCGTCCCGCCGAACCTTCTCGATGGCGCCGCCCGCGTGAACTACAGCCGCGCCGGCGAGATCATGGCGGCATGGGCGATCGAACGCACCGGCGGCAAGGTCAATGCGGTCATCATGGGCTCGGACGAAGTGGTGCCCACCACCCCGTTCGTGAAGGCGATCCAGGCCTATCTCGACAAGAACTGCCCGGGTTGCAAGCACCAGTACATCAACATCCCCTTCCCGGAATGGGCGACGAAGATCCAGTCGAGCGCGCAGGCAGCCCTCGCCGCGGATCCGAACATCAACACGTTCCTGCCCATCTACGACAACATGATGACCTTCATCGTTCCGGCGGTTCGCATCGCCGGCAAGGAAGCCTCGGTCCGCATGGCGTCGTATAACGGCTCGCCGAACATCCTCGACATGCAGCGCGGCCTCGCCATGGAAACCATGAACGTGGGCGAAAGCATGGGCTGGGTCGGCTATGCCGGCGTGGACGTGAACATGCGGGTTCTCTGCAACCTGCCGAAGGTGGAGAACCTCAATTCTCCGCTCATCATCTTCGACAAGAGCAACTTCCAGACCGCGGGCGTGCCGGCTGATCCCAACAAGGGTTATGGCGACGCGCATATCGCGGGCTTCAAGACGCTCTGGGGTCTCTGAGAGCAGCCAGGGTAAGTAGTGACTGATCTCTTGTTAGAGAGCAGGGCAGCGGGGACGTCCAGAGCGGACGTCCCCGCATTGTCTTTGCGCCACCTTTCCAAGTCGTTCGGCGGCGCGCGCGCCCTGGACGATGTGTCCCTGACCGTGCGCCAGGGCGAGGTCCATGGCCTGCTCGGGCAGAACGGCTCGGGCAAGTCGACCCTCATCAAGGTCCTGGCCGGCTTCCATGCCCCCGATGCGGGCGAGATGGAACTGTACGGCCAGCCGGTTTCGCTGCCGTTGCCCGCGGGCAAGTTCCGCGAACTCGGCCTCGGCTTCGTGCACCAGCATCTCGGCCTCGTGCCGACGCTGACCGTGCTCGAGAATTTCATCGCCAGCGACCTCGCCACCAAGGCGAACTGGCGCA
>CANJEJ010000028.1 GCA_947473325.1 Alphaproteobacteria bacterium | reverse complement strand
CGTCGCCGGCTTCACGCCGGCGGTGTTCGGTCCGGATCCGGCGCCGAAGAAGCTCGGCGACGAGGTGAAGAAGATCGACGACTACACCGTCGCGATCCGGCAATCCGGCCCGAATGCGCAGTTTGAGCGCGTCCAGACCATCTTCGCCCTCTATGTCTACGACAAGGAGTCGATGGAGAAGCGGGCCACGGCAGCCGATCCGTGGAGTCATGAATACAACAACACGGTCAATGCACCGGGCTTTGGCCCGTTCTGCACGGACACTTGGAACAAGGGCCAGGAATTCCGAGTCAAGGCCAACCCGAACTACTACCGTGGCAAGGCGGCCTATGACCGCGTCATCGTACGCAAGGTGCCGCAGAGCGCCAACCGCCTGGCGGTGCTACGCACCGGCGGAGCCCAGATCGCCGAACGCCTGACGCCGCGCGAATATGAATCGCTGCGCAACGTGCGTGGGGTGAAGCTGGCCGGCACCTACGGCAACGAAAACGTCTTCTTGTCGCTGAACTTCAAGTCGAAGCCCTTTGACGATCCGCGGGTGCGCCGGGCCGTTGCCTACGCCATTCCCTACGACCGTATCATCCGCGACGGCTATTTCGGCCAGGCCCGTAAATGGGAAGGGCTGATTCCGTCGTCCTATCCGGGCTTCCACAAGGCACCAGCGCAGTACACCTACGATCCGGCCAAGGCGAAGGCGCTCCTGGCGGAGGCGGGCTACCCGAACGGCATCGGCCCGCAGCAGTTTCCCGACGCGCTGAAACTTTCCTACATGGTGGAACGCGAAGGCGCGCTGGGGCCGGTGGCCACGACAATCCAGAGCGCGCTGCGTGAAAGCGGCATCACCATCGCGCTCGACCCGCTGCCGGGCACGCAGTATGGCGACCGCGAACTGGTGAAGCGCGACATGCCGATGGGCCTCAGCGACCATGTCAAGCCGATCGGCGTCGATGCCGGCTATGGCGTGCTGCTGTCCTGGGTGTCGCCGGGCAAGGGTGGCATCATGAACTCGATGAACTATGAAAGCGCCACGGTCGATAACACCTACTACGAGCAGGCGGCCATTCTCGACCAGGTGCGGCGCCAGTCGCTGCTGACCCGAATTCAGGATGCGCTGATGGAAGACCTGCCTGCTGTGCCGCTCGTCGAGAACAAGACGTTCTGGGCGACGTCGGACAAGGTACAGGGCATAACGTGGCACCCCGACAACGCGTTGCACTGGTACGACTTCCGGCCGGCCAACTAAAAACGGCTCGATGCGATGAAAAGAAAATTAACAAATTCAATCCAAGGGAGAGTGTGTATGAAGCGGTTTGGTACCCTCATCGGCGCCTCGGCGATGGCGCTTGGCGTCGCGGCATCGCCCGCGGTGGCCGTCGATCTTCTCGTGCTCGCGGAAGACGTGCCGGCCGGCCTCAACATCGATGGCGCGGCCATCTCCATCCCGGCGACGCAGGGTGGCGTCGACAACCTGATGGAGCCGCTGGTCTATTACCAGCGCAAGGGCGTGAATGACGAAGGCATCGGCTTGTTCGACTTCACCAAGTTCGAAAGCCGTCTGGCGGAATCTTGGACTTATGATGACAAGTCCTTGACTTGGACCTTTAAGCTGCGCCAGGGCGTCAAGGGCTGCGGCGGCGCCACCTTCAACGCCGACGACGTCATTTACACATTCGCCCGCGCCAAATCGACCAGCGGCTCGGCCCCGATCGGCTGGTTCCTGTCGTCGGTCGCCTCGATCGACAAGTTTACGCCGGCGGTGTTTGGCGATTCGCCGGCCGCCAAGGAAGCCAAGAAGCTGGGCGACGAGGTCAAGAAGATCGACGACTACACCGTCACGATCCGCCAGGCCGCGCCCAACAAGCTGCTGCTTCCCGTGCTCACCATCTTCGGCCTGATGATCTTCGACAAGGAGACGATGGAGAAGAACGCCACGGCCGACGATCCGTGGAGCCACAAGTATGCGGACAATGTGAACGCTCCCAGCTTCGGCCCCTATTGCGTCGAGAAGTGGGAAAAGGACAAGGAATTCGTGGTTACGGCCAATCCCAACTATTACCTGGGCAAGCCGAAGATCGACCGCGTCGTGCAGCGCAAGGTGCCCCAGAGCGCCAACCGCATCACCATCCTGCGCACCGGTCAGGCGCAGCTGGTTGAGCGCCTGAACCCGAAGGAGTTCGACAGCCTGCGCAACGTGCGCGGGGTGAAGGTTGGCGGCGTGTATGGCAACGAAAACCTGTTCGTGCACATGAACTTCAAGACGGCCCCCTTCGACAATCTGAAGGTGCGCCAGGCCATCGCCCACGCGATTCCCTATGACCGCATCATCAGAGAGGCCTATTTCGGCCAGGCCAAGCCGTGGCAGGGGCAGTTCCCTTCGTCCTATCCGGGCTACATCGTTTCCAAAACGCAGTACCCCTATGACGTCGCCAAGGCAAAGCAGTTGCTGGCCGAAGCCGGCTATCCGAATGGCCAGGGCCTCGAGAAGTTCCCCGCAGCCTTCGAGCTCAACTATGTGGCGGAGAAGGAATCGACGGTCGGCCCCATCGCCAACATCGTTCGCTCCGCGCTGGCCGACATCGGCATCAACGTGAAGCTCAACCCGCTGCCGCAAACCCAGTATGGCGACCGGCAGCTGGTGAAGAAGGACCTGCCCTTCGCGCTCAATGAGCAGGAAAAGCCGATTGGCGTGGACGTGGGCTATGGCGTGCAGCTCTTCTTCGTCTCGGCGGAAAAGGGCGGCCTCAACACCATGGTCAACTACTCGAACGCCAAGGTGGATGACCTTTTCGCCAAGGCGATCGTCGAGCCCAACGACGATGCCCGCAACAAGATGCTGGCCGAGATCCAGGACCAGCTGATGGCCGATGTGGCCTGGTTGCCGGTCGTCGAGTGGAAGACGCAGTGGGCCTTCACCGACAAGTTGAAGGGCATCACCTGGCATGCCGACAACACGATCCGCTTTGCCGATCTCGAACTGGCAAACTGAAAGCAGTGGCCCGGGTTATCCCCGGGCCACATTTCCTCTCAGGCCCCGCCCTCGCGGGGCTTCTTTTTGAGTCACAGGACATGCCATGAAAAAACTGACCCGCAAGATTGCCCTTATCACTGGTGCGAGCACCGGCATCGGGGCCGGTGTCGCCATCGCCTATGCCCGGGAAGGCGCGGATGTCGTCATCAACTATCCCGACAAGGCGCAGGAAAAGAACGCCAAGGCCGTGGCCAGCGCCGTGCGCAAGGCTGGCCGCCAGGCCATGCTGGTCCAGGCGGACGTGTCGCAGGATGCCGCCGTCAAGCGCATGGTGAATGCGGTGCTGAAGAAATTCGGCCGCATCGACATCCTGGTCAACAATGCGGGCATCGCCGGTGGCGCCATGGTGGAAGATATGCCGGTCGACATGTGGGACCGCATGATCGCGGTCAACCTGCGCAGTGTGTTTCTCTGCACCCACTATGTCCTGCCGCACATGTACAAGCGCAACTACGGCAAGATCATCAACACGGCATCGCAGCTTGCCTATGCCGGCTCGCCCGGCATGTCGCACTACTGCGCGGCCAAGGGCGCAATGATCTCCTTCAGCCGCTCGCTGGCCAAGGAGGTTGGGGCGCGTAACATCAACGTCAACTGCGTGGCGCCCGGCGCCACCGTGACACCCATTCTCGACAATGTGACAAAGGAACATCTCTCCGCCATTCAGGCCGGGATTCCCAGGGGCAAGCTCGGCGAGGTCGATCAGATCGTCCCCAGCTACGTCTTCCTCGCGGCAGATGAAAACAACCACTATGTCGGCCAGACGATCAGCCCCAACGGTGGCGACGTCTTCCTCTGAACGGAGCATTCCAATGGCAAAACCCCTCGCCCTCGTCACGGGGGCCGGAATCGGCATCGGCCAAGCCACCGCGGTCGCGCTCGGCAAGGCCGGCTACCACGTCGTCGTCACCGACGTGCTGGAGAAGGAAGGCCGTGCAACCGCGCGGCGTATCTCGGCCAGGGGCAGTGCCGAGTTCCATGTGCTTGATGTCACCGACACGAAAGCAGTCAACGCTGTGGTGGCGGCGGTCGAGAAGCGGCACAAGCGCGGGCTCTCGGCCATCGTCAACAACGCGGGCATTGCCAAGAAGCTGCCCACCGCGAAGCTGACGGATGCGGACTGGGACCTGACGCATGAAGTCGATCTCAAGGGCATGATGCGCGTGGTGCGTGCAGCTGCGCCAGGCATGAAGAAGCAGAAGCAGGGCGCGGTGGTGTGCCTGTCGTCGATCGCCGGCTACACCGTGGGCTGGGCCGACCATGTGCCCTATGTCGCTGCCAAGGGCGGCATCGCCGGCCTGGTGAAGGGCTTCGCTATCGACCTTGCGCCTTTCGGCATTCGGGTCAACGGCATTGCGCCGGGCCTTATCCGCACCGCGCAGTCCCTCGACCCCGTTCATTCGGTGGGGGCCAAGGGACTGCAGGCGATGGTGCCGCGGGTGCCGCTCGGTCGCATCGGCACGCCGGATGAGATCGCGGATGTGGTGCTGTTCCTGATCTCCGAGCAGGCGCGCTACATCACCGGTCAGGTGCTGACGGTGGATGGCGGGATGACCGTTGCGCTGTAGCCCGCTCGTAGCGGCCAGCGGTTGATTGGTGGGTTCGCTCAATGGAATTGAGGCCTACGGCCGCAGCTGCGCCCGGTGCTGGGTGGCGATGTCGCCTGCCACTTTGCGGAAGAGATCGCCGTGCGCTAGATCGCCCCGGGATTAGCCTTGACGAATTCTCGCAGGAAATCGATGCGCAGCGGCAGTCTGTCGCCAAGCCAGAGCGGGTTGACGTCATGGTCGGCGACGGCATCGCCGGTGTTGGGGTGCACCAGCACGACCAGGCCCTGCCGGTTGATCATCAGCCAAGGCACGATCTTGGCGAATTCACCCGCCTCGAAGGCAACCTGATACATCGATTGTGGATGCGGCCCGACGGGTTCATCGCGCCAGCGCCCCATCACCACGGTGAAAGTCTGTTCGATTGCTTCGCGCAGGTCGGCCGCGACCGGCCGCGTGCGGTCGTCGTAATAGATATGCGCGTGGTAGCTGGCGATGTCGCCGATCGGGCGGAGCAGTTCGGTCATGACCCCAGTCTAACGCGGGAGAGCTAGTCGAGCACCAATCCGCCGGACACATTGGCCACTGTGCCCGTGGTCGTTGCGGTGTGGTCAGAGCAGAGCCAGGCGATCGTCGCTGCCACCTGCGGGGCCGTCGCAAAGGTGTTGAGAGGGATGGTGGCGCGCATGGCCGCCTGCTGCTTCTCGTCCAGCCGGGCGATCATCGGTGTCTCCACCGGGCCCGGCGCCACCGCATTGACGCGGATGCCGTCGGGGGCCCATTCCTTGGCGAGATAGCGAACCAGATTGATGATGCCGGCCTTGGCCACTGCATAGGCCGCTCCGGACAGGTGGGTGCCGCCATTCAGGCCATTTGTCGAGGAGATCAGCACCACCTTGCCACGTGAAACCTTCAGGTGCGGATAGGCTTCCCGGCAGAGCAGGAAGGACGAGGTAAGGTTCGCATCCATCACTCTCTGCCAATCGGGGAGGCTGGTCTGGTCGAGCCGCCCCTTGCCAACAATGCCGGCGCAGTTGATCAGGTAGTCGAGGCGCCCGAACGAGGAGGCGGCGTCCGCCATCGCGCGTCTGGCGTCGGCTTCCTTGCCGACATCGGCGGCCAGCGGCACCACATCCCAGTCATTGGGGAACATGGCGCGCACACGGCCTTCGTCGAGATCGGCGGCGGCGACGCGCGCCCCCGCCTTGCGGAACAGGCGGACGACTTCGGCGCCAATGCCGCCGGCCGCGCCGCTGATGAAGGCGGTGCGGCCGGATACGTCGATCAGGTTCACGGTTACTCGGCGGCCTGTTTCTTGCTCATCGCCTGCACGGCATCCCAGATGCCGTCGAGCATGCGATAGCGCATGCGGGCCGAATTGCCGACCGTGGCGATGGCGCGGTCCTGCAGCGCACGCGTGCTGGCATAGCGCGAGCAGATTTCCAGGCCGTGCTCTTCGTGTCCTTCGTCGGCTTCGACATGGACATGGAAGAAGGCAAGTTCATGGTCGGTGAAGCCCATCTTGCGGCCCGCTTCGATGTAATGCGGGTAGAGCGTCGGCGTCTGGCCCTCCAGCGCAACCATGATGCCGGCCGCGGAGTCAGACAGCGGGCGAATGGTGGCAAGCTCATAGGTCCAGGAGCGCATCGCCATGGTCGACGGCAGCACCTCGCCCGCGTTGTAGGCATTCTTCACGCGTTCGGGGCTCATGCCGCAGGCTTCGGCGAAGCGCAGCAGCAGGTCGGGGTGGCGTTCCGGAAATTCCTCGCCGTTCAGGTTCTCCAGCATGTGAAGGCGGGCGTCCAGGTCCGGCAGGCGCATCAGCAGGCCCGCGAACATCTGCGTCACTTCCTCGATGTAGTAGTAGTGCTGCATGGCCCAGAAGCCGAGCTGGGCTTTGCTCAGCTGGCCGGCCTTCCAGGCGTTGGAGAAGGGGTGGCCGCCGGAAAAGGCCGGCTTGCGCGCCGCTTGCAGCCTTGCCCAGAAGTCGTCCTTTGACAGCACCGTGTCGGTCATCCGTTTGGCTCCCAGAGTGGAATTTCCCCCGCAGCCTGCCATGCGCATGAGTTTCCATCCATTGTCAAAATGGACAGATTCATTGCCCATGGGGAAAACCACGGAGGACTTGGTTGATTAATATTCTTTGGAATGCTATTAACATTCTCAGGAATATTAATGGAGGCAGGCATGGACACGTCGCGGCGGGGCTTCATCCGGGTATTGGGTACGGGCGCCGCCATCGGCGCGGCCGGTACCATGCTGGGCGGCTGCTGGGACATGCCGGACCGCGCGGTCGAGGGCTGGTCCGGGCCCGCAGCTGACTTGCAGGATCCACGGGTCAAGGCTCTGGCCTTCGCCATCCTGGCGCCCAACCCGCATAACAGGCAGGCCTGGTCGGTCGATCTCTCGCACAGCGGCGAAATCCTTCTACACGTTGATCGCACGCGTCTCCTTCCCGAGACCGATCCGTTCTCGCGCCAGATCATGATTGGCCACGGTACGTTTATCGAACTGCTTGCGATGGCTGCGGCCGCGCAAGGGCAGCGCGCCGACGTCACCCTCTTCCCAGAAGGTAGCTTTGCTGCGGAAACGGTCGATGCGCGGCCGGTGGCCAGTGTTCGGATGACGCGAGATGACAGCGTCCGGCGTGACCCGCTGTTCGACCAGGTGCTGAAGCGGCGCACCAACCGCGAGGCCTTTGCAGAGCGCTCCCTCAGCGCCGCGCATGTCGCTGGACTCGCCCCGGCGGTTGCAGGCGGGCGGGTGCGCCTGGCAATGGCCAGCGAGGCGGAACCTGTGGCGTTCTTGCGCCGCATCGCCGAGGAAGCCTGGGACATCGAGATCATGACGCCGCGCACGTTCCAGGAGAGCATCGATGTAACCCGCATCGGCGCAGCAGAGATCGGCCGGCATCGCGACGGCATCTCGGTGACCGGCTTCATGCCCTGGTTCGGTAAGGCCGTGGGCATGGTGACGCCGGAGTCGATGCTAGACCCTAGTTCCATGGGGTTCCGCATCGGGCTGGAGATGGGCCGGACGCATGCACGCAGCGCGGCAGCTTTCGCCTGGTTGACCACGGCGGGAAACGACCGCGTCGATCAGGTCGAGGCGGGGCGCGCCTATGTCCGCCTGCATCTGCAGGCCACCGCGCTGGGGATCGCCTTCCATCCGATGAGCCAGGCGCTACAGGAATATCCCGAGATGCAGACGGCGCAGCAGCGGCTGCTGGAGACGCTGCGTGTACCGCATGGCGAAACCATGCAGATGCTGGTCCGCCTCGGCTATGCTGAGGCGCCCGGCCCGTCGCCGCGGCGCCCGCTGCAAACCTTTCTGCGCGCCTGAGGCATGGCCGAGCAAGACCGACTGGAAACCGCTTTTCGCGTTGTCACCTGGGCCCATGTCATCGCCCAGTTGACGGGGACATGGGCGAACCGGCTGTTGGCACCGACCGATGTTCCCTATGCCCAGTTTGGCGTGCTGCAGCATTTCGCCCGGCACCCTGAACGCGGCGAGACGGTAGGTGAGGTCGCGGCGGCGTTCCAGGCCAACCAGCCGGCGATGACCAAGACGCTGCAGCATCTTGTGCGTAAGGGCTTCCTGCGCGTCGAACGCAGCGGCGGCGATGGCCGCAAGCGGGTGCATTTTGTGACCGAAGCCGGACGCATGGCGCATCGTGCCGCACTGGCGCGGCTCGCGCCGGTTGCAGCGCTCACTTTCGCCGACTGGTCAGACGCCGACCTCATTCAGATTGACGATTTGATGACCCGGCTGAAGACCTGGCTCGATACCAACCGCGACGCGGCCGGGTAATCGCTACACGAAGAGCCTGAGCTCGACGCCATTGCGCTGCAGCGCCTGGCGCGGGTCGATGTTCCACCACTGCCGCAGCGTACTGGCATAGATGTCGCGGAAATCGATGTGGTGCTTCAGGTTGCTGTCGCTCAGGTCGGCCAGTGACGGGGCGGCGCCGTGGAAGCCGCCGCGCACGCCGGGGCCAAGGACGAAATGCGGTGCAGCCGTACCATGGTCGGTTCCCTGGGCGGAATTCTCCGCCGGGCGGCGGCCGAACTCGGAATATGTCATCACCGTCACGCGTTGCCAGTTGCCGGTTTCCACCATGGCGAGCCGGAAAGCAGCCATGGCGCCGCCCAATTCGGCCATCAACCGGTCATGGGTGTTGCGCTCGTATGTGTGCGTGTCGAAGGAGCCGAGCGATACCTTGATCACCGGTACGTCGGCTCCGGTGGCGATAAGGCGCGCTGCATTGGAAAGCTGCCCACCCAGACCGTTCCGCGGGAATGTCGTCTTGATCGCCGGCTGCGGGCCCTGAAGGCGCGCGGCCAGAATGTCGCCGGCGCGCGCGATCTCGCCCTGGGTGCGCACAATATGAGCGAGCGCGGAGTTCTTCGGGGAAGCTGGCGGTGCATCGACCTTGCTTGCCTTGCTGGCGAAGTTCTGCACGCTGTCCATCAGGACAGCGCGGGCGTTGGCACCCATCAGCGGGCCGATGCTGGGGCGGCCGAACACGGCGCCCTCTGCGGGGCGCCGGGCGGCCCCCGGCTGTTGCACCAGCACGCGTGCGAGCCAGCCCTCGGGCAGGATCTGCTCGCTTTCCGACGCGGTCTCCCAGATTTCGATGGAACGGAAATGCGACAGGTTGGGTTTGTCATAGCCGACGCCCTGCACAATGGCGAGTTCGCCGCCATTCCAGGCCGTCATCAGCGGTGCGAGGCCAGGATGCAGCGCGGTCCGCGCGTCGAGCTTGACCAGGCTATCCGGCGCCAGTGCCAGCGTCGGGCGCAACTTCGCATAGAGCGGGTCGGCAAAGGGCACGACGGTGTTGAGCCCATCGTTCCCGCCGTTCAGTTCCACCAGCACCAGCACATTGTTGAGCGAGGCCTGCGCGCCCGTACGCGGTGCCACCGCGCAGCCCGCCGGCAGCGCGCCGGTGAGCGCCAGCAGGGCAGCACCCTCGAGAAAGCGGCGGCGGGTATGGGTCGGGTCGATCATGTCACTTCACCTGATAGGCGGGGTCGAGCACCAGCGCCTCGATCATCGGCCGTCCGCTCTTGCCGGTAGGTGGCTGCACGGGGTCGGTGGCAAGCAGAAGCCGCCCCGCGGCCTCCGGTGCAGCGGCAAGGTTGCCATGGGCGTCGACCCATAGCGCGATACCCGGGACGGGTGCAGCCGCCGGTGCTTTCGCTCCCGCCAGCGACGCCGACATGCCGCCACCCATGCCGTTGTTGCCCATGGCGCCGCCACCCATGCTGTTCCCGTCAATGCCGCCGGAGCCCGGCGCTGCGCCCAGGTCGCTGCCATTGAGAAGACGCAACACAATCTCGCGCCGCTCCAGCAGCGTGAAGGTGCTGATCCACCAGGTGCCGCCAGGCCAGCCCTTCACGTTGGGCGGATTGAAAATGTCCTGGCGCAGCCGTTTGCCGTACTCGACGAAGGGCGTGGTGTCGGCGATCGGAATTTCAAAGGTGCGCACGGTCCCGACCAGTAGCTCGACCGGCGACTTGATCAGGGCGCCGCGATTCTCCGCCGCCCAGAAAGCGGGCGCCGTGAACATCGCCTCCAGGAGCTTGCGCGTGTCGTAGTCACTGTCGCGGTAAATCTTAGCCAGCCGGCTCACCTCAGTGGCGTCGGGCGTGTCCGAAACGAACTCGCGCCACAGCTTCGCGGTCATGAACACCGCGGTCTCGGGCTTGGACAGGATGATGTCGATGACATCGCCGCCATCGAACTTGCCGGTCTTGCCCAGCACGGTCTTGGTGCTGTCGTCGTGCTGGCCCTTGTTGAAGCGAAATTGCCCGTCGGCATCGTTCATGTGCCAGCCAGTGAACGCCCGCGCCGCCTCGCGGATGTCCCGCTCGCTGTAGCGCCCCTCGCCCAAGGTGTAGAGCTCGAGCAGCTCGCGGGCGAAATTCTCGTTGGGCGCCGCCTTCTTGTTCGCCTGCGAATCGAGGTAACGGACCATCGCCGGGTCCTTCGCAATCGATTGCACCAGCGTGCGGAAGCTGCCCGTCGCGTTCTGGCGGAACAAGGCGTTCTGGCGGAACAAAAGGTCAGTGTGGCGCACCTTGTCCATGCCGGACGTGAAGTGATTGTGCCAGAACAGCACCATGCGCTCGGTGAAGGGCGAGGGCGTCGCAATCATCTCCGTGTACCACCACGCCTTGAGCTGGACGGCTTCGGCATCGCGGGCGCGGTTGAAAACGCCCTTGGTTTCCTCGTCCGTCGACTTGTAGTGCGAAGGCCAGTCGGGGCGCGGCTCGCTCATGAAGGCGGGCGGTGGCGTCACCGCTTCGGTGGTCGTCGAATCGAGGATGGTGCGCACCGCTTTGGCGCGGTCCATCGGCTCCAGCGCGCGAATCTGCATCGGCGTGGCGCCGAAACCGGTGCGGAGAAGAAGATGCCGGGCCTCGTCCGGTGACAGGGCCGCTGCGGGGCCGGCGAGCGCAATGCAGCCCGCCATCGCCAGAACACTCGTAACCACAACCTTCAGCATGACCAGACGCTCGCTGACCGGGGATACTGCCGTATCAGTCTAGCGCAGGCCGACGCCGGTCGCGCAGCAACAAAGGTTTCCCCTGCGACAAGGCCCCCAGACTATCGCCACTACGCGAAAACGACGGTTTTGTGTCCGTTCAGGATGACGCGATGCTCGCAATGCCATCGCACGGCACGGGCCAGCACCTGGCATTCGATGTCACGGCCGATGGCAACAAGGTCATCCGGCGTGTGGGTGTGGTTCACGCGTTCGATGCCCTGCTCGACGATCGGCCCCTCGTCGAGCGATTCGGTCACGTAATGCGCAGTGGCGCCGATCAGCTTCACGCCGCGCTCGAACGCCTGGTGATAGGGCTTGGCGCCCTTGAAGGACGGCAGGAAGGAATGGTGGATGTTGATGCAGCGGCCCTTGAGCGCCGCAGCAAGCTCGCTCGACAGGATCTGCATATAGCGGGCAAGGACCACCAGATCGCTCTGGGTCTCTTCGACCAGCTTGAGCAGGGCCGCTTCCTGGGCCGCCTTTTCGCCTGGCTTCATTGGCAGGTGGTGGAAGGGCAGGTCACCGGCCAGCGGCCGCAGGTCGGGGTGGTTGGACGCGACCGCCGTGACCGTCATCGGCAGCGCATCGGTGCGCCAGCGATAGAGCAGGTCGTTGAGGCAATGGCCAAACCGCGACACCAGGATCAGCACCCGCTGCTTCACGGCGGCGTCGAAGATTTCCCAGTCCATGGCGAAACGCCGGCCGATGGCGCCGAAACCGGCCACCAGACCGGCACCGTCCGGCGAGGCGGAACCGGCTGTGAAGACCGTGCGCAGGAAAAACAGTCCCGTGGTCGGATCGTTGAACTGCGCGGATTCGGTAACGTTGCAATCTTGCTGCGCGAGGAAGCCGGACACGGCGGCGACGATGCCCAGCCGGTCGGGACAGGCGAGCTTCAGGATGTAGCGGGCGGGTTGGGGCTGCATGGCGGGGAGACTAACGCGTCTCGTCCGCCCGCGTCGCGGCGACTATTTCTTCTCGGTCGCGGCTGCGGCCTTCATCATCGCCCGCACCATCTCGGGCTTCGGCGCCAGCGGGGCGGGGTAGGTCTTCTTGCTGTGGCTCAGGTTGAGGCCCAGCATCAGCTCGACCAGCTTGTAGCTGAGCGGCCCCGGGTTGATCACCGGCACGGGCAGATTGTCGGCGAGATAGGCGGCGGCCTGGTGCATGGTGGTCGAGCCCATGCAGATCACCTCGGCACCCTTGTCGATCGCACGTTCGCAGGCGGCCTTCATCTTCGGGAAGACTTTCTCTTCCTTGCCGTCCAGCAGGCTCGCGAAATCGGGTGGGGTGTCGAAATGCTCGATCGACGGCACGTGGGCAGCCAGGCCGTATTCCTGCAGCGCGCGCTTGATGCGCGGGATCGACGGTTCCCACTGCGCCAGCACGCTGAACTTGCTGCCGAGCATCAGCGCGAAGAACATGGAGGCGCGGCCGGGTCCGATAACGGGAATCTTGAGCATCGAGCGCAACGGTCCCATTCCGGAATCGCTCATCGTGTCGATGACGACGGCGTCATAGCCGTCCTTTTCCGCATCCATCGCCGCCTCGAAGATGCCCATTTCCATCAGCGCGACGTCGTGGTGGCTCATGAAGGAGGTCGGGCCCGCAGTGACGGGCCGGAAATCGAAGTCGATGTCGGGGCCGAGCTTCACCGCCTTGGTCTGGGCCTTGCGGTTGGCGACGCCGGCGGCATCCAGCGCGAAGGGCACGATGACGAGGGCGCGTTTCTTCTTGTCTGCCATGGGTCTCTCCCTGCGATCGTGTTCAGCCGAGCTTTTCGAGTGGCTTGCCCGCTTCGGCCTTGGCGGCGGCGTCCAGCATGATGTGCAGCATGTCTTCCTTGGGCACCATCGGGCTCGGATAGGCCTTGCGGCTTTGGGCGAGCTTCAGGGCCACCACGGTCTCGGCCATCTTGTAGCTGAGCGGACCCGGGTTGATGATCGGCACCGGCAGCCTTTCCTGCAGATAGGCGTGCGCCTGGTGCATGGTTGTGGAACCGAGGCATATCACTTCCGCGCCGTCCTCCTCGATACACCGCATCGCTGTCTGATAGAGCTTGGGCAGGACGATGTCCTCCTTGCCACCGAGCAGGTTGCGGTTGTCGGGCACCAGGCCCTCGGGCCAGCGCACGCTGACGCATTTCTCCTGCAGGTTGAGCTCGTAGAGCGTCTTCTTGTAGAGGCCGGCCCAATGCGGCCACATCGCCACCACCGAAAACTTGTCACCCAGCATCAGCGCCGTCAGCATCGAAGCACGGCCCGGACCGATGACGGGGATGTCGAGCACTGAACGCAGCGCGTTCATGCCCGAATCGCTCATCGTGTCGATGCAGATGCAGTCATAGCCTTCCTTCTGCGCCTGCAGCCCCGCCTCGAAGATGCCAATGTCGGCAATGATGTAGTCGTGATGGCTGACATAGGTGCGGGGCGCTGCCTTGACTGAGCGGAACTCCAGCTCGGTGTCGGGTGACAGCTTAACAAGGTGGCGCTGCGCCTCGCGGTTGCTGCGCTCCTGCGGCGTCATGGGGAAGGGGACGAGGACGAGGACCTTGGGCATGGGTTGCTTCCCTGTGGTGGTATCAGGCCATGACGATTCGTTTTGCGTCCTTGGGCAGGAAGTCGCCCGCGCAATGCGGGCAATGCAGGGCGATGCTGCCGCGGTTCAGAAGGTCGGTCGTGGTGTGCAGCCAGCCGTCGCAGGTCGGGCACTGGGTCCAGGACGTGTTGCCGCGCTTTTCCCCGCCTGGTGAATGCGGGCGCAACTGTTCGATCTTGGCGGGCATGGCGTGCCTCTCGTTTGTCTTGTCCTAGAGTGTCGGCCAGTCGGCCGGATTGACGCCATCGAGCAGCGCACGTGCGGTCTTCAGCGCCTCCGGTGTCACCGTGTTGCGCGGTGGCACCGGCTTGGGTGCGCCGAGAATTTCCGACGGCGCCAGTGTCGCGTCGATGCCGATCTTTTCCACGGTGCGCGATCCCCGCGCCAGCGAAGGGTCCATCAGCGAACCCGACAGGCCGTTGATGACGATGGCATCGCGCTCCCACTGAACCCGGGTGGCAAGCGCCCACATCATCGCGCTGTCGCTGAAGATATCGACGTCGCTGTCTACGGCGATCACCGCCTTGAGTCGGCGATAGCCGAGGCAGACCGCGAGCGCGTCGCGCACCTCGCCAAGCGGCGGCTCCTTGAATTCGAGATAGGCGTGGAAGCGGCGGCCCGACACCGGCACATGCACGCGCTGCAGGGTCGACGAGACCGGCTTCACCATGCCGTAGACCTTGCCCTCCATCACCATGTTGTCGGGCACCAGCATGTCGGCATGGCCCGAGCCGTAGTCGTGATAGATCGCATCCTTGCGCCGGGTGATGGCGGTGATCTCGCAGACTGGCGCGGCTACTTGCGGGCCCATATAGCCGGTGTATTCGCCGAAGGGCCCATCGACCTCGAACAGGTTGGGCGGGCAGACTCCCTCGATGACGATCTCGGCGTCGGCCGGGACCATGATCTTGTCGCCGAAGGTTATGCTTGGCACGAGGCGCAGGGGTTCCCCCATCAGGCCGCCCGTTGCCGCCCAGTGGCTTTCCGGATAGGCGAGCTTGGCCTGGCTGCCCATCAGCACCTTGGGGTGATGGCCGATCCAGAAGACCACGGGGCAAGGCTCGTCCCTTGCCCAGAACTTCCGCAGGTTCCGGATGTTGTGCGACGTCGGGTAGGGGTAGTAGGACATGCGCCGCGGCCCCTTTACCCAGCAGCGCTGGATCGCCGTGTTGTCGACTCCGGTCTCGGGCTCATAGGTCGTGGCATGGGCCGCCGTCAGATACGGCCCGGGGTCCATCACATGCTGCGTCAGGAGCGGCAGCGCCAGCAGGTTCGCCTCGCCGCCCTGCAGTACGACCTCCTGGACCGGTGCTTCGTTTCGCGGCACCACGACGGGGGGGATGGGCACGCCGGTCTTGGTGGAATAGACGCGGGCGAAGTCCCGGTGATCGGTCACGCCGAGCGCTCGCGCCGTCAGCGGCCGGCTGGCGGTGAGATTGCACACCACCGGCATGGGGTTGACCTGGCCGTCGGCCTGCAGCGGCCGGTTGATGCGAATGACGGGGTATTGCCCGCGCGCATCCAGTTCCTGCTGGAGCGCGGTGATGCCCTGAACCAGTGGCACGGGCCCTTCCGGACTCCAGACATGGCGGGCTTCGTCGGCGAGAAAGGTGCGGAGATCCATCGGGTCGGGTCCAGGGCGAGCGTGCGGCATTGTGGCAGAAGGCAGGGCCTGTTCAAGCACCGGAAAGCGAACCGCATGCGGCCTGAGCCTGGGCCGCATGCCGGTCGCGGGCCGCCATGGACTCGCTGCATGGCAGCCGATAATCTGCCCCGCAATTCAAAGGCCCCGCGTTCAACGGGGCTTCCAGCAGCAAGTGGGAGGATCTCTTGGCCGGCATCATCGACATCGTCTGCAACCTGTACACCCCGAACGAGGTCAAGCAAGGCCAGACGGGCATTGACGACCATTTCAAGACCCAGGTCCGCATGGCAGGCGGCGCCAAGGGCGGCGTCACGATCCCCAACTATCTGAAGATGATGGACAAGGCCGGCATCGAACACTCACTGCTGATTGCCGCGCGCTGCGGCGACCTGCGCGTCAAGGGATCGTTCCACATTCCCTACGAAACCGTCGCGGAAATCTGCGCCAAGTATCCGGACCGTTTCTCCGGCCTGGCCGGTGTCGATCCGACGCTCGGCATGCAGCAGCTCGAGGAACTCGAATATGCGGTGAAGGAACTGGGCTTCGTTGGCGCCCATTTCTATCCGCACTGGTTCGATATTGCGCCGGATGCGCCGCGCGCCTATCCGATCTATGCCAAATGCTGCGAACTCGACATCTCGATCATGATGCAGGTCGGCCACAACCTGGTCTACAGCCGCGAACGCCGCCTGCCCTCGGTCGCGCAGCCGATCAAGCTCGACCGCGTCGCCATCGACTTCCCGGACCTGAAGCTGCTCGGCATCCACCTGGGCGTGCCATGGACGGACGAGATGATTTCGATGTGCTGGAAGCACGAGAACATCTACACAGCCGGTGATGCCTATGCGCCGAAGCATTGGCCGAAGCAGATGGTGCACTATGCGAATACCTATGGTTCGCACAAGTTCCTGTTCGGCACCGACTGGCCGGTCATCGACCCGATCCGCGCGGTGGAAGAAGTGAAGGCGCTCAACTTCCGCCCCGAATCCTACAAGAAGATCATGCGCGAGAACGCGCTTAGCATCTTCAAGATTCCGGGGGCCAAGGGCTACAAGAAGCCGAAGCCGTTCAAGGCGCCGACCAAGTCGCTGGCACGCAAGCCGGCGGCGAAGACAATCAAGGTTGCCAAGAAGAAAGCCGCGCCGGCCCGAAAGAAGGTCGTCCGCAAGAAGCGCTGAAAGACACGCAGGGCTGCCTTCGGGCGGCCCTGCTGACATCGGGAGGGACCGCCATGACCATGGATCTGACGAAGGAAAAGACCGCGCTCATCGTCGTCGACATGCAGAACGGCTTTCTCGATCCGAAAGGCTCGATGGCCCGGCTCGGTTTTGCCTATGAGCGGTTGCTGGCGGCGAAGCCGGGCTGCCAGCGCCTGATCAAGGCTGCCCGCAAGGCGGGCGTCCCCATCTTCTTTACCCAATATGTCTACAAGCCGGGCTTCACCGACGGCGGCGTGCAGATCGAGGAAATCATGCCGATGGTGAAGGATGTCGGCCTCTGCGTCGCCGGTACTTGGGATGCCAACTTTCCTGACGATATCGCGCCGGAGAAGACCGACACCGTCATCGAAAAGAACCGGCCCAGTTCCTTCTACGAAACCCGGCTCGACTCCTTCCTTCGTCCGCTTGGCATCCAGAACCTCGTTGTCTGCGGTGTCACCACCAACATCTGCGTCGAGACGACAGTGCGCGACGCCACCCAGCGCAATTACCGCAGCTTTGTCGTGCGCGATGCGACGGGCGAGGTGGAGCAGGACCGCTATGACGTATCGCTCAAGACCATGGGCTTCTTCTTCGCCCGCGTGATGAATGTGAGCGAAGTGCTCGATTCGTGGAATGTGGAGCTCAGCAATGCCTGAGGCCAAGAACATCGGGCCGCTGGGCCGCGTGCGCACCGCACTTCTGATCATCGACATGCAGAACAGCTATATCGATGAAAAGGGCGCACTGGGCCGCATGAAGCGCAACTGGAAGTCGCTGCGCGAGGCCTTGCCGGGTTGCGAACGGCTGCTCGCCGGCGCGCGCAATGCCGGCGTGACGGTGATCCATGCCAAATATGTCTTCCAGCCGGACTATTCCGATGGTGGCGTGCTGATCCGCGAGATACGCCCCGCGCTCAAGGAATTCGGCCTTTGCCAGGCCGGCACCTGGGACGCCGAGATCGTGCCAAGCCTTGCGCCCATCGCGGGCGAAAAGGTGGTGGAGAAGAACCGACCTTCGGCCTTCTATTCCACCCAGCTCGAATCCTTCCTGCGCGCCGAGCGCATTGAGAACGTCGTCGTTTGCGGCGTCACAACCAACATGTGCGTTGAAAGCACCGTGCGGGATGCCTCGCAGCGCGACTTCCGCACCTATGTCGTGGGCGACGCCTGTGGCGAGATGGAGCAGGACCGCCACGACGCGGCGCTAGTCTCCATGGGCTTCCTGTTCGCCCGTGTCGTCGGCGTCAACGACGTGCTCGACGCCTGGGACGTGGCGCTCGCCAACGCCTGACGACACCAACGAATACAAGAAAACTAGGGAGGCGCGTATGACGGCCAATTTTCGTCTGGTCCAGGACAAGGCGGCTCTGGTGATCGTCGACATGCAGAACAGTTATCTGGAGCCGGAAGGCGCCATGGCGAAATGCGGGCTCGACTGGACTCGGTTGCGGGCCGCTGCGCCGGGCTGCCAGCGCCTGCTCGCCGGCGCGCGCAAGGCTGGCATTCCCGTGATCCACACCCAGTATGTCTTCCAGCCCGACTTCAAGGACGGCGGGCTTCTCACGCGCGAGATCATGCCCGAGTTGAAGGAAACAGGGCTGTGCGCGAAGGGCACCTGGGATGCGGAATTCTGGGATGGCCTGAAGCCGCTGCCGAATGAGGCTGTGATCGAAAAGAATCGCTGCAGCGCCTTCTACTCCACCCAGCTCGAATCCTTCCTGCGCTCCATGCAGGTCGAAAACCTCGTCTTCTGCGGTGTTACCACCAGCATGTGCGTCGAATCGACCGTGCGCGACGCAGCCCAGCGGGATTTTCGTTGCTTCGTGGCGCGCGACGCGACCGGCGAAGTGGTGCAGGACCGCTACGATGGCGCGCTGAAGACGATGGGTTTCCTGTTCGCCAAGGTCATGACTGTGAACGAAATCCTGGATTCGTGGAAAGTTGAACTCAGCAATGTCGCCTAGTGTTTCGCCAATTGCCGGCCGTCCCCCCAGCTACCGGCCGCTTCTGATCGCCGACGGCGTGCGCAGCGCGCGCCACCGCACGCCGAACAAGGTGGCGCTGGCCCAGGGCGAGCACAAGTTCACCTATACCCAGCTGATTGATCGTTTCGACCGCGTGTCGCAGGCGGCATTGCACGACCTTGGTCTCAAGAAGGGCGACCATGTGGCGCTGTTCGCGCCCAATATCATGGAGTTTCTTGAGATCGTCGCGGGCATCGCCTCGATCGGCGCTGCCGCGGCGATGGTGCCACCGGGCGTCACGGCTCCTGAGGTCGAGCACATCTGCAACGATTCGCGTGCCAAGGTCCTGTTCGTCCACAAGAGCCTGGAGGACATCGCACGGGCGGCGAAGCTCGAGACGGTGAAGCGCATCATCGTCATCGGCAAGGATTATGAAGACTGGCTGATGCGCGCCAGGGGCATTGAGCCGACCGGCATTGCGATCGAGGAATGGGACACGTTCTGCATCCCCTATACCTCGGGCACGACCGGCAAGCCGAAGGGCTGCCTGCTGTCGCACCGGTCGCGCGTCAACGCCTTCTTCATCCAGGCGTCGGAGTTTTCCTGCTACTCGCCCGACGACCGCGCGCTCGCCATCGCGCCGCTCTATCACGGCGCAGGCTTCGCCTTTGCCATGGCGCCGATCTTCTTTGGCGGCTTCACGGAAATCCTCCCGAAGTTCGATGCTGAAGTCGTTATGCGCAAGGTCGATGAACTCGCGCTGACCAACATGTTCTTCGTGCCAACCTATTTCCACCGGCTGTTCGCACTGGGGAACAAGACGCTCGACAAGTACAATTTCAAGTCGCTGCGCACGATCCAGTCCAATGCGGCGCCGCTGCTGCAGGCGACCAAGGAGCAGATTGTCGACTATTTCGGTGAAGGCCTGCTGCACGAAATCTATGGCTCGACCGAAGCGGGCCTGTGCTCCAACTTGCGGCCGCCGGATCAGCTTCGCAAGACACAATGCGTCGGCCTGCCGCTGCCGGGCGTGGAGTTTCGGGTGCTGAAAGATGATGGCACGCCGGCGCCCGCGAATGAGCCTGGCGAGTTGTGGACCCGCTCGTCGATGGGTTTCAATGGCTACTGGCAGAACCCGAAGGCCACCGCCGAAGCCTATGACGCGGATGGCTGGCTGACCGTCGGCGACATGGGGATGCTCGACGACGAGGGCTATCTCTATATCGTCGACCGCAAGAAGGACATGATCATCTCGGGCGGCGTCAACGTTTTCCCGCGCGAGATCGAAGAGGTGCTGCAGCACCATCCTGCGGTGCAGGAAGTGGCGGTCATCGGCGTCACAGATCCCGAATGGGGCGAATCGGTTACGGCGATCGTCGCCCGCCGGGCGGGCGAGTCCGCGAGCGAGGCTGAGTTGCTCGAGCATTGCCGCAAGAACCTCGCGCGCTACAAGCTGCCGAAGGAGTTCAAGTTCATGGATGCCTTGCCGCGCAATGTGGCGGGCAAGATCCTGAAGCGCGAACTGCGTGACATGGTGAACAAGGGCGAGTTGAAGTGACTGCCCTTCGGGTATAACGCGCCCGACCGAAGTTTTTCCGGCCGCTACCTTGCGGCCCCACCTTTTCCTGACGGAGCCATTCCATGGCTGTGACCGAAGCCGATACCCGTTCTCCGCTGGCCGATGCACTGCGCCAGATCCTGGGCAATGAAAACGTTCTCACCGACGCGGACAATCGCCGCTTCTACTCAAGCGACGTCTACCGCGAGGCGGTGCCGGCGGAAATTGTCATTCGCCCCGGCGGGACCGAGGACCTTCAGCGCGCGGTCAAGGCGGCGACGCAGGCTGGCTACGCGGTGTTCCCGCGCGGCGGCGGGTTGTCCTACACCGACGGCTACCTCCCCGACCGGCAGAAGGCCGTGATGGTCGATCTTCTGCGCCTGAAGAAGATCATCGAGATCAACACCGAGGACATGTACGTCACGGTGGAGCCCGGTGTTTCGTGGGCGGAACTCTATGAGGCACTGAAGGTCAAGGGCGTGCGCACGCCCTATTTCGGCGCGCTGTCGGGTCTTTATTCGACCGTCGGCGGCGCCATGTCGCAGAACAGCCTCTTCTTCGGCTCGGGCACCTACGGCACGGCGGCTGATCAGTGCCTGGGGCTGGAGGTCGTCTTGGCCGATGGCCGTCTGATCAAGACGGGCTCGGGCGCGACGCCGTTCAACCCGACGCCGTTCTTCCGCACCTATGGTCCCGACCTGACCGGACTGTTCCTCGGCGACACCGGGGCGCTCGGTCTCAAGGTTAAAATCACGCTGAAGCTGATTCGCGCACCCGCCGTGACCAAATACGCGTCCTTTGCCTTCGACGAGCCGGAACAGATAGCCGCTGCGATGTCGGAAATCGCGCGCCAGCAGCTCGCCGTCGAATGTTTCGGCTTCGATCCCTTCCTGCAGGCGCAGCGGCTGAAGCGCGCCGGCCTGATCAAGGACATCAAGTCGCTCGCCGGTGTCGCCCGCTCGGGTCGCGGCCTGCTCGATGGCATGAAGGAAGCGGCCAAGGTCGCGCTGGCCGGCCGCCGCATGTTCGAAGGTGTAAACTATTCCCTGCACCTTGTGATCGAGGGGCGTGACGAAGCGGTGGTCGAAAGCCAGCTCGCGGCGGCGCGGCAGATCGCGGAGGGCGCGGGCGGCAAGGAGATCGAGAACAGCCTGCCCAAGATCATGCGGGGTACGCCCTTTGTCGAACCGCAGAGCATGCTCGGGCCTGACGGCCAGCGTTGGGTGCCGATCCACGCCATGGTGCCGCACAGTCGCGCCAACAAGCTGCTCAACGCGGTGCATGACTATTTCGACAGCAACAACGACCTGCTCGAGAAGAACAGGATCGAGTGGGGCTATCTGCTTTCGACTTGCGGCGCGCAGGTGTTCCTGATGGAGCCGGTATTCTTCTGGCTCGATGCGCGACACTACTATCACGAGCGCTATCTTGGTGCGGACTACATCAGCAAGCTGAAGACCTATCCGGCCGACATGGCGGCGCGCGAGGCGGTGCACACGCTTCGCCGCGGCCTTGCCAAGTTGTTCATGGAAATGGGGGCGACCCATTTCCAGATCGGCAAGTCCTATTTATATCGCGAAGGCCGCGAGCCCGAGACCTACAAGCTGCTCGAGGCACTCAAGGACTATGTCGACCCGCAGCACCTGATGAACCCCGGCTCGCTCGGCCTGAAGTAGCGTTCGCTACGAGCGACCGCCGTGGCGGGACAATCAGTGCTGCGCCAGACCGCGCCGATGATCGTCGCGCTCGGCTGCGCCTATGTCGTCGCCCACTTCTATCGTGTTTCCACTGGCGTCATCGCGCCCGACCTGGTGACGGAAGTGGGCCTGTCGGCGGAAGCGCTGGGCGCGTTGTCGAGCGCCTTCTTCTTCGCCTTCGCCTTTGCCCAGATTCCGGTGGGCGTGCTGCTCGACCGCTTCGGACCTCGCCTCATCGTCCCCGGCGTGACCGTCTTTGCCATTATTGGCGCGTTGATCTTCGCGCTTTCGCACGAAGCCCTGGGTCTTGCCATCGGTCGTGCCTTCATGGGGGCCGGGACGGCGGCGGTGCTGATGGGCACGCTCGTAGTCGGCTCTCGCTGGTTTCCGCCGGACAGGTTCGGCGCGGTTGCATCGTCCTTTGTGGCGCTTGGCACGGTGGGCGCGCTGCTTGCCACCACGCCGCTCGCGTTCGCCTCCGATGTGCTCGGCTGGCGCGGCGCCTTCTTCGCCATGGCCGTGCTGACCCTGCTGGCGGGAATCTTCGTATGGTTCACGGTGCGCGATGCACCGCCCGGCCATGCCTATTTCAGCCGCAAGCCGGAAGATTTACGCGCCGTCTGGCTTGGTCTCGGCGAGGTGATCCGCAACCGCCGGCTGCCCTATATCATTGCGATCAACTCGGTCACCTATGGCAGCACCTTGACGATTGTGGCGCTGTGGGGCGGACCCTATCTGACCAATGTCCATGGCCTTGACGGGGTCGGGCGCGGCAACGTGCTGTTGCTGGCGACAATCGGCCAAGTCGTTGGCCATCTGGCCTTTGGACGCATGGACCGCTGGCTCGACACGCGAAAATGGCTGATCGTTGGCGGTGCCGTCTGTTTCGCCCTGGTGTTCCTTGTGCTGGCGCTGGCGCCACAACTCGTGCTCTGGCAGGTGGCGGCGCTGTTCACCCTGATGGGCCTGGTCAGCAGCTACAGCAGCATGATTACCACCCATGGCCGGACGATCTTCCCGGACCGGCTGGTCGGGCGCGGCATGACCACCAACAACATGTCGGTGTTTATGGGAGCAGCCATCCTGCAATGGTTGAGCGGCCTGGTGATCGGTGCGGCGCTCGACGCAGGTCTGAGCCAGAGTGAGGCGTTCCGCGTGATGTTCGGCTTCCTCGCGGTGCTGCTCGCCATCGGGGTGTCGATCTACAGCCGGGTCGATGATGCCAAGCCGAGTGCAGATGCCAGGCGCCATGCGGCCGAATTGGCCGCCCGCGCCGCGCAGACAGAAAAGCCCTAGGCGGTTTACCGGCTGTTAAGGGTTCAGGGGCGATGATGCTCCATGGACAGCGTATCTGCATCCCAGCGTGCCGCGGAACTCTTCCGCCAGCTGCCCCAGAATGGGGTTGCTGCCGAAAAGCCCACGGCCACGCCCAACCCGGTCCGTCAGGCCGCGGTGGAACTTGAGGTGCGGAATCGCCGTGAAATTCGCGAGGTGTCCGGCCCTTCATCCCCGGTCCGGCCCCTCAAGGAAACGGACCGGCCCCGCATCCCCATCCCGGGTCTTGGCCGCTATGTCGATCTGACCGTTTAGTTCTTCTTAGAGTCTCTCCTCATCCCCACTGGACGCCGCCTTCCCAAAAAGGCGGCGTCTTTTTTTGCCGCCTCGTATATCGGGTGTTCAACCCGACCTTGCCGCAAGGCAAGGTTGGCACGGCGCTGGCGTGCAGCGGGTCCCATCAGTAGGCTTCCCCGGCAGCCGGACAGGTTTGGGGGCTTTTGGGGAGCTCATGGATAACAGCGCGGCGTCAGCCGGTGGCTTTGACGAGGGTGCGGCCCTTCGCAAGCTGGTTGAAATTGGCATTGCTCTTTCGGCCGAGCGGACGCGCGACCGGTTGCTGGAACGAATCCTGATCGAGGCGATGACGCTGTCGCAGGCCGATGGCGGCACTCTCTATCTGCGGACCGATGACCAGCGGCTGGAATTCGCCATCATGCGGACGCTGTCGACGGGGGCAGCCTTTGGCGGCACCACAGGGCACGCGACCGGCCTTGCGCCGCTGCGCCTCTTCCTGGCCGATGGCAGCGAGAATCACCGCAATGTGGCAACCCATGTCGCACTGGCGGGCGAGCCGGTCAATGTCGAGGATGCCTACACGGCGACGGCCTTCGACTTCTCCGGCGCCCGCGACTACGACCGCCGCAGCGGATACCGGTCACAATCATTCCTGACCGTGCCGCTCAAGAGCATCCACAACGAAGTGATCGGGGTTCTGCAGTTGGTCAACGCCGTCGATCGAATGACCGGCGCCATCATGCCTTTCGCCGAAGCAGCGCAGGGGGTGGTCCTGGCGCTGGCCTCGCAGGCAGCGGTTGCACTCGACAATCACCAGCTTCTCGACGGGCAGAAGAAGCTGATGGAAGCTTTCGTGCATGTCATCGCCCGTGCCATCGACGAGAAGTCTCCCTATACCGGCGCACATTGCCAGCGCGTTCCTGTAATCACGGAAATGATCGCCGATGCCGCATGCGCTGCACGGGAAGGACCGTTTTCCGATTTCACGCTGACTCCCGAGGAGCGATATGAACTCCACATCGCCTCGTGGCTGCATGACTGCGGCAAGATCACAACGCCGGAATGGGTGGTCGACAAGGCAACCAAGCTCGAGCGTGTCTATGATCGCATTGAGACTGTGCGCACGCGGGTGGAAATCCTGAAGCGCGATGCCGAGATTTCCTGTCTGCACCAGAAACTCGCGCGACCGGAACAGGCTGCAGCGCTCGACGCCGCCCTGCGGATCGAAATGGCGCAACTCGATGACGACGTCGCATTTCTGGAGCGATGCAACCGCGGTTCCGAGCGCATGCCGGCCGATGACCAGGCGCGGGTTCGCCGCATCGCGGATCGTCAGTGGCGCGACGGCAAGGGCCAGATGCGGCCCCTGCTGGACACCGATGAAGCCGACAACCTGTGCATCCGCTACGGCACGCTACTGCCCAACGAGCGCAGTATCGTCAACAACCACATCGTCATGACCATCCAGATGCTGGATGAGTTGCCGTTCCCGCGCGATCTTCGTCATGTGCCGGAATTTGCCGGTGCCCATCATGAACGCATGGATGGCAAGGGATACCCGCGCGGCCTCACGCGCGATCAAATGTCTGTGCCGGCTCGCATCATGGCGATCGCCGATATCTTCGAGGCGTTGACGGCGGGCGACCGTCCCTACAAGCCCGCGAAGAAGTTGAGCGAGACGCTCGCTATCATGGAGCGCATGAAGGCGAACAATCATATAGACCCCGATCTCTACGACCTGTTCATCGCCTCCGGCATCTATCTCGACTATGCTCATCGCTTCCTGCAGCCCGAGCAGATCGATGTCGGGCACAGTGAGAGCCACCAGGTCGGCCCTCGCGCCGATCTGGACCAGATTGACCCTGAGGCCGACACGGTAATGTGACGATGTGTGACACCGTGTGACCGGTGGCACCGGGGCTGCAGCGTATAATCCCGCTCACGATTTCCATTCGCCCCAGGGCCGATGACCTCATTCGTTTCCCGTCTTTTCCGTTCCGGGCTGGCCGTGCTGCTGCTCGTGGCCAGCCTTGCGCTGCCGGCCGTCGCGGCCAGTTCGTCCTGGGCCGTTTACGACCAGGGGCGCGTGCGCCTCGTCTCGGCGACTGAGGGCGTGGCGGGCGACCGGATTCTTCTCGGTCTGCACTACCAGATGGCCCCTGGGTGGGAGATCTACTGGCGCTCGCCCGGTGAGGCCGGCCTGCCTACCACCATAGACTGGCAGGGATCGGACAACGTGGCCGATGCTAGGCTGCGCTGGCCGCGACCGCATCGCTTCCAGATATTCGGCCTCGATACCTTCGGATACACGGGCGAGGTTGTGCTGCCGATCGAGGCCCAGGCCTCGCGGCCCGGTCAGCCGGCCACCATCAAGGCGCGGGTCAATTTCCTCACCTGCGCCGAAATCTGCGTGCCCCAGACTGTCGATCTTGCACTCGCGTTGCCGG
>CANJEJ010000027.1 GCA_947473325.1 Alphaproteobacteria bacterium | reverse complement strand
GTTGTTGGCCGTGACAATGGCGCCGGCCGCCGGGTTGTAGAGATGCGGCAGCTGGTCGAAGGGGATGAAGCCCTGCCAGTCATACCGCGTATCCCACCCGGGCGCGGGCAGGTGGCCCTTGATGTCGTTGAGTGGCGTGCGCACGGGCACGCGGGCGGGCGCGTAGAATCCGATATTGCCGTCGACATCGGCGTAGACGATGTTCTGCTGCGGCGAATGGAACTCGCGCAGCGCCGCCGTGAAGTCATCCCAGTTGCGCGCCGTCTGCATGCGCAGGCCGGCCTGCGCAGTCAGGTCGTCGTCGCGCAGGGTTGGCCAGGCGAAGGCGAGCACGTTGCCAGCGCCCGCGGCCTGCGCGGCCGAGGGAATCAGGTCGGAAATGACCGGGCCATGGCGCGTCTCGCGCACGGTCAGTGGCATGTCCGGCGCACCCTTGATACGGATTGTCTCGGCGCGGGTGACAAACGCTTCCGTACCGGCGGGCGTGGCGTAGCGCGCGGGGCTGGCGGGATCGACGCGCTCGATGAACAGGTCCTGCGTGTCCGGGCCGGTGTTGGTGAAGCCCCAGGCGATGCGGTCGTTGCGGCCGAGCACCACGGCCGGCACGCCCGGCAGCGTGGCGCCGATGACGTCAAGCCCCGGCGCCTTCATATGCGCGAAATACCACAGCGAGGGCGCGGCGAGGCCGAGATGCGGATCGTTAGCGAGGAGCGGCTTGCCGGTCTCGCTGCGCGCGCCGGACACGACCCAGTTGTTGGAGCCATTCTCGCGATCGGGCGCTACCGGCAAGCTGGCTTGCAGGCGTTCGAGATCAAGGCCGCCCAGCGCCTCGGCATAGTCGCGCAGGACCACCGGACCGTTCGCGGGATAGCCGGGGAAGATGTCGGTCATCTGCTCGGGCGAAAGGCGCTTGACCAGGCGCGCGCGCAGCAGTTCGTCGCCCCAGTTGCCGGCGAGATCCCAGGCCATCATCTTGACCCAGGCAAGCGAATCCGCGACCTCCCATTTCTCGGGCGTGTGACCGAAGAACAGGAACTCCGGCGGCAACGGCCCCTTGCGCTGGGCAAGGAAGGCATTCACGCCGGCTGCATAGGCATCAAGACCGGCGCGGGTTTCGGCGTCAAACTTGTCGTAGCCCGCCGCGGCGCTGCGGCGGACACCGAGCGTGCGCAGGAAGCGGTCGGCGCCGACGGCGGCGGGTACGTTGCCGACGATTTCCGAAAGGCGCCCGGCGGCGATGCGGCGGTTCATTTCCATCTGCCACAGCCGGTCTTGTGCATGGACGAAACCAAGGCCGAAAAAGGCGTCTGCCTTGCTCTGGGCGAAGATGTGCGGCACGCCTTGGCGGTCGCGCACGATCTCGATGGCGGCGCTCGCACCGGCAATGGCGATGCGCCCGTCCGTCTGCGGCAGCGAACCGCGCAGCCACAGATAGGCACCGCCCGCCGCGACGACGATCAGGATCAGAAGAGCGGCAAGAATGCGGAACAGCCAACGCATGGACAAACTCGGACAACAAACGGGTCGCCAGTATCGCGGCAGAGCCGCGCAGGGCAAAGCGGCTTGTCCGTGGACTATTTCAGCCCGAGTTCCCCACGGATGCGGGTGCGGCCTTCGTCGAGTTCAGGCGCCGGTGCGCGCGTCGCCGGGTCGGGGAAGGCGCTCGTCTTGATGGGGTTGCCTGCCACATGCAACTCGCCGGTCCGCGGGTCCGTCACGCTGACCACCATGTTGCGGGCCTGAACCTGCGGATCGGCCAGCGCCTGGGCGACATTGTTGAAGGGGCCGCAGGGAATGCCCGCCGCCGTGAAGATGGGCAGCCAATGCTCGGTCGTCGCTGTCAGTAACGCCGCCTCGATCTCAGCCTTGAGAGCCTCGACATGGACGATGCGGCTGTCATTGGTGGCAAAGCGCGCATCATCCGCGAGCGCTGGCCGCCCCAGGGTAGCAGCGAGATGGCGGAAGACATGGTCGTTGCCAGCGGCCAGCACCAGCCAGGAGTCGGCTGTGCGATACATGTCGAATGGCGCAATCGAGGGATGGCGGGTGCCAAGCGGGCCAGGGGGCTTGCCGGAGATGGTGGTGCGAACGATGGCGTTTTCAAGCAGCGCGATCTGGCTGTCGAGCATGCCGACATCGACCTTGAAGCCCTTGCCATCGATCTGGCGGCGGTAGAGGGCAGAGGAAATGCCGACAGCCGTGAACATGCCGGCGGTCAGGTCGCCGATCGATGAGCCGACACGCGTCGGCGGGCCCTCCGGCTGGCCGGTCAGGCTCATGATTCCGCCCATCGCCTGGACGACGAGATCATAGGCGGGCCGCGTCGAATACGGACCGCTATGGCCGAAGCCGGACACGGCGGCGTAGATCAGGCGGGGAAAGCGCGCGTGCAGCGTGTCCCAGCCATAGCCGAGCTTTTCCATTGTGCCGGGGCGATAGTTCTCGACCACCACATCGGCTTCGCCGAGCAGCGCTTCAAACACCGTGCGGTCGTCCGGCTTCTTGAGGTCAAGAGCCAGGCTTTCCTTGCCACGGTTGATCGAGATGAAATAGGCCGACTTGCCGCCGACGAAGGGACCGTAGGCGCGGGAGTCATCGCCTGAACCGGGCACTTCCACCTTGATGACGCGGGCGCCGAGGTCGGCAAGCATCATGGTACAGAAAGGGCCCGCGAGGACGCGGGTGAGGTCGATGACCGTCACCCCGCCCAGCGGGCCCTTGATCTGTGAAGCCGCCAGCGACATGCCTGAACGTGCCGCCGGCGGCCTCTTTGACTACTTACTCTGCGGCCTGGGCGATGGCGCCCCGGGTCGCGTTCCAGGCGATGCCACGAAGCATGGTGTGCTTCTGGATCACCTTCGGCTTCAGGAACTTCTGGCAAACGCCAATCGCCTTGGCCTCGTCGAACCGCTTGCACGAGAAGACGTCCAGATAAACGTCGCCCGTAAGGTCCGAAAAGTGCGCGCAGATGTTCGAAGTCTCGATCAACTGCACGAGCGAATAGCCGGACGTCGCCGGATTGTCGTGGCCGAAGTGCACGATCGTCGGTTCGCCAAAGGCGACCATCTCGATCTCTTCGACCAAGGCCTTGCTAAACGCGCGGATCGTATCGGCGCTGGTAATCGCCGCCCGATCACAATCACCCAAATCCAGAACGAGATGCTGTCCCCAAGGAGCGACACCGTTCGCAACGGAAGGGCTCAGGTGATCACGGGTGGTGACTCCTGCGGCCTCTTGCTTCGCCTTCAAGGCGTAAACAGTACGATCCATCGCATGCAAACCTCACAAAGATTGTTGAAACATATCCCTGCACGCGGCTTGCTACCGCCACAGGGCACCCAACGAGTTCCGCAATTAACGCAAATGGCGTTTGGGGGCAAATAGAATCTGACCCCCACTAATAGCGCTCGTCACTCCGCCGCCGATTCAGCCTCGCCGCGGTGAAGAAGAAGGCCGAAGAGCAGCCCGGCTGCGGCACCAACGGGCAGCCAGACGGCGAAGTTTCCGGTCGCGCCGCCGATGGCGGCGCCAGCAATCGCGCCTGCCAGCAGACCGGCCCCAATGAGGCTCGGGTGGCGCTGGGCCGATGCGGCGGCGTGAGACTTGTCGGCCATGCCTTTAACCCTCCTGCAGCAGCCGCGCGGCCTGCGCGGCGAAGTAGCTCAAAATCCCGTCAGCGCCCGCCCGCTTGAAGGCGAGCAGGCTTTCCATCATCACCCGGTCGCCTTCCAGCCAGCCATTCTGGGCGGCGGCGGTCAGCATCGCGTACTCGCCGCTGACCTGGTAGGCGAATGTAGGAAGCCCGAAGGTGTTTTTCACCCTCCACAGTATGTCCAAATAGGGCATGCCCGGTTTGACCATGATCAAGTCGGCGCCCTCCTGGATATCAAGCGCAACCTCGCGCAGCGCCTCGTCGCCGTTGGCCGGGTCCATCTGGTAGGTGCGCTTGTCGCCTTTCAGCGCTTTGGATGAACCCAGCGCCTCGCGAAAAGGGCCATAGAAGCCCGAGGCGTATTTGGCGGCATAGGCCATGATCGCCACCTTGCCGTGCCCAGCGCGGTCAAGCGCGTCGCGTACCGCGCCCACCCGGCCGTCCATCATGTCGGAGGGGGCGATGATATCGCAACCGGCGTCGGCCTGCAGCACCGCCTGGCGGCACAACACATCCACTGTCTCGTCGTTGATGATGACGCCGTCGCGCAGGAGGCCGTCATGGCCATGGCTGGTGAAGGGGTCGAGCGCCACGTCGCACAGGATGCCGATGTCCGGAACCGCCGTCTTCACCGCGCGCACGGCGCGGCAGACCAGCCCCTGGGCGCTAAGCGCCTGGCTGCCGTCCTCGTCGCGCTGGTCGTGCGGGATGGCGGGAAAGAGGGCGATGACGGGGATGTCCAACGCCTTGGCTTCCTGGGCCGCCTTGACCACAAGGTCGATCGAGAGCCGGTTGACGCCCGGCATGGAGGTGATCGGTTCGGCCTGTGCCTCACCCTCGCGGACAAAGAGCGGCCAGATCAGGTCATTGGGCGTCAGCGTGTTCTCGGCCACCAGCCGGCGCAGCCAGTCGACGCGCCGGTTGCGGCGCATGCGGGTGCGGGGAAAGGCGGCGGGAAACGACGACGGCATGGAGATCCCTTGGAAATGAAGCGGCGCGGGTCAGCGCGGCAGGGTGGGCGGCGGCGGTTCCGGCGGCATGGGCGGATGGCCGGTGCGCAGCCCGCTGCGGGCGCGCAAATGCTGGGGCAGCTTGGTATCGGCCCAGTAGCGGAGGCCGCGCATCGCCATCATCGCACCGAGTCCAAGGGCCGGCCATTGCACCCAGTCGATATCGCCATCGCGGGTGAGATCGACCGCACCAAGGAAAAGGATCAGCACCACGCCCAGTGCCAGGGTGCGGACCAGCTTGACCGTGCGGATGTCGTGGAACACCGGTGGCGGTGTGGCGGGTTCGGGGGTTGGCGAGCCCGCGCTGCCATGGGCGGGACCGGTGGCGGCGGCTTCGCCCAGCCGGGCGGCTTCGTCGGGGTTGAGGACGACGCGATAGATCGGTACCTCGGTGGCGATGTTCTTGACCGCCTTCACGCCGAGGAACTCGTAGGCCATCGACAGCTTGTTGCGAACCTGGTCATAGACCGAGCCGGAGATGCAGATACCGCCGGCGGGCGCCATCTCTTGCAACCGGGCGGCAACGTTGACGCCCTCGCCGAACAGGTCGCCGTCCTTGACCATGACGTCGCCCAGGTTGATGCCGATGCGGAACTGCATCCGCCGCGCGTCCGGCAGGGTGGCGTTGCGCTCGCCCAGCTCGCGCTGGATCTCGGCGGCGGCCTGAACCGAATCGGCGACGCTGGGGAACTCGGCCAGCACCGAATCGCCCGCCGTGTTGGCGATGCGGCCGCGGTGGCGGGTGATGAAGCCCATCATCAGGGCCCGGCACTCGCCGAGCGCTGCCATGGTGCCGGCCTCATCCTCGCCCATCATGCGGCTGTAGCCGGCCACATCGGCGGCCATGACGGCGGTGAGCTTGCGTTCGATTGTGGGCGTGGACATGGCTGGCTTCCTCGGGGCCGCACGGTAGTCGAAGCCGCGGCCGGCGTCCAACCTGCCCGCCCGGCAACCTTGCCCTCAACCGTCCGCTCTAGCCCGTTGTCCTGGCAGCAAAAACCGCTGGCACCGGCGCGGGGCTACCGCTACCTTGGGTGGCATTCGGAAGGGGGTCCCGAGGTCCGGCGTTGGCTGGCGTCGAGGACATTGACAGCAATGACCGATTCGTCTGGCGGCCAGGAAGGGGCATACAAAAAGCTCTACCTTGAATCGCTTCAACTCATCGAACGCCTGCACCGTCGCTTCCTTGACGTGGTGAAGGTAGAGCTTGATCGCCTGGGCATCCAGGACATCAACAACATCCAGGCCCTGATTCTCTACAACATCGGCCGGGACGAGATGACGGTGGGCGAACTCACCGGCCGCGGCTATTACCTCGGCTCCAACGTCTCCTACAACGTCAAGAAGATGGTGGAGAACACCTATTTGGAGCAGGAGCGGTCGACGCATGATCGCCGCTCGGTGCGCCTGCGCCTGACGGAAAAAGGCCTCGACCTCTACGGCCGTATCAACACGCTCTACGAAACGCATGTGACAACCCTGGGCCGTGGCCCGCTCGGCGCCGAGAAGCTGTCGGCGATGAACGACATCCTGCGCCAGCTCGAACGCTTCTGGAGCGACGAGATCCGCTACGGCGGCCAGCGCTAGGTCCCTTCCTGTCCCGCTGAAGCAGGCGCGGCCCCGTTAGGCTGCACGTTTCCCGTTTCTGACGCACCGCATCAGGGTTGACGGTCGCTATTGTTACTCTGTAACGTTGTTACAGTATCACGTAACGGAGAATGCTGTGCGCGGCCTTGCCTTGTTTCTTGCCTGCCTCTTCCTGGCCGGAGCAGCCGAGGCGCAGGCACCCCGCGTGCTGGTGACGCTCAAGCCCCTGCACGCGATCGTGGCGGGCGTCATGGACGGGGTGGGCACGCCAACCTTGCTGATCAGCGGCGCGGCATCCGAGCACACCTATACCCTGAAGCCTTCCGATGCGCGCGCGGTGGCCGGCGCCGATCTGGTCGTCCTGGTCGACGACAGCCTTGAAACCTGGCTGCGCCGCCCCCTTGCCAATCGCAAGAACAAGGCAGGTGTTCTGCGCCTGCTGAAAGCGCCCGGGGTGGCCACGCTGCCGCTGCGCGAGGGCGGGGCCTGGGAGGCTGAAGACGACGATCATGGGCATGGCCATGACCACAGCCGGGCGCAACTCGACGGGCACATCTGGCTCGATCCCCGCAACGGCCAGGCCATTGCCCGTGCGGTTGCGGCAGCGCTCGGCGCCGTCGATGCGGGGCGCGCTGCCGTTTATGCCGCCAATGCCGAAAAGGTGGCGGGCGAGTTGGCGGCGCTCGACCAGCGCATCGCCACTGACCTGGTGCCGGTGCGCGGACAGCCGTTCATTGTCTTCCACGACGCCTACCAGTATTTCGAAGCGCGCTATGGCCTGAATGCTGCCGGATCGCTCACCGTCGATCCAGAACGCCAGCCCGGTGCCCGGCGCGTGTCCGAGATCCGCGCGAAGATTGCCGATCGCCGCGCCGTGTGCGTCTTCCGCGAACCGCAGTTCACACC
Organism: Alphaproteobacteria bacterium; assembly: GCA_947473325.1. GTDB lineage: Bacteria > Pseudomonadota > Alphaproteobacteria > SHVP01 > SHVP01 > CANJEJ01. The sequence continues at coordinate 18,857 of CANJEJ010000027.1, read as the reverse complement.
GGCGCTCGTCAACACGCTCCTTCAGGGAACGGCAGCGCGCAGCGGCGAACTTGATCCCATCGGTGCCGCCGTTCCGCCCGGACCCGACGCTTACGCCACCATCCTGCACAACCTCGCGTCTGCACTGACGAACTGCCTGTCCGGCGCCAGCTAGCGCCACTCGACCGTTTCCGACCGACACCGCTTCCAGCCCGCAGGGCTTGGGTCCAGGGCATCGCCTCCGTTCGGCCTATATGACGCCGCAGTGTCGCGTCTTCTGGCATGGTTGCGTTGAGGGACAGCCTTCCCTTTGTCGGCCCCAGTCCTCGCAGGCACCTAACACTTCGCGGGCTGTTTTTGCCGCAACCTCTTGGGCATTTCCTCGTTTACCCAGCAACGGACGCCGAACCGCGCTGATGCCCAGTCCGCGGACGGCGGTCTGTCGCCGAGGAATTGCTGGGGTTGCCTGGCACACCAACAAGGAGCCAGCGCCATGGCGAGTGTCGGCCTGCATGAAGAGAAAGACAGCCTCGATCCGAAAACCATTGATCTGCATCGCGCGATCGTTTCGCTGATGGAAGAACTTGAGGCGGTGGACTGGTATCAGCAGCGTGCCGATGCCTGCACGGATGCCCAGCTCAAGGCCATCCTTGAGCACAACCGCGACGAGGAAATCGAGCATGCGGCCATGGTGCTGGAATGGATCCGGCGCCGGACCCCAGGGATGGACAGGTTCCTGCGGACCTATCTGTTTACCGAAGGCGATATCACCCGGATCGAGAAGGCGGCGAAATAGGGAGCCCCGACGCCGCAGTCTGGACAAGGGCGTTCGGAGTGGGAGGGTGCCCATGGTGCCCCCTCTCGGCACGCGCCGAACAAAAAAAGGGGCCGCTGTGCAGGCGGCCCCTTTCCAGTTCCTCAGGTCTTATTTGAACGCCTGTATGCCGGTAATGGCGCGGCCCAGGATCAGCGCATGGATGTCATGCGTGCCCTCATAGGTGTTCACGGCTTCCAGATTCATCACATGGCGGATGACATGGTACTCGTCATGCACGCCGTTGCCGCCATGCATGTCGCGCGCCATGCGGGCGATATCCAGCGACTTGCCGCAATTGTTGCGCTTGATCAGCGAAATCATTTCTGGTGTCGCCTTGCCTTCGTCCTTCAGGCGGCCGACCTGCAGCGCAGCCTGCAGGCCGAGCGCGATCTCGGTCTGCATGTCGGCGAGCTTCTTCTGGATCAGCTGGTTGGCGGCGAGCGGCTTGCCGAACTGCTGGCGCCCCAGCGTATAGGAGCGCGCGGCGTGCCAGCAGAATTCGGCGGCACCGATCGAACCCCAGGCAATGCCATAGCGGGCGTTGTTGAGACAGCCGAACGGTCCGGACAGGCCAAGCACGCCGGGCAACATGTTTTCGGTCGGCACGAAGACCTCGTCCATGACGATTTCGCCGGTGACCGAGGCGCGCAAGCTGAACTTGCCCTCGATCTTCGGCGCCGTCAGGCCCTTCATGCCCTTTTCCAGGATGAAGCCCTGGATCTTGCCGTCCTCGTTCTTTGCCCAGACGATGAAGACGTCGGCGATCGGCGAATTGGTGATCCACATCTTGGCGCCGGAGACGATGAAGCCGCCGTCCACCTTGCGGGCGCGGGTCTTCATGCCGCCGGGATCGGAGCCGACGTCCGGCTCGGTCAGGCCAAAGCAGCCCACGATCTCGCCCCGGGCGAGGCGGGGCAGGAACTTGTCCTTCTGCGCCTGGCTGCCATAGGCATAGATCGGATACATGACGAGGCTCGACTGCACGCTCATCGCGGAGCGATAGCCCGAATCGACCCGTTCGATCTCGCGTGCGATCAGGCCGTAGGAGACATAGCCGACACCGGCGCAGCCATAGCCATGGATGGTCGGGCCGATCAGGCCGAGTTCGCCCATCTCATTGAAGATCTCGCGGTTGAATTTCTCGTGGCGGTTGGCCTCGAGCACGCGCGGCATCAGCTTGGACTGGGCGAAGTCGCGGGCCGTGTCGCGGATCATGCGCTCTTCCTCAGTGAGCTGGGTCTCAAGGAGGAGGGGGTCATCCCACTGAAAGGTGGATTCGGCCGAACGGGACGGCTTCTCGGCGCGGGCGACACTCATTGAATTCCTCCTTGGGCGGCCGATCAGGGAATAGGGCGCGATGCGGCGGGGTTATAAAGGGGCCGGTCCCGTCCGCGAAGCCCTTTGTTGGGTACAGCATAGGGCAGGCAGGCTCCGGGCGCATCCTTCACTTGAGAATCGCTCGCAGCTTGAGACAGATCAAGTTCCGGCGAAGACGCGTATGCGACGCTCTGTCAGGTTTGCTCCCTGCCTCCGTAGTCCGTAAAGTCCGGACACGGTCCGTCGGGGCAACTCGAGGGGTTTCAGGACCAAGGGTTGGTGGGATGGATTACAATCGCTTCTTCGCAGACCAGATTCTCGCCCTGAAGAAGGAGGGCCGCTACCGGGTCTTCATCGACCTAGCACGGCAGGCCGGCGCCTTTCCGCAGGCCACCTGGCATGATGCCGGGCGCAAGAACGATGTCGTCGTCTGGTGTTCGAATGACTATCTCGGCATGGGCCAGAACCCGGTCGTCATCGCGGCGATGGAAGATGCGCTGCACAAGGTTGGCGCCGGCTCGGGCGGCACCCGCAACATTTCCGGCACCACCCATTATCATGTCGAGCTGGAGCACGAGCTCGCCGACTGGCATGGCAAGGAAGCCGCGCTGCTCTTCACTTCGGGCTACACCGCCAACGAGGCGGCGCTATCCACCCTTGCCGGGCTGCTGCCCGGCTGCGTGATCTTCTCGGACGAACTCAACCACGCGTCGATGATCGCGGGCATCCGGGCGAGCAAGGCGCAGAAGAAGATATTCCGCCACAATGACGTCGAGCATCTCGAACAGCTCCTGCGCGAGACCGATCCCGACGCGCCCAAGCTGATCGCCTTCGAATCCGTCTATTCGATGGATGGCGACGTGGCGCCGATCAAGGAAATCTGCGACCTCGCCGAGAAATACAACGCGCTCACCTATCTCGACGAAGTGCATGCGGTGGGCATGTATGGCGCGCGTGGCGCCGGCGTTGCCGAACGCGACGGCCAGATGCACCGCGTCTCGATGATCGAAGGCACGCTCGGCAAGGCGGTCGGCGTCATGGGCGGCTACATCGCCGCGTCCGGCGTGCTTGTCGACGTGGTGCGCAGCTTCGCTTCCTCTTTTATCTTCACGACCTCGCTGTCGCCGGTGCTGGCGGCGGGCGCGCTCGCCTCGATCAGGCATCTCAAGGTGCACAACGAATTGCGCGTGCGTCACCAGGAACGGGCGAACAAGCTCAAGAGCATGATGAAGGCGGTCAGCCTGCCGGTCATGCCGTCGGTCACCCATATCGTGCCGCTGCTGGTGGGCAACGCGCCCTGCTGCAAGCGCGCCTCCGACATGCTGCTGCAGGAATTCGGCATCTATGTGCAGCCGATCAACTATCCGACCGTGCCGCGCGGCACCGAGCGGCTGCGCTTCACACCCTCGCCGCTGCACACTGACCAGATGATGAAGGATCTTGTGGGCGTGCTCGCCCATGTGTGGTCGGTGCACGACATTCAGAAATACGCCGCGGCCTGAGCAGGCCTGCGGAGCGACGGACAAACGGCGCCTGCGGGCGCCGTTTTCGTTTCATACCAGCCGGCGACGCAGTTCTGGCCATATGAGACCAGCGCCGATCAGGACCGTGGCGCCAATCGTAGCAGATAACAGAATGGCGTTCTGGGGGCCGAGCCACTGGCCGATCGCGCCGATCTGCAGCGTGCCAAGCGGACCGGCGCCGATCGCCACAGACACCACGCCCATCACCCGGCTGCGCATGGCGGGGTCGGTTTTCAGCACGATCAGGGTGCTCTGCATCGACGCGAAGCAGCCGACGCCGAACCCGGCCACCAGCAGCGCGGCAGCGCCGGTGAAGAAGCTGTCGCTGAAAGAGAAGCCGACAGCGGCGCAGGCGGATACCAGCGAGCCGAAGAAATAGATGCGCGCGTACTGCGCCTGCTGGCCCAGGGTGGCGATCACCAGCGCACCAATGAAGGCGCCGGCACCCTCGCAGGCGGTCAGGATGCCGGTCAACGATTCCGACAGGCCCATTTTTCCCTGCGCGATGGGCGTCACCATCGTGATGTAGCAGAAGATGAGCATGTTGTTGATGGCAGTCACCACCAGGGTCGCCAGAACCAGCCGATGCCTGCGGATGTACCGAAAGCCATCGACGATATTGGCGAAGATATTGCCGACCGGACGCGTTTGAACCTCGGCCTCATACCGCAGCGACAGCAGCCCGAAGAAGGAAATGGCATAGAGCGCGGTGGCGAGCAGGTAGGTGCCCGGCAGCCCCGTGCTGGCAAGAAGGATGCCGCCCGCTGCTGGTCCCAGCATGCGGGTGGCGCTGCGGGTGACGAGATCGAGCCCCATCGCCACGCCGACGCGCGGCAGGCCGGCGATTTCGCCTAGCACGACGCGGCGGACCGGGAAGTCGGTGGCGAATACCATGCCGCCCAGGAAGCCGCCGAAGGCGACATGCCAGACCCGGATCGCATCGAACAAGGCCAGCGTGCCCAGGATGCCGGTGCCGATGGTCAGCGCGCCCATCGAAATGAGCAGAATAATCCGCCGGTCCATCCGTTCGGCGAGCGCGCCATAGAGCGCACCAAACAGCACCATGGGAATCTGGCGGCAGAACATCACGATGGCGACGTCGAAGGCGCTGCCGGTGAGCTGGAACACGAAGATCGCGGTCGCCACCATTTCGAGCCAGCGGATCGCCTCGGTGACCAGGCCCATGAACCAGACGCGCTGGAATCGGCCGTCGGTCATCAGGGCCCAGCGGTCGGCAAAGGTCGGTGCGCTGGTCATCGGATTTCCCGCCAGACCAGGAACGCGACGGCGAGCGCGACAAGGCCTTCGATACCCGACACCAGAAGCGCGTTGGAGGCGCCGAACCACTCCGACATCAGGCCGAGATTAAGGAGGCCGATGGGTCCGGAGCCGACACAAACCGACAGCACGCCCATCACCCTCGCCCGCATCTCGGGCGGCGACAGGACATAGGGAAGCGTCGCCTGCATGGTGGTGAAGCCCGCCACGCCGAAGCCGGCGAGGAATGTTATAGCGATCGACAACTCAAAGAAGCGGGAAAACGAAAAGAGCACCACGCAACTGATCAACAGGAAGGCGCCGTAGAGATAGAGCTTGGCGAAATGTGCCGGGCGAGCATAGGCAGCGACGAGTAGGGAGCCGATCAGCGCTCCCACACCTTCGCCCGCCATCAGCAGGCCGGTGGGAAAGGGGCTAAGGCCCAGTTCGTCACGCGCCACGACAGGCACCATGTTGGCATAGGGAAAGCCCCAGATGTTCATGATCACGGTGAGCGCCATGGTGCCCATCAGGGCAGGCTGGCTGCGTACATAGCGCAATCCCTCGCCGACGCTCTGGAACACGTTTCGCGTTGCGGCGGCGATCGGCCGGGGCATCCGCACCACCCCGACGGCAAGCACGACGCCCATCAGGTAGACGGCCATCGCGACCATGTAGACGCCGCCAATGCCCAATGCCTCATAGATCAATCCCCCCGCCGCCGGCCCGATGATGCGCGTCGCATTGTTGGCAGTGAGGTCAAGGCCCATGGCGCGGCCCACCCGATCCATGCCCGCGATCTCGGCCATCAGCGCGCGGCGCACAGGAAATTCGGTCGAGAAAACGATTCCGTTGAGGAAGGCGCCGATGGCGATGTACCAGGGCGTGATCAACCCTGTCCCGGCCAGAAGCCAGAGGATCGCGCTTACGCCGGCAATCGAGGCCTGCCCGCAAATCAGCAGGAGCCGCCGGTCGAAGCGATCGGCGATCGCTCCGGTAAAGGCACCGAACAACAGGTTGGGGGCGGTGCGGGCGAGATTGACCAAAGCCACGGCCAGGGCCGACTCAGTGATGGCATAGGTGAAGACGCTGGTGGCGAGGATTTCCAGCCACCGTGTCGCCATGATCATGCTGCCGATCGCCCACAGGCGCAGGAACGAGCCGTCGCGGAACAGCGAACGCGGCGGCGGAGAAGTCGCGGAACGGACGGGGTCGGTCAAAGATGGCCCGGGGAGAGGCCGTGCCGGACATTCCGGCGCGGAAGCCCCTAGTCGAATCGACTGGCGCAGTCCCGTCAAGTCATGGCTGCGCATTTGGGTTATGCTTCGCATGCAGGACCGCTGGAGCCGGCGGTCGCATATGGTGAATGAACCAAGGGGGCAGGCCCGTGACTGCGGGGGACAAGGGCTACCTGGTCGAGTTTCAGCGCGTCGGCGCTTACGTGAAAGTGTCGGCCATCGACCCGAAGACGAACACCGAGGTCTCTATGGTGGGCGATCCGCGCGCGAGCGAATCCGATCTGGCGCGGGTGGCCGTGCGCAAGCTTGAAATGGTGCTGGCCAGGAAGGCCGGCGCAACCGGCCGCTGACGGCATGCCGGCGACCGTTGCGGCCGCCGGCCGCGCACCGCTCCTCGCCGTGCACTCCCTCGTCAAGAGTTTTGGCGGCATCCGTGCTGTCGATGGCGCCAGCCTCGAAATCCCGGCCGGTTCCATCACCGGCCTGATCGGACCGAACGGCGCGGGCAAGAGCACGCTTTTCGGCATGGTCGCCGGGTTCCTCAAGCCGGATTCCGGCACGGTGCTGCTCGATGGCGCGGATGTGACGGGCCTGCCGCCGCACCGGCTGTTCGCCCGCGGGCTTGTCCGCACCTTCCAGATTCCCGCGACCTTCGACCGCATGACCGTCCGCGACAACCTCATGGTCGTACCGGCGGGCCAGAGCGGTGAAAGCGTCTGGCGGGCCTGGGTGCAATGGGGGCGCGTGCAGACTGAAGACGCGGCCATCCGGGCGCGGGCCGACGAGGTGCTGGCCTTTCTGAGCCTGGATCATGTTTGCGAGGAATATGCCGGCAACCTGTCGGGCGGGCAGAAGAAGCTGCTCGAACTCGGCCGCACGATGATGACGGAACCGCGCCTCGTGCTGCTCGACGAGCCCGGCGCCGGCGTCAATCCAACCCTGATGGCCAAGCTGCGCGAGCACATCCGCACGCTCAACCGCGAACGCGGCTACACCATCTGCATCGTCGAACACGACATGGACCTGATTGCCTCGCTCTGCGACCAGGTCATCGTGATGGCGGAAGGCAAGGTGCTGGCGCGCGGCAGCATGGACGAGGTGCGCGCCAACGCCGAGGTCCGGGCCGCCTATCTCGGCGGCGTGCGGGACTCCAGCACATGACCCTGCTGGCGGCCGAGAAGCTGCGCGGCGGCTATGGCGGGGCCGATATCCTGAATGGCACGACCCTGCGTGTCGGCGCCAGCGAGATTGTCGTCATCGTCGGCCCCAACGGGGCGGGCAAGTCGACGGCGTTGAAGGCGCTGGTGGGCCTTGTTTCCCTGCGCGAGGGCCGCATCATCTTTGGCGACGAGGAAGTGACGGGCCTGCGCGCCGATCAGCTGGCCGCGCGCAAGCTCTGCTACGTGCCGCAGGAAAAGAATGTTTTTGCCTCGCTGACAGTGCAGGAAAATCTGGAAATGGGCGCCTTCCTGCGCCGCGACGACTTTTCCGCCCGCATGGAGCAGATCTTCGACCTCTTCCCGGTGCTGAAGGAGCGGCGCAGGCAGGCGGCCGGCACCATGTCGGGCGGCCAGCGCCAGATGGTGGCGATCGGTCGCGCCCTGATGCTGGAGCCACGGCTGCTCCTGCTCGACGAGCCCACCGCCGGCCTGTCGCCCAAATTCACCGAGATGATCTTTACCAAGATCGTCGAGATCAACACGATGGGCGTCGCCGTGCTGATGGTGGAGCAGAACGCGCGCGATGCCCTGGCCATTGCCCATCGCGGCTATGTGCTGGTGATGGGCCAGAACCGTTTTGAGGATACCGGTCCTGCACTCGCCGCCAATCCCGAGGTCGCGCACATGTTCCTGGGCGGCTGACGGCATGCTGACTGACATCCTGCAGCTTCTCATCTACGGCATCCTGCTCGGCAGCGTCATCGCGCTGAGTGCTGTGGGCGTCTCGCTGATCTTCGGCATCCTGCGCTTTGCCCATTTCGCCCATGGCGACCTGATGACGGCGGGCGCCTATTTCGCGCTCTTCTTCATGACGGCGACGGGCGCGTCGATCTGGCTGGCCTTTCCCTTCGCCGTACTGGCCGCGATCCTGGTGGCACTTGCCTTCGACCGGGTCGTCTATCGCCGCCTCCGGCGCACGCGGCCGGTCATCCTGCTCATCGCCTCGATCGGCGTGGCCTTCATCCTGCGCAACGCGGTGCTGGTGATCTGGGGCCCGGACATCACGGTCTATGAATCGGGAATCAAGCCGCCGATGCGCTTCCTCGGCCTGCGCATCAAGGAAGATCAGCTCATCATCATCATCGGTACGGTGCTGCTCGTCATCCTGCTCAGCCTTTTCCTGCAGCGCACGCGCATGGGCAAGGCGATGCGGGCGATGGCAGACGATCCCGATCTCGCCCGTATCACCGGCATCGACACCGACCGGGTCATCCTGTGGACCTGGGTGATCGGCGCCGGTCTTGCCGCCGCCGGCGGCGTGTTCCTTGCGCTCGACACGCGGCTGCAGCCGACGCTCGGCTGGGACATCCTGCTCGCCATCTTCGCCGCCACCATCCTGGGTGGCATCGGCAAGCCCTATGGCGCCATCGCCGGGGCGATGGTGGTGGGCATTTCGGCGGAACTCGGCGCAGGCCTGCCCGGCGTGTTCGGCGCCGACTGGTCGCTCACGTCCTACAAGCCCGCCATCACCTTTCTCCTGATGGTGGCCATGTTGCTTTGGCGGCCGCAGGGCCTGGTCGGCGGAAGGGCGTGATGATGGAACATGTCGGCGCCAGCCTGATCTACCTGCTCGATCCCTTCGTGCTTGCCTTTGCCGGCATCTATGCGGTGATGGCGCTCGGCCTTAATGTGCAATGGGGCTACACCGGCCAGTTCAACATCGGTGTCGCCGGTTTCTTCGCGGCGGGCGCCTATACCTCGGCCATCCTCACCACCGCGCCGACCGACAATCATCTCGGCGGTTTCGCGCTGCCCATCGTTATCGGACTCGCCGGGGCCGTGGTGGTGTCCGGCCTGCTCGCGCTGCTCATTGGCCTCATCACCATCCGCCTGCGCGAGGACTATCTCGCCATCGCCACCATCGGGCTGGCCGAGATCATCCGCCTGACCCTGAAGAACGAGGACTGGCTGTCGAATGGCACGCGCGGCGTCTTCGCCATTCCGCATCCCTTCCAGGGCATGCCGGCGGACGAACGCAACCTTGCCTATTTCGTCCTCGTCGCCGTGGTGGTGGTGGGACTCTACCTGTTGCTGGAGCGCGCCCGCCGCGCGCCGTGGGGCCGCGCGCTGCGTGCGCTGCGCGAACGCGAATCGGCGGCGCTCGCCGCCGGCAAGAATGTCGATCGTTTCCGGCTGGAGGCCTTCGTCCTTGGCTCCGCCGTCATGGGGCTGGGCGGCGGGCTCTATGCCCATTTCGCGGGCTTCATCAGCCCCGAGGTGTTCGAGCCGATGTTCGGCACCTTCATCATCTGGGTGATGCTGATCGTCGGCGGCGCCGGCAATGGCAAGGGCGCGATCCTCGGCGCCTTTGTCATCTGGTGGCTCTACACCTTCACCACTGGCCTGATCAGCCTGGCGCCGGTGAAATATGCCACCCAGCTCGGCGCGTTGCGCGTCATGCTGGTCGGCGCGGTGCTGATCGCCATCCTGCTCTGGCGCCCAGATGGGCTGTTGCCCGAATCGCGCGACGTCGGCGGCAAGCGGAAATAATCGGGCAAAAAAAGGGGCCCGGTGAATTGGACACCGGACCCCCTAGCGTGCTTCCCCTGTGACCGGTTCAGCTTGCCTCGATAACCTCGATGGTTTTGATCTCTCCGCCGTCGATCGACCAGATGCCGAAGCTGCCGGGCACGTCGCCCGCCTTGTCGAAATCCTGGCTGCCGGCCGAACCGACATAGTCGATCTTCTTGCCATCCTTGATGAGCTGCTTCGCCTTGGCCCATTCCCCCGGTCGGATCGCCTCGCCCGGGCCGTTGGCTACTTCGCGAATCGCGTCGCGCACCTTTTTCGGATCGGTTGAGCCGGCCTTCTCGATGGCCAGCGCGAGGATGAAGGCCGCGTCATAGAAAGTGTCGATGAAGGGCAGCGGCGGCAGCTGGCCATGTTCCTTCTGATAGGCCTCGCGGAACAGCCGGGTGCTGTCGGAGGCCTTCGCCTCCGGTGCCGTGCCGTAGGAGCCGTTCAGGTTGGCGGCGCCGATGGCCTTGATGACCTCGGTCGATTTCATGCCGTCGGTGAAGACGAACTTCTTGAACAGCCCTTCTTCGATCGCCTGCTTCAGCAACGGGGTGCCTTCGCCGGGGAAGGCGATCAGGAGCAGGGCTTCGGGCCCGCCCTGCGACGCGCGTTGCAACTCGCCGCGATAGCTCGCCTGCTTCTCCTCGAAGCCGACGTTGCTCGTCACATCGCCGCCGGTTTCCTTGAAGCGCTTGGAGAAGGCTTCCGACAGACCTTTGCCGTAGTCGTCGTTGCGATACATGATCGCAATCTTCTTCACGCCTCGCTTCTTGACGAGGTCACTGAGCACCACGCCCTGCACGGCGTCGTGAGCCGTGGTGCGGAAGGCGAAGTCGTTGTCGGCAAGCGTGGTGATGCCTGGCGCGGTGGCAGAGCCTGTGATCAGCGGGATGCCTTCGACCGCCGCCACGCTCTGCACGACGGGGATCGTCTCGCCTGATGCCAGCGGACCGACAAAGCCCGACAGCTTGTTGGTGGAGCTGAGCTGCTTCGCCGCGTTCACGGCGGCCTGCGGATTGGTCTGGCTGTCAGCCACAACCACCTCAAGCTTTCCGCCCAGAACGCCGCCCTGGTCGTTGATCTGCTTCAGCGCGAGGTTGATTCCGTTGAGCGAACTCGGCCCGTATTGCGCGAGTGCGCCGGTGAGCGGCATCAGCGCGCCAAGTTTGGCGCCCTGCGCCATGACGGGGGAAACGGCGCTGATCGACAGGCCTGCGACGACGACAGCAGCGCCGAGAACAGGCGAAATCCGCTGCAAGATCATGCTGTTCCTCCGAAATTCATTGTCTCCGGCTTCGGCTATCGCGGCGGCCGTCCGGTTGGGCCCAAGTCTAATATGGTGCCTTCCCAAGAGTCTACGACACAACTTTTGGTTGAATATCTTCTGCTGGGGTCATGCGGCCGGTCCCCGCGCTGGCCGCAAACCTGCCATGTGGGCGAGGGCTAGTGCGGCGGTGGCAGGGTGGGGCGACATATGGTATGGACTCGCCCTTCTCCAGACAGGTTATCCCCAACCGGCCAATGCCCAAGCTGACCGTCGCGATCGCTGCCGACCATGCAGGCTTCCCGCTGAAGGGGTTGGTGTGCGAGGAGGTCGCCGCCTTGGGTTTCGACGTGCTCGATCTCGGCACCCATGGGCTCGAATCCGTCGATTACCCCGATTTTGGCCGCAAATGCGCCGAGGCGGTGGCGAGCGGCCGGGCGGCCCGCGGAATCGTGATCTGCGGCACGGGCCTTGGCATCAGCATGGCCGCCAATCGCAACCCGGGCGTGCGCGCGGCCCCCTGCCATGACACGGTTTCGGCGCGTCTTTCGCGCCAGCACAACGACGCAAATATCCTGGCGCTGGGGGCAAGGCTGATTGGTCCCGAGGTGGCGCGCGATTGCGTGCGCACCTTTCTCACTACGGAATTCGAAGGCGGGCGGCATGCCGCCCGGGTCAAGAAGCTCGGCGAGACAGCCGGGCTGGAGGTAAAGGTATGAGTTCATCAAACGCGGCAGCGAAGCCGCGCGGCAAGGGCTTCTTCGCGGCCGATCTGGCCCAGGATGATGCGGAAATCTTCGACGCGATCGGTGGCGAACTGAAGCGCCAGCAGACGCAGATCGAACTGATCGCGTCGGAAAATATCGTCAGTCCCGCGGTGATGGCCGCGCAGGGCTCGGTGCTGACCAACAAATATGCCGAAGGCTATCCGGGCAAGCGCTACTACGGCGGCTGCGAATATGTCGATGTGGTCGAGAGCCTCGCCATCGAACGGGCGAAGAAGCTGTTCGACTGCCAGTTCGCCAACGTGCAGCCCAATTCCGGCTCGCAGGCGAACCAGGGCGCCTTCATGGCGATGATCCAGCCGGGTGACACCATCCTTGGCATGTCGCTCGACGCCGGCGGTCACCTGACGCATGGCGCGGCGCCCAATCAGTCGGGCAAGTGGTTCAAGGCGGTCCAGTATGGTGTGCGCCGGCAGGACAATCTGATCGACTATGAACAGGTCGAACAGCTGGCGAAGCAGCACAAGCCCAAGCTGATCGTCGCCGGCGGTTCCGCCATTCCGCGCACCATCGATTTCGCGCGCTTCCGCGCCATTGCGGATTCGGTCGGCGCCTTCCTGATGGTCGACATGGCGCATTTCGCCGGTCTCGTTGCGGGGGGGGTGCATCCGAGCCCGCTGCCGCATGCCCACGTCGTCACCACGACGACGCACAAGACGCTGCGCGGCCCGCGCGGCGGCATGATCCTGACCAACCACGAGGATCTGGCGAAGAAGATCAATTCGGCGATCTTCCCCGGCATGCAGGGCGGCCCGCTGATGCATGTCATTGCCGGCAAGGCAGTGGCCTTCAAGGAAGCGTTGCAGCCGGAGTTCAAGACCTATGCCCGCGCCATCGTCGACAATGCCCGCGCGCTCGCTGCGCGGCTGGTCGAAGGCGGCGTCGACATCGTCACGGGCGGCACCGACACGCATGTCATGCTGGTCGACCTGCGGCCGAAGAAGCTGACCGGCAAGGCGGCGGAACGCTCGCTCGAAAACGCCCATATCACCTGCAACAAGAACGGCATTCCCTTCGACCCCGAAAAGCCGACGGTGACGTCGGGCGTGCGCCTTGGCACACCTGCCGGCACGACGCGCGGCTTCGGGGTTGCAGAATTCCGCGACGTGGGATCGCTGATCTGCGAGGTCCTCGATGGCCTCGCCACCAATCCGGACAACAACCAGGCGGTAGAGGGGCGCGTGCGGGAACGCGTGCTTGAACTCTGCCGCCGCTTCCCGATCTACGGCGGCTGAGCCGGGGCGGGGGACGACAACAGGGGGAAACAATGCGCTGCCCGTTCTGTGGCCATGAGGAAACGCAGGTCAAGGATTCGCGGCCCGCGGAAGACAACACCGCGATCCGTCGCCGGCGTTTTTGCCCGGCCTGCGGCGCGCGCTGGACAACGTTCGAGCGTGTGCAGCTGCGCGAGCTGACCGTGGTGAAGAAGACCGGTCAGCGCGTGCCCTTCGACCGCGACAAGCTCGCGCGATCGATCATGATCGCGACGCGCAAGCGCCCGGTTGATCCCGAACGCGTCGAACGCATGATCAACGGCATCGTCCGCCGGCTCGAAAGCCTGGGCGAATCCGAGATCAAGTCCGACATGATCGGCGAACTGGTGATGGAAGCCCTCGCCAATCTCGACCAGGTCGCCTTCGTGCGCTTTGCCTCGGTCTACAAGAACTTCCGCGAAGCGCGCGACTTCGAAGCCTTCATCGGCGACATGGGGCAGGTCAAAGACGGTGAAGACGACTGACGCAGCCGATGCCGCCTGGATGAAGGCGGCACTGGCGCTGGCGCGGCGCGGTCTTGGACAGGTCTGGCCCAATCCGGCGGTCGGCTGCGTGCTGGTCCGCGGCGGCCAGCTCGTCGGCCGCGGCTGGACACAGAAGGGCGGCCGCCCCCATGCCGAAACCGAAGCCTTGTGGCGCGCCGGCGATGCCGCGCGCGGCGCCACCGCCTATGTCACGCTCGAACCCTGCAGCCATCACGGCAAGACACCACCCTGTGCCGACGCGCTGGTTGCGGCCGGGATTGCGCGGGTTGTCGTCGCCTGCCGCGACCCCGACGAACGGGTGAACGGGCGGGGCATTGCCCGACTGCAGGCGGCGAACATTCCCGTTTCCGAGGGCGTCTGTGCGGCGGAAGCGGAAGAACTCAACGAAGGATTCATTCATCGCGTCCGCCGCGGCATTCCGCTGGTGACGCTGAAGACGGCCGCAACGGCGGACGGACGTATCGCCACGGCGTCGGGACAAAGCCAGTGGATCACGGGCGATGCGGCGCGGGCCGACGTGCATCGCCTGCGCGCTGAATATGATGCTGTGCTGGTCGGATCGGCGACGGTGGTGGCGGACGATCCTCTCCTGACCTGCCGCCTGCCTGGCCTGGAAGGTCGCAGTCCCATTCGCATTGTGCTCGACGCCCAGCTGCGCACGCCCCTGACCTCGAAGCTGGTGCAAACGGCGCGTGACGTGCCGGTGTGGCTCTTCACCGCCAAACCGGCCGATGAACCGGCCGCCCATGCGCTGCGCGCGGCAGGAATCGAGGTCCATACGGTGGAACTCGACCGCGAGGGCTTTGGCGTGAATTTCCGCCAGTCCTTTGCCGTGTTGGCCGAACGCGGCATCACCCGCGTGCTGGTCGAGGCGGGCGGGCTGCTGGCCGGCTCGCTTCTGGTCGATGGGCTGGTGGACCGGTTGGAACTCTATCGGGCGCCAAGCCTTCTCGGCGGGGATGCCCAGCCGATGACGGGGACCCTCAAGATCACCGATCTAGCCCAGGTGCGGCGTCTTGACCGGATCGCGCTGCGGACTCTGGGACCGGACGTGGTGGAATCTTTTCGGATTCGGCCTTAAGTAAACGGCATGTTTACCGGCATCATCACCGATATCGGCAAGGTCCAGCGCGTCGAGCGCCGGGGCGACACGCGGTTCGTCATCGCCACGCGCTATGACATGGACACGGTCGAGATTGGCGCGTCCATCGCCTGTTCCGGTCCCTGCCTGACGGTGGTGGATAAGGGGGCGGGTTGGTTCGCCGTCGATGCCTCGGCCGAAACGCTGTCGAAGACGACGCTCGGCAATTGGGGTGTCGACAGCCGCATCAACCTCGAGCGTGCGCTCAAGGTGGGCGACGAACTGGGCGGCCATATCGTCACGGGTCATATCGATGGCTGTGCGGAAATCCTCAGCCGCAAGGCCGAGGGCGACTCGGTCCGCTTCGTATTCAGGGCGCCCGCCGCGTTGTCGCGCTACATTGCCCCCAAGGGCGGCGTGGCGCTCGATGGCATTTCGCTGACGGTGAACGAAGTTGACGGCGACACATTCGGCGTCAATGTCATTCCCCACACCCAGAAGATGACCACGCTCGGCGGCTTGCAGCCCGGCGCGCAGGCCAATCTGGAAATAGACATCCTGGCGCGCTATGTCGGCCGCCTGCGTGAAAGAGATTGATCGTGCAACAGCATCTGCGCACCGAGTCGCTGCAGGACTATCTGTCCTCGATCGAGGAGATCGTCGAGGATGCTCGCAAGGGCCGGATGTTCATTCTCGTCGACGATGAGGACCGCGAGAACGAGGGCGACATCGTCATTCCGGCCGAGAAGGCGACGCCGGAGGTCATCAACTTCATGGCCAAGCACGCGCGAGGCCTGATCTGCCTGTCGATCACCCAGGAGCGCTCCCGGGAACTTGGCCTGCAGCTGATGGCGCGTCACAATGAAAGCCGCCACGAGACGGCGTTCACCGTGTCGATCGAGGCACGCGAAGGCGTCACCACCGGCATCTCGGCAGCCGACCGTGCCCATACAGTCCAAGTTGCCATCGACCCGGCCAAGGGCCGTGACGACATCGTCTCACCCGGCCATATCTTTCCGCTCGTCGCCCGTCCGGGCGGCGTGCTGGTGCGCACCGGCCACACCGAGGCGGCGGTCGATATCGCGCGGCTTGCCGGCCTCAATCCGTCGGGCGTGATCTGCGAGATCATGAACGATGACGGCACCATGGCACGCATGCCCGACCTGGTGAAGTTCGCGCAATTCCACAATCTCAAGATCGGCCGCATCGCCGACCTGATCGCCTATCGCCGCCGGGTCGACACGCTGGTACAGCGCGTGGTGGAGACGGAACTCGACAGCCTCGCCGGCGGCGCATTTCGCATGTTCATCTACAAGAACACCATCACCGGCGTGGACCACATAGCGCTGGTTAAGGGCGATGTGTCCGGCACCGATCCGGTGCTGGTGCGCGTGCATGCGCTTAACATCGTCGACGACGTGCTGGGCGCGAGGGCGGGGGAGGGTGGCAAGCTGCAGGCCGCGATGCGCCAGATCGGCGAAGCAGGCCGCGGCGTCGTGGTGCTGATCCGCGAAGACAGGCCCGCCACGCTTGCCGACCGCATCCCGTTCGAACTGGGCGAGAGGGCGAGCGACCCGGGGCACGATCTGCGCGACTATGGCGTGGGCGCGCAAATCCTGCTGGATCTCGGTGTGCGCAACATGATCCTGCTTTCCAATTCCCGCCGCACCATTGTTGGACTCGAAGGTTATGGTCTCACGGTCATCGACTACCGCCCCGTCTCCCCGCGCTGAGGCGGACGCGGGCGCTCCCACGCCCGTGATCCTCATCATCGAAGCGCGCTTCTACGAGGACATCGCGGAAGAGCTGGTGCAGGGCGCCATCGCGGCGATCGAGGCGCGTGGCGCCAGCTACATGCGCGTGTCGGTTCCGGGCGCGCTGGAAATTCCGGCGGTGATACGCTTCGCCGTTGGCTCCATGGCACTGACGGACGGGCATCGGCATTTCGACGGCTATGTCGCGCTGGGCTGCGTCATCCGCGGCGAGACCACGCATTACGACCATGTGTGCACCGAAAGCATCCGCGGCGTGCATGATCTCGCCCTACGCTATGCGCTCGCGGTCGGCAACGGCATCCTGACCGTCGAGAACTTCGACCAGGCCTGGGCGCGCGCCGCACGCGACAAGGGCAACAAGGGTGGCGTCGCCGCCAATGCCGCGCTCGACATGGTGGCGATCAAGCACAGCTTCCTGCCGCGCCGATGACCGATCCGGCCAAACCATCGCCATCCCGCAGCGCCGGCCGCCGTCTCGCCCGGCTGGGTGCCGTGCAGGCGATCTACCAGATGCTGATGAATGACGTCGCCGGCAAGGTCGCAGCCGACGACTTCCTCAGCCATCACATCGCCGATGCGGCCGACGGCGTCGATTTCTCCGAGATGGACCGCGACCACTTCAACGACGTCGTGCGCGGAGTCGACGACCGCGAACCCGACATCGACAAGGCGATCACGGCGGCGCTTGATGGCGACCGCGGTACCGATCGGCTGGAGCGTATCCTGTTCGCGACGCTACGGGCCGGCGCGTATGAATTGCTGGTGCGTCTCGACATTCCCGCCCGCGTCGTCATCAACGAGTATGTCGAGATCGGTCATGCCTTTTTCGACGGTCCGCAGCCCGGCTTCATCAACGGCGTGCTGCACCGCGTAGCCTCGGCCGCGCGGCCCGGCGAACTCGCCGACGCCAAGGCCGCGGGCTAGGCCGGAGCGCCCCATGGCGTCTTTCCGGCAATGACCAGGCGCAGTGAATTCGATCTCATTGCGGCGTTGTTCGCGCCTCTCAGCGACGAGGCGCATGGGCTCAACCTCAAGGACGACGCTGCCCGCATCCGTCCTGATCCCGGCCACGACCTGATCGTCACCACCGACGCGCTTGTTGCCGGCGTGCACTTCTTTCCCGACGACTCACCAGCCGACATTGCGCGCAAGGCGTTGCGCGTGAACCTGTCGGACGTGGCGGCGAAAGGTGCGGTGCCGCTCTTCTACCTGCTGGCCCTCGCGCTGCCCGACTCGGTCGATGATGGCTGGCTCGAAGCCTTTGCCGCGGGACTGGCGGCGGATCGTGAGGCCTACGGCGTTATCCTGATTGGCGGCGACACGGTGGCGACGCCCGGTCCGCTCACCCTGGCGGTGACCGCGTTCGGGCAGGTGCGACAGGGCATGGCCTTGCACCGGGGCGCGGCGCAGCGGGATGACCGTATCTTTGTCACCGGCAGCATTGGCGATGCCGCGCTGGGTTTGCAGGTCCGCCGCGGTGGGCTTGACCTGTTGCCGGCCGCGGCGCGGGAAACTTTGCTGCGGCGCTACCTGTTGCCGGATCCCCGCACTACCGTCGGTCCACGCCTGGTTGCGATCGCTCATGCGGCGATGGATGTGTCGGATGGGCTCGTGGGCGATCTTGGCCACATTTGCCGCGCGTCAAGCCTAGGGGCGGAGATTCTCGCCGATCTGGTACCCCGTTCGACGGCTGCGCATCAGGCCCTGGAACTGGACCCGGCCGGCCTCGAAGCTGTGCTCACGGGCGGTGACGATTACGAAATCCTGTTCACGGCACCGGCGGACCGAGCCCCGGCACTCGCCGAGATTGCCGCCGAGACGGGTGTGCGGATCACCGAAATCGGACGCATGGCCCTGGGTGACCGGGTCACGGTCTGGGGGCCCGACCGCCAGCCGTTGCATTTCGAGAAGACTGGCCATCGTCACTTCTGAACCGCTTTTCGGCGGATGCCGGCCGGCAGCCCTTGTGCAGGATAGTCTGATCGTTAATCTGGCCTCCAAGTGCCGAGGCCCCTTGCAGCAGAGTGACGGTCGGGACCGTGAAGAAGTTACTCATCATTTTGGGCGCGCTTGTTCTTCTGGCTGGTGCCGGGGGCGGTGCCTTTATGGTGCTGTCGGGCGGTGATGCCCCGCCGCCGCCGAAGAAGGTTGCCGAACCGCCGCCGCCGCCCAAGGAGACCTCGTTCCTTGAACTGACTGCCATGTCGGTGCCGGTCGTATCGAACGGGCGGGTGCGCCGCTATTCCAACATCGTCGCCCGCTATGAACTGCTGGGCTCCAAGGCGGATCACACCCATTCCGAGGAACTGAGGCCTCGCCTGCGCG
>CANJEJ010000026.1 GCA_947473325.1 Alphaproteobacteria bacterium | reverse complement strand
TCGCCATCCTGCAGGAATCCAGACTCGCCGAGCTTGCGGAGGGCCGCGTCATCGCGTCCCTCGCCACCCTGGTGCCGGACGTGGTCAAAGCGGGCGGAACCGCCGCATGACCCGCCTCCTTCCCTCGCCGGCCGTCATCTTCGCCACGCTGGCGCTGCTGTTGCCGCCACTCGGCCTCTATGCGCCCAAGGCGCTGGTCGTGGTGAGCGCGCTGGCGGCGTTGCTGCTGCTGCCCCATCGCGCCGCGCGTGAGACTTTCGTCGCCGACCTGCGGGCGCCGCTCGCTCTGGTGCTGGCGGCCCTCCTGCTTTGGGCTGCCGCCACCACGCTCTGGTCGCCGGATCCGACGCGCGCGATCCGCCTGCTGTTCAGCGTGTTTGCCATCGTGCTGGGCGGGGCGCTGCTGCTGGCAGGCGGGCGCAGCGTAAACGACGATGGCCGTCGTCAGCTGGAGAACGCGCTGATGGGCGGTGGCCTGCTGTTCCTGGCGCTGGCGCTGGTCGAGGGCGCGACCAGCGGCGCGATCCTGCGCGGATTGCGCGGCGAGATCGCCGTCGAGGCGCTAAGCCGGGGCAGCGCGATCCTTGCCATCCTGTTGCCTCTCTATGCACTTGTCTTCCAGCGCCGCTTCGGCGCGATGCCGGGACTTGCGATCGCCGCACTCGGCCTCGTCGCCCTTCTGTTGCTGCCGATGTTCGCCGCCTTCATCGCCGGTGTCTTCGCGCTGCTGGTCGCGCTCGCCGTCCGCGCGGCCCCGCGCAGCGCGGCGCGGGCTCTCGCCATCGGCGGCGCACTGTTGATCCTGCTCGCGCCGCTGCTCGCCAACACGCTGGCCGATCCCGAGATGGTCAAGGCTGCGCTGCCCGGCCTGCCGACCAATTTCCTGCATCGCTTCCATATCTGGTCCTTTGCCGGCGAGCGCATCCTCGACCGTCCGCTGCTCGGCTGGGGTCTCGATGCCGCGCGGGGGCTGCCGGGCGGCGACCGCATGGCCGGGCTGCAAAGCGTCCTGCCCCTGCATCCCCACAACGCCGCACTCCAGGTCTGGGTCGAACTCGGCGCCATCGGCGCGATTCTGGCCACGGGCGTGTGGCTGCTGGTGTGCCGGCGGCTCGGCCGCACCGGCTGGACTGGCGTTGCGCCGGCCGCCGGGGCGGCATCAATGGCCGCCTGGTTCGCCGTTGCACATCTTTCCTATGGGATTTGGCAGAACTGGTGGCTGGCCCTGCCCTGGGTCGTGGCGGCCCTGTTCACGGCCACCGTTCCGCGCCAGAATGACGCAAAGCTTGCAAAAATGCAGGCTCCAGGAGACACCCCATGACCGGCGCGGTACCGCTTCGCCCCCATTTTCGCTCGAACTCGGCACTGGAACAGATGCGCCGCGAACTGGTGCTGGCCTTCCACATCCTCAATCGCGAGGGCCAGGGCAACGAGGTGGCCGGCCATGTCACCGCCCGCCTGCCCGGCGCCCAGACCTTCTGGACCAACCGCTTCCGCCTCGGGTTTGACGAAGCCAACCTCGCCGATCTGCAGGAGGTGGACTTCGACATCAACGTGAAGACGGGCGGCGAGGTCAACCAGGCGCTGCTGTTCCATGCCGCCATCTACGAAGCCCGGCCGGACGTGAATGCCGTGGTGCACACGCACCCGCGCAACGCAGTCGCACTTGCTTCGCTTGGTCAGCCGCTGCTGCCGCTCGACCAGCAGGCCGCGATCTTTTTCGAGAATATTGCCAACTACAACGATCACGAAGGCGTCGTGCTCGGCAAGGACGAGGCGCGGGAGATTTCCAAGGCGCTCGGCAACTGCCGCGGCCTGCTGATGACCAACCACGGCGTCGTCGTCACCGGCAAGTCGGTGCGCGAGGCGACGGTCGGCGCCATCGTGCTGGAGATCGCCTGCGAGATTCAGCTCAAGGCGATGTCGGCCGGCAAGCCGGTCCAGCTGTCTGCTGAGTCCGCCAACCACGCCAAGGCGTTCCTGTCGCAGGACGAGCATATCGACATGCGCTTCGAATACTGGTCGCGCCGCGTGCTGGCAGAAAACCCCCACGTCGCCATGGACATTGCCTAACCAACTTTGCAGCCGGAGTAACTGACATGCCCAATCCCGTACTTCGCCGCGTGCCACGCGCCGAGATGACCCCGCGCCTTCAGCAGGAATATGACGAGACGCTGAAGCTGCGCGACGATGCCACCATGCAGGAAGTGGGCGCCAACGCCCCGGAACTGATGGCCTGGTACAAGGACGAGTTCTACGGAAAGCTGTTCTACAGCGGTCGCGTCGACGTGCGGACCAAGGAACTGCTGCGCTATCGCCTGTCGATGACGCATGGCTGCGCCTTCTGCAACAAGGGCAACCGCGTCGCCTCGGCCAAGGCAGGCGTGACGGCCGAGCAGCTCGCCAACATCATGAACGAGAACCATCCCTGCTTCTCGGCCAAGGACAAGGTCGTGCTGAAGCTCGCCGACCAGATCGTCATGACCAACATGCATGGCGAACTGTCGAAGGAACTGCATGCGGAACTGAAGCCCTTTTTCGACGACGCCCAGATCTTCGAGATGGGCATGGTCGCCGGCATCCTGACGGGCATGGCGAAGTTCATCTTCGTCTATGACATCGTGGAGAAGGAAGCCAACTGCCCGATCGTCCCGCTGCACGCCGAAGCGGCGGAGTAACGGGCCCGATTCAAGGCGCCGTCCGGAGCAATCCGGCGGCGCCTTTTCTGTGGGGGAACCATGGCCACCAAACGAACCCGCGCCTTCTATGTGAAGGCCGTGCAGCGCTATTTCGACACGATGGATGCCGGCGACGTGGCCGGATGTGTCGCCTGCTTCGCAGCGACCGGCACGCTCACCTGCGTCAACAGCCCGATGCACCTGAAAGGGCCGAAGCAATTGGGCGCCTTCTTCGCCCGGCTGCATGGCAACACGAAGCGGATGATCCACAAGCCGACGCTCTGGGTCGTCGACGTGGAGAAGGGCACCGTGGCGGTAGAACTGCGCTACAAGAATGCCCGCAAGGACGGCACGCCCTTCGATATGGAGAACTGCAATTTCTTCACCTTCGACGCCAAGGGCCGCTTCCGGCGAGTACGCTTCTGGACCGGCACCTATATCGACCAGAAGGCCGCTGTTGCCGCGGCCCGCAAGGTGCGCTGATCGAAGTCAGCTCTTCGGCCGCAGCGGCACAACATCGTCGCGCCCTCGCATCTCGCCGTCCCAGCGCTTCGCGTTCGGCGCCGCGATGCCGAACTGGTCAAGCACGCGCGCGGCGATGTGGTTGACGATGTCATCCACACTTTGTGGGTGGTTGTAGAAGGCCGGCATCGGCGGCAGCACGCTCACGCCCATGCGGGCCAGCCGCAGCAGGTTCTCGAGATGCACCTCGGTCAGCGGCGTCTCGCGCGGCACGACGACGAGGCGGCGCTTTTCCTTCATCACCACCTCGGCTGCGCGATGCACCAGGCTGTCGCCGAAGCCGAGTGCCAAGGCTGCGGCGGTGCGCATCGAGCACGGCGCGATGATCATGCCATCGGTGTGGAAGGAACCCGAGGCGATGGAAGCACCCATCTCGCCCGCCGCATGGACATGATCGGCAAGCGCCCGGACGTCCTTGATCGCCATCCCGGTCTCATGTTCCAGCGTCTGCTGACCCCAGTTGGTGACGACGAGATGAACCTCGACGCCGCCCGCGGCACGCAGGCCTTCCAGCACCCGCACGCCGAAGATGGAGCCGGAGGCCCCGGTGATGCCGACGATGATCCTGCGCACGGGCTGACTTTCTCCTGCGGTCACCCGCCTTTGATACGGCGGAAAGCCACGCCGGGGGAAGAGTGCTGGACGCGTGCAGCCTGCAATGCTTCGATTCGCGCCATCGAAACCGGGAGGACGCCATGAGCCAGACTATCTTCCGCAATGCACCCACGGTGAAGGCACCGGGTGGGCGCTATCACCATGCCGCCATCGTGCCTGCTGGCGGGCAGACGCTCTATCTTGCCGGCCAGGTCGGCTATGCCCCGGATGGCAGCCTGCCGGCGGACATCGAGGCCCAGGCGGAAAACACCTATGCCAACATCGTCCGCATCCTGGAAGACGCCGGCATGGCGGTGACCGCCCTGGTCAAGCTGAACATCTACTTGGTCAATGTTGGCGACGCGACAAAGATCGCGCCGGTGCGGGCCAAGTGGTTTGGCAACCACGCGCCGCCGGGCACGCTGATCTACGTCAAGGCGCTCGCCTACCCCGAACTGCTGCTCGAAATTGAAGGCGTCGCCGTCAAGCACCGCTGACGCATCAGCGCCCGCTCGACTCCTTGTGCTCACCGCGATCGTTCCAAACGCGCTGGTCGATCAGCTTGCCGTCGCGCACCGTGATGCGATCGACGAAGCGGACGTCCTTGTAGGCGGAGCCATTGTTGAGCGTCGCCGCCACCGTGCCCTGGGCAAAGACGGCGATGCCCTGGTCGGTCGGGCATTCGTCGAAGCGATAGAAGGTCTTGATGGCATAGGAACCGCGCTTCGCCATGCCGGCGAGCACGTCCTCGACCGTGGTGAAGCGGGCATTGCCGGGGAACAGCATCCAGAAGCCCGGCGCGAACATGGCCTTGGCTTCGTCATAGCGGCCCTGTTCCATCGCGCGCAGGTATTTCAGCACGGTCTGGCTCGCTGCCCCTTCAGCTGACGCATCGTTGCGCACGCCGGGCGGCGGCGCGGCGATGGGATAGTTGCCAGGGCCGAAGCCTTCGACGCCCATGTCGTTGTAGACCGTCTGCTCGGTGAAGCGGCCATCCGGCGCCAGCGCGAAACGGTCGACGAAGCGGACATCGCGGAAGGGCGTGCCGTCAACCCGCTCACCATAGAGCGTGCCGAAGGCGAAGACGACGCGACCATCCTTCGTTTCGTCGAAGCCCTCGAAAATCTTGCGCGCGGACTTCTGGCGCGGCGCGCCATAGGCGAAGAGCTGCTCGAGCGTGGTGAAATCCTGGCCGCCGGGGAACTGCATGCGGAAACCCGGCGCCTGCATGGCGAGCGCCTTCGGCAGCTCGCGCCGCTCCATCGTGCGCAGGTAGTCGAGCACGCGGGCCGAGGACGAGCCCAGTTTCACCCGTTCATCGGCACCGGGTAGAACTTCCGCGAGATTGGCCATGGCTTTCCTCCCTGGGTCAGACATCCAAAGTTAGCATCATTCGTCGTCGAGGTCGGCGCGCAGCAGCAGCAGGCCGAGCAGGAACAGCCGATACCAGAAATAGCCGATCAGGAAGAGCAGGATCGCCGCCCCCGGCAGCGCCAGGAAGCCGATCCCCTGGCTCACCATCCAAGCCATGCCGCCGCCTTCGAACCACCACAGGATGGCGCCGACCGCGGCGAGGGTGCCGATGCTGGCCCCCACCATGCTGACCAGGACCTTCCAGGGCATGCTCTCTCCTTCTGCCTCGCGACCCGGCCATGCCGCGGGCGCAGGGCGTCCGGACGTTGGCGGGCGATTGGGGGCCGACTATAGTGTCGCCCACGCGGCGGCGCGACCGGCCAGTCCCTGTTCCTTTCCGCCGGTTTATGCACCTTGCCACCACTTTTTCGCGGCCTGCAGCCACCGGCCCGCCGCCCGACCCCGAGGAGCCTGCCATGAACGCCTACCAGCCGATCGAAACCACCTACCCCTCGCTCAAGAGCCAGCTCAAGGGCCCGAACATCGTGGTGGCGCCGGGCTGCTACGACGCCTTCTCGGCCATGCTGGTCGCCAATGCCGGCTTCAAATGCGCCTATGTCACCGGCGCCTCGATCGCCTACACGCGTCTGGGCGCCCCCGACATCGGCCTCGTCTCAATGACGGAAGTGGCGAACGTGGTCTCGCTGATCCGCGAGCGCAACGAGATCCCGATGATCGTCGATGGCGACACGGGTTACGGCAACGCGCTCAACACCCGCCGCACCGTGCGCCTGTTCGAGCAGTCGGGCGCCAACGCGATCCAGCTCGAAGACCAGACCTTCCCCAAGCGCTGCGGCCACCTCAAGGGCAAGACCGTTATCCCGACCGCCGAGATGGTGGGCAAGCTGAAGGCCGCCGTCGACTCGCGCCGCTCGGACGAATTCCTGATCATGGCCCGCACCGACGCCATCGCCGCCGAAGGCTATGACGCCGCCGTGGAACGCGCCGAGCGCTATCTCGAGGCCGGTGTCGACATGCTGTTCATCGAGGCGCCAGAAACCGACCAGCAGCAGCGCGACATGTGCAAGCGCTTCAAGGGCCGCGCGCCGCTGCTCGCCAACATGGTCGAGGGCGGCGCCACGCCGCTGAAGTCGGCCAAGGAGCTGCAGGAGATCGGCTATGGCATCGCCATCTTCCCCGGCGGGCTGTTCCGCGCCATGAGCTATGCCGCGATTCGCTACTACGAGGCGCTGATGCGCGACGGCATCACCGATGCGGTGCGCGACCGCATGTATGACTTCAAGGAAATCAACCAGATCCTCGGCACTGACCGCTGGCTCGCCGAAGGCGCGCAGTACGACGCCAAGAATTTCGAGAAGTAAGCCGGACGCAAAAGACCCGCTTTCTGGCAGCCCTGGGGTGAAAGCCCCGGGTTTGTCCTGAGCGAAGCATGACCCTCGGGGCTCTTTCTCCGCGATGGTCATGTGGGCATTCCAATCAGTTGGGAGATCCTCCATGGACAAGCGGATTGCAGTGATCGGTGGCGGCGTCGGCCGCAAGAATCCCCTGGGGCCTATCGACGAGGTGCGCACGGCGGGTTTTACGGCCACCCTGTTCGCGCCACGGCTGAAGGTGTTTCCACACACACCGCTTGAACGCGGACTCTCCATGCTCGCCTATCTCGATGCCGGCATCGAGGCGGAAAAAGCCGGATTCGACGCGGTTTTCATCAACACCTGCGGCGACTACGGCATAGACGAGATGCGATCGGCCCTTGGCATTCCTGTCACGGGCGCCGGCGAAGCGACCTATGCGATGGCATCGACCATCGGCAAGCGCTTCGCGATCGTAAAGATTTGGCCGCCGCGGATGAACTTCATCACCGAAGGGGTGCTCAGGGCGTCGGGAACGGACGCACGCTGCGTTTCTATCCGGAATGTGCTGCGGGATGATGAGGTCGTCAGCACATCCACGGCGGTGGCCCATATCGGAGCAATGCAAGATCACAACCGCAGCATCATCGACCGCACCATGGAGCAGATCAGGCGCGCCGTGGACGAGGATGGGGCCGACTCCGTCGTGCTCGGCTGTACCTGCATGGCGGCGATTGGCCCGGAGCTTATTGACCGTTCGCCGGTGCCGGTCCTCGAGCCGATGCGTGCGGGTTACAAGGTGGCGGAGGCCAGCCTCAGCCTCGGCATTCGTCAGACAAGCCGCGTCACCTATCCGCGAGCCAACCCGGCCCTGCTTGCCGCAGTGGACGACATGATTTCCCACATGCGCAACCGTGAACTTTCCGCCAGTTGCGACATGTGCGTCGTGGCGGAAGCCGCCGAGTAATCAGCACCATGCCCACCATCCTCATCACCGGCGCCAACAAGGGGCTGGGACTTGGTTTTGCCACCCGCTTCGCCGGCGAAGGCTGGAAGGTCCTCACGTCGTGCCGCAACCCTGCCAAGGCGACAGCGCTGCAAGCGCTGGCCGAGAAGCACAAGGGCAAGATCCGCATCGACGCGCTCGACGTGCTCGACCACAAGGCCATCGAAGCCTATGGCCGGGCGTTGCAGGACGAGGCGATCGACGTGCTGCTCAACAATGCCGGCATCATCGGCAAGGAGCCGCAGGACATCGGCCAGACCGACTACGAGGACTGGGACAAGATCGTCAAAACCAATGTCTTTGGCACGACCAAGATGTGCGAGACCTTCGTCGGCCATGTCGCGAAGAGCGAGCGCAAGCTGATCGTCAACCTGACGTCCGGCACCTCGTCGATCACACGCAAGACAGTCGGCCGCATGCCCGGCACCAAGGGCGAATACCACCTCTACAGCCCGTCCAAGACCATGCTGAACATGGTCTCGCGCTATCTCGCCTGGGAGTACAAGCCGATGGGCATCACCGTCGTGGTGCTGGGGCCGGGCTGGGTGCAGACCGACATGGGCGGGCCCGAGGCGCTGTTCACCATCGACCAGTCGATGGACAGATGCGTGCCGTTGATCAAGGGCTTCGGCCTGAAGGACACCGGAAAGTTCATTCTGTTCGACGGTAGCGAACCGCCGTGGTAGACCGCGCGCTTCAGACAGGCATTTGAACACAGGGCTGTGAGGACCGGCACAGCCGCTTGAGCCTTGCGTTGAGTACCGGTGTAATCCCGCGCGTTGCCCTGCGCGCAGCATCGATCCGAGACAGCCATGTGGCGCCGTGTTGCCGGCCTAGCCGCCTATGCCGTGTTCCTGCTTGCACTTGTCGAGGTGGCCTCGGCCGCCTTCTGGCTGAGCTATGGCAAGACGCAGTTCCAGTACCAGCTGCACACCGACCTGCGCCAGGCAATCGCGCTATGGCCCTTCGACCGGATCGGCGAGGGCGAACATGCCGTCTATGATGCCGAGCTGGGCTGGCTGCCCGGCGCGCATCACCCGGAGATCGACCGGCTGGGCGCACGCCAACACAGCCTCGATGATGGCCGACGGGAACCGGAAGCGCTCGCCTTCGGCGACTCCTTCGTCTTCGGCGAACAGGTTGGCCCGGACGAAAGCTTTCCCTTCTATCTGAGCCAGAAGCTGCGGACGACGGTGCGCAATTTCGGCGTCGGCGGCTTCGGCCCCGACCAGGCGCTGCTGCGGCTGGAGCGCGAGCTGGCCCAGGGCACGCATGCTCCCATCGTTGTGCTCGGCATGCCGAGCGAGAACATCGCGCGCATCGTGGGTGTCTTTTTTCGCAACTATGTGCCGACGGCGAGCCCGCTCGCGGTGAAGCCGCTGTTCGTTCATGGTCCCGAGCAGTGGGAGCTCATCAACAGCCTGCCACCCGAATTGCATTCACCGGACGACCTGCAGGTGCCGCTGACAGTCGCGCAGCAGTTCGACGTCTGGCATGCGCAGAACGAGCGCCGCCCTGCGGTGCATTTTCCCTACACCGTCACCACGCTGGCGGCGATCCGCTTCTTTGCCCGCGACGTGATGGTTTGGCAGGATCTCTATCGCCAGGACCGCGCCGTTTCGACGCTGACGCATATTCTCGACAGCTTCGCCTCGCTGTCGGAAATCCACGAATTCCATCCGGTCTTCGTCATCATCCCGATGCCGGAAGACCTGATGAACCGGCAGAAGGGCCTGCCCAGCCACTACGCGCCGTTCATCGCTGCGATTCGCGAACGCATGGGCTCGCGCCTGACCGTGGTCGATGTGATGGAAACGTTGGCGCCGGAAGACGACGCGCGCTTCCATGTCGCGCCCTTCCAGGGCCATGCTTCGGCCTTCGGCAACAGCGTGGTGGCCGAGGCACTGCACCGGCAATGGCCGCTGCGTCAGCGCGTCATCCAAATGCCGGCCGGCGATCCGACGCCGCGATCCTAGATTCCAGCCAGCGGCCCGTGCGCAAGAGCCGCGCATCGTCGCGCGGACCCGCGATCAACTGCATGCCGAGCGGCATGCCGCTCTTCGGCTCCCGCGTCGGCAAGGTCAGCGCCGGGGTACCGCACAACGTCCAGGTGCCGCAGAACAAGGGATCGCCCGTCGAGTCGAGCGAGGCCGGAGCGATGCCGATGGCGGCCGGCGTCAGCAGCGCGTCATAGCGGTCGAACAGCGTCGCGAGATAGCCGATATAGCGGTCGCGAGCCGCAGCGGCGGCATGATAGGAGACCGCGGTGTGGCTTTCGCCCGAGGCGATGACTGTCTGCAGGCGCTGGCTCACCTTGGTTCGCTCCTCGCTGCTGAGGAAGCGGAAGTTCCAGGCGATGTCGGCCTCGCACAGCGTCTTGTGATGGTCCATCGCGGCGGCAAAATCGTCGGGCAGATCGACCTCGTCCGCGATCACACCCGGAAGGCCCGCCACCGCCTCCAGCGCCGCGCGCGTTTCCGCATCGCTGCGATTCCAGAACGGCGTGCGCACGAACGCGAAGCGCGGCACCCGCGGCGGCTCGCTCATGGCCGTCAGATGAAGGCGGCCTGGCCCGCGCGGGAAGGACGCGACATCCGCGGCATCGAAGCCGCCGATCGCATCGGTCAGCAGCGCCACGTCTTCGACGCTGCGCGCGAAGCCGCCCATGTGGTTGAGCAGGTCCGACTGCGCCAGCACGCCACTGCGCGAGATGAGGCCAAGGCTTGGCTTGAAGCCGACGACGCCGCAAAAGGCGGCCGGCCGGATCACCGATCCGGTCACCTGCGTGCCGACGGCGAGCGGCACCATGCCCGCCGCCACCGCCGCCGCCGACCCCGACGACGAGCCGCCGGGGGTATGCGCGGGATTCCAGGGATTCCGGGTCTTGCCGGGCAGGTAGGTGGCGAGTTCGGTGGTCACCGTCTTGCCCATCACCACGGCGCCGCCGGCGCGCAATTGTTCCGTGACTTCAGCATCTTGGGCGGGCTGGCGGCCGGCGTGGAGGGGGGTGCCGTTCTCGGTCGGCATGTCTGCGGTGTCGATGACGTCCTTGAGGGCCACGGGGATGCCGTGCAGGGGGCCGCGGGGGGCAGCCAGATCGGCCGAACGGGCGGCCGCGAGGGCCTGCTCAGGATCGAGCCAGGCCCAGGCCTGGACGGCGGATTCCCGGGCTTTTGTGCGCTCGAGGCAGGCCTGCATCAGGGCCTCGGCGGTCAAGGTGCCGGCGGCGATGCGGCGGGCGGCCTCGGCCGCGCTGAGTTCGTGAAGCGCCATAAATCCTCCCTGTGGAGCGCCCAAGGTTGCAGAGGCGGCGCCAAAGTCAATGCATCGAAATGGCGGCCCAAAAGTGAAGAAAAAGCCGGTTCCTGCTTCCATTCATCGGGATTGGCGCCAATCCTGGCCGAAAACGCCCCGCGGAGTTACCACCAATGGATGAGTATATGAAATTAACCCTCGCAAAACGGGTGATGTGACGCCCGCCGGTGCCGGGGCCTGCCCCGCAGCTGTAACCTGCGTGTAATAGCCTCGTTTTTATCGTGTTGCAGCGCAGCATCCCACCTTGACGCGTGCGGCAACAAAGAGCATCTAAGGCCCAACACTTAGCTTGCCTAAGTATTGCCGCCGGGCCATCGGGCCCGAGCAGGCGGGGGAGTTGATATGGCGGACTTTGAGCGTAAGCCGCGCCGCGTCTGGCGCACCATCCTGATCGTGGCCGGCCTGATCGTGGTCGTCGGTGTGGCGGTTGTCGCCTTCAGCCCGAATGGCGACAGCAAGCAGCCGGTCCAGACCACGTCCGCACCGGCCACCCCCGCCGCGCTGGAAATACTGCCCGAGGAAACACTCGTCGTGCAGCCGCGCGACCTGACGCGCGCCGTGCGCATCACCGGCTCGCTGGCACCGGTTACCCAGTCGATCGTGAAGAGCGAGGTCGCCGCCCAGGTGCGCGAGGTACTGGTGCGCGAGGGCGAGGTGGTGAAGAAGGGCCAACTCATCGCCCGGCTCGACACCGCCGACCTGCAGCAGCGCGTCAACGAGCGCAGTTCCACCCTGCGCGCGTCCGAGGCGCAGCTCGAGATGGCGCAGACCACCCTGAACAATTCCAATGCGCTGCTGTCGCGCCGCGTTGTCTCGCCGGTGGCGAATGAGCAGGCGCAGAGCCAGCACCGTGTCGCCGCCGCCAATGTCGAAGCCTCCCGCGCCCAGCTTGCCCAGGCCCGCAAGGCGCTGAGCGAGGCCGACATCCACGCCCCCATCGGCGGCATCATCGGCACCCGCGCCGTCAACGGCGGCGACCGAGTCGGCATCGACGGCCGCATCGTCTCCATTGTCGACCTGTCGATGCTCGAATTCCAGGCCGCCGTGCCGGCCAGCGACATCCCGCAGGTCCAGCAGGGCCAGGCGGTGCAGTTCAGGGTCGAAGGCTTCGGCGAACGCGCCTTCACCGGCACCGTGTCACGCATCAACCCGACGGCTAGCGAAGGCTCGCGCAGCTTCCTGATCTTCATCCGCGTCGCCAACAGCGACCTGACGCTGCGCGGCGGCATGTATGCCAATGGCGACCTTGTCATCTGGCAGCGCCCGCAGGTGCTCGCGGTGCCGACCGGCGCCGTGCGCAGCATCGGCACCGATGCCCATGTCTACAAGATCGTCGGCGACCAGATCGTCCGCCAGAGCGTGACGCTGGGCACCGACGTGCCGGCCCAAGGCATTGTCGAAGTCACCCAAGGGCTGGCTGCCGGCGACCGCGTCATCACCGCGCCGCTCAACGGCCTGACCGACGGCAGCCGCGTCAAGCTCGCCGCCCGCTAAGGCGAACCCCGACCCACCCGCGGCGGCCGCCGCAGCCCCAGCCCCAGAGACCGGACCCGCAGCATGTTCCTCACGCGCATCAGCGTCGGCAACCCGGTCTTCGCGACCATGATGATGGTCGCCCTCGTGGTGATCGGCCTGTTCTCCTACCGCGGCCTGGCGGTCGACGAATTCCCCGAGATCGACTTCCCCATCGTCATCGTGCAGACCGCCTATCCGGGCGCGTCGCCGGAGACGGTGGAAACCGACGTCACGCGCAAGGTCGAGGATGCGGTCAACACCGTCAACGGCATCAACAAGCTGAACTCGCGCTCCTATGAGGGCCGTTCGGTTGTCATCATCGAGTTCGACCTGAATGTCGACGGCGGCGTCGCCGCGCAGGACGTGCGCGAGAAGGTGGCGGCGATCCGTGCCAACTTCCGCGACGAGGTCAAGGAACCGGAGATATCCCGGTTCAAGCCCGACGAGCAGCCGATCGTCTCCATCGCGGTCAATTCCGACTCCCGGCCGCTGCGCGAGCTCACCACGCTGGCCGACCAGGTGATCGTCAAGCGCCTGCAGAACGTGCAGGGTGTCGGCGCCGCCACCGTGGTCGGCGGCGTCAAGCGCCAGATCAACATCTTCCTGAAGCCGACCGAGATGCAGTCGCTGCAGATCGGCGTCGACCAGGTCATCAATACGGTGAAAGCCGAGAATCAGGATGTGCCCGCCGGCAGCCTGGTGCGCGGCCTTTCCGACACCCAGGTGCAGGTCGAGGGCCGCATGACCGATCCGTCGGGCTTCCGCCGCCTGATCGTGACGACGCGCAATGGCGTGCCGATCTACCTGTCGCAGGTCGCCGACATCGTCGACGGCGAGGAAGAACTGGAGAGCACGGCGCTGTTCAATGGCGAGCGCGCGCTCGCCATTGACGTGATCAAGACGCAAGGATCGAACACGATTGCCGTCGCCGACGGCCTGAAGAAGGTCATCGCGAACCTGCAGACGACTCTGCCGCCCGATGTCCAGCTGACGGTCCTGCGCGATTCCTCGCAGGGCATCCGCAACTCCGTCGCCAACGTACAGTCGACCATGCTCGAAGGCGGCCTGCTGACCGTCATGATCGTCTTCCTGTTCCTGGGATCCTGGCGATCCACCGTCATCACCGGCCTGACGCTGCCGATCTCGGTGATCGGCACCTTCGCCGCCATTGCCGCCTTCGGCTTCACCATCAATGCGCTGACACTGATGGCGCTGTCGCTGTCGATCGGCATTCTGATCGACGATGCCATCGTGGTGCGCGAAAACATCATGCGCCACATCGCGATGGGGAAAACCCATCTTGCGGCGTCGCTGGAAGGCACCAAGGAAATCGGCCTGCCGGTGCTGGCGACGTCGCTGTCGATCGTCGCGGTGTTCCTGCCCGTCGCCTTCATGGACGGCATCATCGGCCGCTTCTTCTTCCAGTTCGGTGTGACCGTCGCGGTCGCGGTGCTGATCTCGCTCTTCGTCAGCTTCACGCTCGACCCCATGCTGTCCTCGATCTGGTACGACCCGGCGGCGCATGGCGCGCGCCGGGGCCTGCAGGGCCGCATCGCCAATGCCGCCGACTGGATGACAGGCGGGCTTGGCCGCTTCTATCGCCGCATCCTCGCCTGGACGCTGCGCAACCGGCTGATCACGCTGGTTGCCGTCGTCATCATGTTTTTCGCCAGCTTCCGCCTGGTGCCACTGATCGGCGCCGAGTTCCTGCCGCCGTCCGACCTGGGCGACGTGGTGGTGACGGCGCGCGCACCAATTGGCTCGTCCGTCGAATACACGACGGCGAAGATGCGCCAGGTTGACGCCGCAGTGCGCGAACTGCCGGAAGTGCAGCTGACCTATGGCGTCATCAACAGCGGTGCCGCGCAGGCCAAGAATCTTGGCAACATCTACGTCAAGCTGGTGCCGCTGAAGGAACGCGAGCGCGGCATCAACGATGTGATTCCCGTCATTCGCGAGCGGCTGCACAGCATCCCGGGGCTTGAAATCGCGGTTGGCATTCCCGGCCTGGGCGGCGTGCAAAAGCCGATCCAGGTCAGCATCCAGGGCACCGACCTGGTCGCGCTCGACAAGCTGTCGCAGCAGGCGCTCGCCGCGGCGGCAACGGTACCGGGGCTGGTCGATATCGACTCGAGCCTGCGCGCCGCGCGACCGACCCTTTCGGTCCGCCTGAAGCGCGAGGAGGCCAGCAATCTCGGCATCGGGCTGTCACAGGTGGTGTCGCTGCTGCGCCCGCTGCTGTCGGGCAACGATGTGTCGACCTGGAAGGCACCGGACGGCGAGACCTATGACGTGCAGATCCGCCTGCCACGCAGCGGGCGCGAGACCCAGGCCAACATCGAGGGCCTGTTCGTCGCCTCGTCGATGCGGAATGCCGACGGCACGACCATGATGGTGCCGCTGTCGCAGATCGTGACGATCCATGAGAGCTTCGGCGCCTCGCAGATCGACCGCCGCGACCTGTTCCGCGAGGTGCAGATCGGCGCCAACCTGTACAACCGGCCGCTCGGCGATGCCTCCGCCGATTTCAAGGCGGCGCTCGACAAGCTCGAGCTGCCGCCGGGCTATCGTATCGTCTTTGGCGGCGACACCGAGAACATGCAGGAATCGGCGGGCTATGCCGCCGCCGCTCTGCTGCTCGCCATCGTCTTCATCTACCTGATCCTGGCGTCGCAGTTCGGCAGCTTCATCCAGCCCATCGCGATCATGATGTCGCTGCCGCTGTCGCTGCTCGGCGTGTTCCTCGGCCTGCTGCTGTTCGGCTCGACACTCAACATGATGTCGATCATCGGCTTCATCATGCTGATGGGCCTGGTGACCAAGAACGCTATCCTGCTGGTCGACTTCATCAACCAGGGCCGTGCCCAGGGCAAGGACCGGCTGACCGCGATCCTGGACGCCGGCGAAATTCGCCTGCGCCCGATCCTGATGACCTCGCTCGCCATGATCTTCGGCATGGTGCCGCTTGCCCTTGCGATTGGTGATGGCGCCGAGCAGCGCGCGCCGATGGCGCATGCGGTGATCGGCGGCCTGTTTACCTCGACCATCTTCACGCTGGTCGTGGTGCCGATCATCTTCACCTATCTCGACGGCGCCGCCCGGCGCGTGCGCAGCCTGTTCCCGAAGCACATCGAGGAAGGCAGCGGCACTGCCACGCCCGCCCACCAGCCAGCCGAGTGAGCCGCCGGCCCATGCAGAGCAGGCCTGCCTAGTCCCGCGCCGGCCGCCACAGGGGCCCAACCGCGAGGAGCAGGACCACCACGTTGAACGCGGCGTTCGATGCGTTACCTGAGGCGATCGAACCCGCGCTGTCGAACACGAACCAGGCCAGCAGACCGCCCAGCACCGTGCGCCGCACCGCTTCCGGCGCCGTGTCATGCACCCGGGTCGCAAGGCCCCATATCATCACGCCCCAGCCCGTGAGGAATCCGCCAGTCAGCGCCGACAGGAACCGCGTGTCGGGCGATGACCATGTCGTGGCGCCATCGACCGGCCAGCTCAGGAGGTCGAGTGTCAGACGGGCAAGTTCCTGTGTTGGGGGCATTGTCCCGAGGAAGAACACGGGCCCGAAGGATCCGACGACGATGGCGGAGACCTTGAGCCAGAATTTGTGGAAGGCGCGGGTCATGAATGTCTCCTCATGGTGATTCACTCACCACTAGAGCCCGCTCAGGCATCCCGGCAATTACCTCGCAGGTAAGGGACGGCCTTCATCCGCCGACCTATACTCCCGGGCATGATGCCGTTTTCCGAAGCCCTGCGGACCTGGCGCCGCACGCGCCGCTTCAGCCAGCTGGAATTGGCCGTCGAGGCCAATGTCTCGGCCCGCCACATCTCGTTCCTCGAAAGCGGCCGTGCGCGACCCAGCCCGGCCATGATCGGCCGTCTTGGCGACGCGCTGCAGCTGCCACTGGCCGCACGCAACCAGATGCTGACGCTGGCCGGCTTCGCCGTTCGCTATCCCGGCAGACAGTGGAACGCCGACGAGATGGCGCCGATCCGCGCCGCCGTCGACCATATGCTGCTGCGCCATGCGCCCTATCCGGCACTGGCGGTCGACCGGATTTGGAGGGTCATGCGCCTCAACGCGCCCGCCCACATGCTGTTTGGCACACTGGGGGTTGGCGAGGGCGACAGCCTGCTCGACCTCATGCTGTCAGACGTCCTGCCGCCGCTGGTGGAGAACTGGCCGGAGGTGGCGCAGCGCGCGGCGCAGCGGCTTCGGACCGAAAGCGCGGCGCAGGGCGGCATCGCCGAACTCGACCGCGCCGCCATGCAGCTGTCGTTGGTCCCCGGTGCAACCAAGCGCCCTGCCGGCCCTGTCGTCCCCACCATCTTCCGCCTGGGTACGATGCGCCTGTCGCTTTTCGCCACCATCGCGCAGTTCGGTACGCCCGATGATGTGACGCTGGACGACATCAAGATCGAACTCTATTTCCCGGCCGATGCCGGGTCCGATGCCGCGTTGCGAGCCCTCGCGAACGACGCAGCGGCCGGGTAAAGGCCAGGCCGGGGTGGATTCCCCGGGGTGAAGCCTGCGCAAACCGCTGCGTCCTCGCCGTGCCGTGCTAGGCTTGGCCCATGGCCAGTTCCCGTCCCCCCGCCGCGATCGATGCCCTGCGCCAGTTGCTGGGTCCGGCGCATCTGCTGACCAGCGACGCCGACCGCGCGTTCTTCTCCACCGACATCTTCCGCAGTGAGATCGCCACCGCCGCCGTCGCCCAGCCGGGCACGGTGCAGGAACTGAGCGACACCGTGCGCATCGCCACCGCCCATGGCCTCGCCGTTCTGCCGCGCGGCGGTGGCATGTCCTACACCGACGGCTACATTCCCGACCGCGCCGGCGCCATCACCATCGACACACGGCGCCTGGACCGCATCGTCGAGATCAATGCCGACGACATGTTCGTTACGGTGGAATGTGGCGTCACCTGGATTCAGCTGAACGCGGCACTGGAAGCGAAAGGCCTGCGCACACCCTTCTGGGGCACCGGCTCGGGCCGCTATGCCACCGTGGGCGGCACCGTGTCGCAGAACGCCATCAACTATGGCTCGGCCCGCTTCGGCCCCGCCTCCGACAGTGTGCTGGGGCTTGAGGTGGTGCTGGCCGACGGGCGCGTGCTGAAGACCGGATCGGCCGCCACGCCGCATGACCCCTCGCCCTTCTTCCGCACCTATGGGCCCGACCTCACCGGTCTGTTCCTTGCCGACACGGGCGCCCTGGGTGTCAAGGCACGCATCACGCTGAAGCTGATCCGCCGGCCGGCGGCGACGGCGTATGGCAGCTTCGAGTTTCCCGACTACGCGTCGATTTGCACGGCCATGTCGGAGATCGCGCGCGAGGGCGTTGCGTCGGAAATGTCGGGCTATGACGCCAGCGTGCTGCGCCACATGATCCAGCGCCGCAGCCTGGCCGAGGACCTTGGCCACCTCGGCGCGGTGGCGAAGCGCGAGGGCCTGGGTGCCGCGGCACGCGTTGTGCTGGCGGGACGCCGGGCCTTTCGCGGCGTCGACTATTCGCTGCACTTCACCGTCGATGGACGCGACGGCCTGGAGGCCGAGTCTGGCCATGCCCTGGCGGAAAGGATCTGCCGCGCGGCAGGCGGCAAGGCGATCGAGCCATCGATCCCCAAGCTGACGCGCGCC
Source organism: Alphaproteobacteria bacterium (assembly GCA_947473325.1). GTDB lineage: Bacteria > Pseudomonadota > Alphaproteobacteria > SHVP01 > SHVP01 > CANJEJ01. The sequence continues at coordinate 8,231 of CANJEJ010000026.1, read as the reverse complement.
GGCCCCTTCCCGCTGCCCAACCTGCTGTTCGACGGCGCCGGGCGGCAGTGGATCCCGGTCCATGCCATCGTGCCGCATTCGCGGCTGGTGCCGCTGATCGAGCGCATCGAGCAGTATTTTTCCGACAAGGCCGACACGCTAAAGACGCATGGCATCGACTGGGGCTTCTTCCTTGCCCCCGCGACGACGCAGGCAATCCGGGTGGAACCCTGCTTCTTCTTTCCCGATGCGCCGAACCGGCTGCGGCAATCGTTCTTTTCCGCCGACGAACTCGCGCGGCTCGCGCCGCTGCCGTCAAACCCGGCCGCGCATGCCGCCGTGCGCGCCATGCGCCAGGACATCGCCGCGCTGTCGGTGGATTTCGGCGCCGCGCATTTCCAGATCGCGCGCATGTATCGCTATCGCGAAAGCCGCGAGCCGGAAACCTTCGCGCTCCTGCGCACGCTCAAGGCCCATGTCGATCCCGACGGGCTGATGAACCCGGGGGCACTGGGGCTTTAGCGTGAAACCGCTCTAGGCCACGCGGGGACGGGCGCGGGGGCCAAACAGAAGCCAGAGGATCAGGCCGAGCAGCGGGAAGATGATGATGAGCAGGATCCACAGCACCTTGGATCCGGTCGAGGCGCTGGACGACACGGTGCTGACAATGGCCCATATGTTGGCGATCAGCAGCAGCAGGCCGAAAATCCCGGCAACTTCGATGCCCATTCTCATCCCCTTCTCAAACGGCCCAAGGCCCTTTGCCGCATGAACGGCCGGGTAACACCGCGGTTCCCCTTGACGGCATATGGGGTATCCTGCCCGCTGTTTCCACGCCGCCTTGGGAGCGAGACCGCCGGTGCCCGTGATTTCGCTGGATGAGCTGGTCGCCCGCATTCCCGATGGCGCCCTGCTGGGCCTGCCCTCGGACCGGCGCGGCGTCGCCCTGGCGGCGACGCGGGCATTGCTGCGGCGGCGTCCAAGGGGCCTGCGCCTCTACAACATGCCGACCGGCGGCCTGCAGACCGACCTGCTGATCGGCGCCGGCGCCGTGGCCGAAGTGGAAACCTCGGGCGTCTCCCTCAGCGAATTCGGCGGCGCACCACGTTTTGCCCGTGCCGTCACCAGCGGTGCCGTCGTTATTCGCGACGCCACCTGCCCCGCCATCCATGCGCAGCTGCAGGCAGCCGAGAAGGGCGTGCCCTTCCTGCCGATCCGCGGGCTGATCGGCTCGGATGTGCTGAAACATCGCGCCGACTGGCGGGTGATGGACAATCCGATGGGGAGCGGCGGCGATCCGCTCGTGCTGCTACCGGCGGTGCAGCCCGATATCGCACTGTTCCATGTGCCGCTCGCCGACCGCGCGGGCAATGTCTGGGTCGGGCGCGAGCGCGACCTTGTCACCCTCGCCCACGCCAGCACGATGACGCTGGTGACGGCAGAAGAAATTCGCGGCGGCAGCCTTTATGACGACGACCGCCTGGCGGCAGGGGCGCTGTCGAATTTCTATGTGACGGCGGTGGCCGACGCGAAACACGGCGCCTGGCCGCTCGCGCAGCCTGGCCTGTATGAAGACGATGCTGCCGCGATCGCGGCCTATGCAAAAGCAGCCCGGACCGACGAGGGCTTCGCCGCATGGCTCGCCGAGCATGTCTTTGCGACAAAGGTTGCAGCGCAATGAGCGGCTACCGGCCCGAGGAGCTGTTGATCAGCGTGATCGCCCGGCTGCTCGCCGGCACGCGGCATGTGGCGATGGGCGTCGCCTCGCCGATTCCCGGCTCCGCCGCATTGCTGGCGCGCGACCAGAATGGCGGCAGCCCGCGCGTCTCGATCCTGGGCAGCCCGCGCCACACCTTCTGGAGCGACGGCGGCAAGGAGCTGTTCGACTGCGCCGCCCAAGGCCGCATCGACGCCTTCTTCCTGTCGGGCGCGCAGATCGACGGCCAGGCCAATGTGAATCTCGTCGGGATCGGCGACGGCTATCCGCGGCAGAAGGTGCGTTTCTCCGGCTCCTTCGGTTCGGCCTTCCTCTATTTCACCGTGCCACGCGTGATCCTGTTCCGGCCCGACCATGACCCGCGCGTGCTGGTAAAGAAGGTCGACTTCATCAGCGCGCCCGGCGTCAGCGACAAGGGCGTGCACCGCCCCGGCGGGCCCTATGCACTGGTGACCGGCAAGGCGCTGTTCCTGTTCGACCGGGCCAAAGGGCGCTTCCGGCTCGAATCCGTGCATCCCGGCGTCGCGGTCGACGAGATCGTCGCCAACACCGGCTTCGATTTCGACCGGCCAGCACAGGTGCCGACGACGCCGGCACCCGACGCCGCCACTCTGGCGCAGATTCGCGGGCCGATCGGCCGCGAGATCGCCGAGGCCTATCCGCAATTCGCCGCCGACATCCTCGGCGTTCGCACGGCAGCCTGACCATGTCCAGCACGGAAACAAAGACCGGCTCGCTCGCCGGGTTGAAGGTGATCGACCTGACGCGCGTGCTGGGCGGCCCCTATTGCACGCAGATCCTCGGCGACCACGGCGCCACGGTGCTGAAGGTGGAGCCGCCGCAGGGCGACGAGACACGCGACTGGGGCCCGCCCTTCGAGCACGGCCTGTCGGCCTATTTCGCCGGGCTCAACCGCAACAAGCGGGCGATGGCGCTCGACCTGTCGAAGCCGCAAGGGCGCGACGTGCTGATGCGGCTGCTCGCCGATGCCGATGTGTTCTTCGAGAATTACAAGATCGGCACGCTGGAAGGCTGGGGTATCGGTCCCGATGAGCTGCAGAAACGCTTCCCGCGCCTCGTGCATGCGCGCATCTCGGGCTTCGGCGACAACGGGCCCTTCGGCAAGATGCCGGGCTATGACGGCGCGGTGCAGGCCTGGTCGGGCCTCATTTCGATCAACGGCAACCCGGAATCGGGGCCGGTGCGGATGGGCATTTCCGTCGTCGACATGGTGACGGGACTGTATGCCGCCAACGGCATCCTGATGGCGTTGCGCGAGCGCGAGCGGTCGGGCAAGGGGCAGTTCCTCGAGGTGGCGCTCTATGACGCGGCGATCTCGATCCTGCTGCCCTATGCACATAACTGGCTGATGTCGGGCAAGGCGCCGACGATGCAGGGCAACACGAGCCCGAACATCTCGCCCTATGACCTGTTCAAGACGAAGACCGAGTCGCTGTTCCTGGCCACCGGCAACGACCGGCAGTTTCACCGCCTGTGCGACGAACTCGGCAAACCCGAGCTCGGCAAGGACCCGCGCTTCACCACCAATGCCGACCGGGTGAAGAACCGCGCCGCCTTGCGCGCCGCGCTGGAAGACGCCTTTGCCAGCGTCGACGGCAAGGAGCTGGCAACGAAGATGATGCACTATGGCGTGCCGGCCGGCGCGGCGCTGTCGATCCCCGATGTGCTGCAGCATCCGCAGACGATCGCGCGCGACATGGTGGTGCAGACCGGGCGCTTCCGCGGCACCGGCATCCCGGTGAAGATGAGCCGCACGCCGGGATCGCCCGGCAGCGAACCGCCCGCCTTCGGCGCCGACAGCCGCGCGGTGCTGGCCGAAGCGGGCTACAGCGACGCCGAGATCGACGCGCTGATCGAGAGCGGCGTGGTGCCGCGCGAACGCAAGGCGCTGCGCTAGTTCGCCGCCGGCGTCAGCGTGTCCGCGATGTAGCTGCCGGCGTCGGAATGGGCATCGGCGATCACCCGCGCGCCTTCGAGCGGCGGGGTGTCCGGCGGCACCGCAAACCGGAAGGCGCCGACGAAGAGCTGCCCGACGGCGCCGGCGGGGCTGGTAAAGCCCTCCACCACCACGCGCGGCAGGCGGCCGCCAAAGGGTTCCAGCGGGTCAAGCGCGACACGGGCCGAGCGCAAGCCATCGGCGGTCGGCGTGCCGACCACCAGCACGCCGCGCCCGTCGGCAAGGTCGCGCGGCAGGCCCGCCCCTTCGACCAGCAGCGGGCCGATGCGGAAGGCGCTGCCGATCACGTCGGCGGCCATGCCGCGCACCACGGCAGTGCCCGATTCGCGGCGGTCGAGGCGGGTCGCCACGATGGCGCCGCCCGGCTCGCGCAACCCGCTCACCCGCAGCCACTGTCGCGGCTGGATCGAGGCGAAGGTGGGGATGCGGCCGTCCTGGATGGTCGCCGCGGTGACGCGTACGGTCTGGCCGAGAATGACAAGTTCGGCATTGGCGGCGTCGATGGCACCGACGGGGCCAGAGACTTCGCTGCGCAACACCACGGCATCGGCGAGGACGCCGCGCGGCGCCTCGCGCGCCTCCACCATCGCAACCATGCCCGGCTGCGCCTCGTCGAGCGTCGCGGTGGCGCCGTCGAGGCTGATCGGCACCGTGTCGTCGACGATGACGGTCAGGCCGGCAACGGTGGGACCGGCCACATTGATGACGCCAAAAATGCCGATGCCGCTGCCCGCGCGTTCTGCCGGCAGCGGGCTGAGGCGGCGGATCGAATCGCGATAGCCCTCGGCGCAACCGGCGAGGCCGCAGGCGAGGAGCAGAAGCGCGAGAGGGCGCATCAACGCTTCCGCCGCGCCGCGGCCCGGGCGGCCTTGAGCCGGGCCTTGATGGCGGGCGCGAGCTTTTCGGTCGCCGAGGCAAAGGCGATGGATGAAAGGCCGTGCAGGTTCTTATCGAGGAAGGCGAGCGCGGCATCGGGATAGAGATTGCCCGTCTCGCGCAGGCACCAGCCGATTCCCTTCTGCACAAAGACATCCGGGTCGGCGAGCCGTGGCTTCACCTGGGCGAGGATCGTTTTCGCCGGCAGCGGGTTGGTGCGGCCGCGCGCATAGTTCAGCAGGGCGACGACCGATTGCCGGCGACGCCACGGGAAGGGATCGCCGTTCCAGGCCTGCAGGGTCGGCAGCACCAGCCTGCGGTCATGATCGAGGATGCGGGCGTAGAGATCCGACAACCCGTCCGACAGCGCCCAGTTGTCGACGCGGTCGACCCAGCCGCGCAGAGTCGGCCAGTGCGCCGCCAGCGCCGCGCCGTCGCGGATCGCGGAGGTGTAGTAGAGCGCCTGGCCCAGGACCTCGAGCGAACGGCCGCGCTGCCACACGCCATCCCAGATCGCGATCTGGGCGGCCGGTTCAAGATGGGAGAAGGAAAACCCGGCCTTCGCCAGCTTGCGCTGCGCCGGCACGGGAATGGCCAGCACGTCGAGCCGGGTGCCGATGTAGTTGCGCAGGAAGGCGACCCGGCCGGCATCCTGTGCAGCGGCGAGCGGGGCGAGCGCGGCTTCAATTTCCCGCAGGGCGGCGGGGATGGAGGGCGGCATCCCGCCATCCTACACCAGCCTGCGGGTCAGTAGACGTCGCGGCGGTAGCGGCCTTCCCCGGCCAGTTTTTCGAGTGCCTCGGCGCCCAGGATCTCGACCAGGGCCGCTTCCACCCCCGGGGCCATGCCTTCAAGGCTGCCGCAGACATAGATGGCGGCGCCCTTGTCAACGAAGGCGCACACATCGGCGGCGGCCGCGCGCAGGCGGTGCTGGACATAGACCTTGTCCGCCTGGTCGCGCGAGAAGACGGTATCGACCCGGGCCAGCACGCCCGATGCGTACCAGGCGGCGATCTCTTCCGCATGGAAGGCATCATGGGCGGCGCTGCGTTCGCCGAAGACAAGCCAGAGGCCCCTGCGTCCCGCGCGGGCTGCAGCCTTCAGATGCGCGCGCAGGCCGGCCAGTCCGGTGCCGTTGCCGATCAGCAGCAGCGGCCGGTCATCGGCGGGCGGATGGAAGCTCGCATTGCCGCGGATGCGCAGCGCGATCTCACCGCCTTCGGCCGAGAATTCGGTGAGCCAGCCCGAGCCGAGGCCGGGGCGCCCGTCGGGTCCCGGCATGCGGCGCACCAGAAGCTGCACGCTGCCATCTTCCGGCACCGACGCGATGGAATATTCGCGGTGGGGCAGCGGCTTCAGCGCGACGGCGAGCACCTGCGGCAGTTGTCCCTTCACGCTGGCAGGGTCGGGCAGGATGCTGCGAGCGAGCACTTCGGCGAGCAGGAGATTCTCCCCGTTCACCTGCACCACGGCACGGCCCTCGAGCGACGCCGCGGCGAGAAATTCCGCGACGCGGGCCGAGCCATGGCGCGGGCCGACCTCGGCGATGTCGCCCGCCACCCAGCTGAAGTCACTGGCATCCAGCGGCGTCAGCGCGAGATGGTAGGCCGCGCCGCCCGCGCTGCCCGGGTTGAGGTGGCGACGCTCAGCGAGGCGCCAGCGGCCATAGGCCGGCGGCGCCCAGTCCGGCATCTGGGCGACGCCGCCGATCTGGCCAAGATGGCTTTGCCAATGGCGCAGCGCGCCTTCATCGCTGTTGTCGATCTCCACCCGGTCGAACAGCGGCTTCGCGCCCTGATGGCGGAGCCAGGTGTCGAGATCGCGGCCGAAGCCGCAGAAGCGCTGGTAGTGGCTGTCGCCCAGCGCCATGAGCCCATAGCTGACCGACGAGAGCGCCGCCGTCTGGCTCATAATGCGGCGGAAGAAGCTGCGTGCCGAATCCGGTGCCTCGCCGTCGCCGAAGGTACTGACGATGAAGAGAATGCGGGGCGTGGCGGCGAGCCGGGCGCCATCAATGCGTGCCATCGAATCGACATTGACGGGCAGGCCGGCCGCGCGCAGCACACCGGCGCTTTGCCAGGCGAGGCGTTCCGCCGTGCCGCTCTGGCTGGCAAACACGATCAGCACAGGGTCGCCGGCGGGCGCAACGCCCGCCACCGGCAAGCCGGGACGGGCCGCGGTGATCGCGCGCTTCTTCTTGCGGCGGTCGAGATAGAGCATCCAGCCCGTCACCGCGAAAAGCGGCATCAGGAAGCTCGCCAGCATGAAGACAATCAGGCCGGCCTTGCCGAAGAAGCTGCCGCTGTGCAGCGGGAAGATGCCGGTCATGATCTGCTGGCCGACAGGCTGGTCGTCGTAGCGCTTGTGCTCGCGCACGGCACCTGTAGCCGAATCCAGTGTCAGCGTGTTGTTGGCCCGTTCATGCGGCGGGTTCGGGTCCTGATAGCTGAAGGAGATGGGTTGGCCGGCGCGCGCGGGCGGCCGCAGCGTGACGGTGCTGTAGCCCGGCGTGGCCGCCTGGAAGGCCGACCACAGCATGGGCCAGTCGAGCGCCACCACTTCGGCGGACACGGCGCTACCGCCGCGTTGGCCACCGCCGCCGGCGCGGCCCTGGCCGCCCTGCGGAGCCCCCTGGCCCTGTTGTGCCGGCGGAGCCGCGGCGGTCGGACGCTGCATCTGCGGCGGGCGTTCGGCGCCGGTGATTGTGTAGAGGAAGTCGCGATACCAGGGATAGGACCACCACAACCCGGTCAGGCTCATGACCAGATAGGGGATCAACACCCAGCCGCCGACGACCGAATGGAGTTCCCACAGCAGGTTGCGGCCGCGGCGGCTGAAATCGAGCCGGAACCACGAACGCCAGTGGAAAAAGCGGCGCGGCCAGCGCAGGTAGAGGCCGGTGCAGGCCATGATGATCAGCGCGATGGTGGAGGCACCGACGATCTGCCGGCCGACATCGCCCACTGCCAGCCAACGGTGAACCTGCCGGGTGGTGCGGAAGAATTCCTGGTGCTGCGGCTGGCCCAGCAGTGCGCCGGTATAGGGATCGACATAGCGATTTTCGCCACGGCCCGGGCCCGGCGGGCCGCCTTCGGTCGCTTGCCCTGGCAGCGGCGCGAAGGTGACGCGGGCGGGCCGGCCGGGATCTGCCTGAGCCGCCAGCGCTGTGATGGTGCGCGCCGGGTTCTGCTGCTGCAACGTTGCATAGAGCTGGGGCGGGGATAGCGGGCCGCCTTCGCGTTCCTCCACCGACAGGATGCCGGGGTTGAGCCAGCGCAGGATCTCGTCCTCGAAGGACAGCATGCCGCCGGTGAAGCCGACAACGACGATGACGATGCCAGCACTGATGCCGAGCAGCCAGTGCAGCTGAAACCACAAATTGCGAATCATGGAGGGTCCTGTGTGGCGGGCGCGCGGGTTTACGAATCCGCCCAGCGCCGCAGTAGGTTGTGATAGACGCCGGTGAGCTGCACCACCGCCGGGTTTTCGGGTGTCGCCGCCGTCACCTGCTGGATGGCGACGTCGAGATCGAACAGAAGCGTGCGCTGGCCGTCGTCGCGCACCATGCTCTGGATCCAGAAGAAGGAGCTGACGCGCACGCCGCGCGTGACCGGTTGCACCCGGTGCAGGCTGGTCGACGGATACATCACCATGTGCCCCGCGGGCAGCTTCACCCTGTGG
>CANJEJ010000025.1 GCA_947473325.1 Alphaproteobacteria bacterium | reverse complement strand
GGACCTGCGACTTCACGCATGGCTATGTCGCCATCAACGCGGACTACCGGTCGTGACAGAGCTTGGTGCGGCGGTCGCACTTCAGACCGCCCGCCTGATCCTGCGTTCGCCGGTGCCGGAAGATGCGAAGGTGATCGCGCGTCTGGCCAATTCGCCTGCGGTGGCGAAGGAAACCTTCGCCCTGCCGCATCCTTTCTCCTCCGATGACGCGCGCGCCTGGATCAACGGGCGCGACGGCCACCGCTTCGTTGTCGAGGACAGGGACAGCGGCCAGCTGCTCGGCTGCATCGAGATCTTCCAGCACGACGAGGACTGGGAACTCGGCCTCTGGCTCGGCCGCGCGCACTGGAACCAGGGGATCGGCACCGAGGCGCTGGCGGCGCTCGGCCCGCATGCGCTGATCGACCTCGGCCTCAAGCGCCTCACCGCGCCGGTCTTCGCCGAACACGGCGCCGGGCTCCGCCTACTGGAGAAGGCAGGCTTTGCCCGTGTCGGCGAGCGCGTCGACTATCTCGAGCATCGCGGCGGCAAGCGCAATGTCGTGTGGTTCGTGCTCGGCCTAGAACATCTGCCGGCCCGTGCTTCATGATGGCCTTCGCCGAAACCCACGGACCCGTGCTGGAAACTGCGCGCCTGCTGCTGCGCCCATTCCGCCGTGGCGACGAGCGCGCGCTGGTGGAACATCTTGCCGCGCCCGAGGTGACGCGCCAGCTCGCGCTTGTGCCGCATCCCTATCGCATGAGCCACGCCCGCGCCTGGATCACCGATTGCCTTGCCCATCCCGCAAGCCCGGTGAACGGTTGCCGTTTCGCGCTCGAACGCCGCGCTGACGGCGCCATCATCGGTGGCGCCGCCATCACCCCCTTCGCCGGCGGTTTCGAGCTCGGCTACTGGCTCGGCAAGGACTATTGGGGCGAGGGATTTGGGTCGGAAGCCGCGTGCGGCACCACCGATTTCGGCTTCGGCGTGCTCGGCATGGCGCGCATCGACGCCTTCGTCTTCGACGGCAACCCGGCATCAGTGCGGCTGCTGGAAAAGCTCGGCTTCCGCTACCTCGGATTGAGCGAAGATGCACCGGCGCGTCATCGCGGCCCGGTGCACCACTTCGTGCAGGACCAGCCCTTCGACCAATGACGTCCGTTTCCAACACGCCCGTTCTTGAGAGCGCGCGGCTACGCCTGCGGCTGGTGCGCGAGTCTGATGCCGATGACATCGTGCGGCTGATCAACGACACGGACGTCGTTCGCTACCTCGCCGTTGTGCCCTTTCCCTACACGGTGGCCGACGCTGAGATTTTCATCGCCTCGGCGACCGGTAAGGGGCCGCTCCCGGTGGGCGAAGTCTTTGCCATCGTGGATCGCGCGAGCGACGATTTTCTGGGTGTGCTGGGTCTGCGGCGGGATCCACATCTGGCAGATGCGGGCATCCTGGGCTACTGGCTCGCCAAGGCGCACTGGGGCAAGGGTCTGATGACCGAGGCCGCCGCGCTCGCCATCGATTATGGTTTCACCTCGCGCGGGTATCGCTCGATTGCGGCGGCGGCGGCTATCGCCAATGCCACGTCACGCAAGGTCTTGACGAAGGCGGGAATGACGCCGGTCGGATCCGACGGACTTCACTGGCTGCCGGCGCGCAAGCGCAGCGAGGCGGCGATGATGCATGTGCTGACACGGGATGCCTGGGCTGCGGCGCGGGCGAAGCGGATCGTGCATGTCGCGGCCGTTGCCCTTGTGGACAAGGATGATCGTGTGCTGATTGCACAACGTCCGCCGGGCAAGGCGATGGCGGGCCTGTGGGAGTTTCCTGGCGGCAAGGTGGAAGCGGGCGAAACGCCCGAGGCCTGCCTTATCCGCGAATTGCGCGAGGAACTGGGCATCGACACCGAGGCAAGTTGTCTCGCGCCGTTCACATTCGCCTCACACGCCTATGAGAACTTCCATCTGCTGATGCCACTGTTCGTCTGCCGCGTGTGGAAGGGGCAGGTGCAGGGCCGTGAAGGCCAGGCGCTGAAATGGGTGGAACCCCTTCGCCTGGCCGACTATCCGATGCCGGCCGCGGATATTCCGCTGGTGGCGATGCTGCGCGATTTTCTCTGAAACGCGCGATGCCTTACGTCCGGTGGACCCACATGCTGGGCACGCGATAGTAGAGGTCGATGCGTTCACCGAATTCCGGATTCCACTCGACCTCCTCTTTGGCGCCCACCGCCGGTGCGTCGGCCAGCGACAGGGTGTCCAGGTCGGCCACATAGACCTCACGCTGCGGGTCGTAGGTCAGCTTGCTCCACGGAATCGGGTGGTGCTTCTCGCCTACTCCCAAGGTGCCGCCAAAAGCGACCATGGCGTAGATCGCGTGGCCTGACGAACGATCGAACAGCACGCGCTCGATGGTGCCGGCGGGCTGGCCGTGCAGGTCGAATACCTGCATCCCGTAAAGCTTGTCCGATCCCACGAGCGCGTCGCGGGACTTCTTCGGGCTGGCCGAAGCCGTTGGCTTCGTCGTCATCATGGCATGTCTCCCTTTCCGCGCAGGGCGCGGTATCTGAAGACAAGAACGACCGGGTTCGCGATGCGGTTCCGCGCTCGCGCGGTATGAGGAACCGCTAAGCGGCCACCTGCGCTCTGCCGATAGCGGGGGCGCGCACAAATGCAACTGTCGCATCTACCACGGAAGGATCGCGCAGGATGCGATTGTGACCGAGCGCGCGCGTCGTGATCAGCCGGGCCTGCGGCCAGTCCTGTGCGACCACCGCGCCGGCGTGCCACGGCACCTGGCGATCGTCCTGGTCGTGCAGCACCAGCAGTGGCCGGTTGAGGCGCGGGCTCTGCCGGATGGTGACGGTGAGATTCATGCGACGCCATTCAAAGCCGGCATATTGCGCGATGCGCCGCTTCGTCTCCGCCGTCACGCCGGCGGGCGCACCTGACCGCGCAGCGAAATGGTGGAACCAGCGTTCGCCATCGACGGGTGGCGCGATGAACACGGCGCGTTCGATATCGACACCATCGGCCATCGCCAGCGTCACCGCGGCCGCGCCCAGCGAATGAGCGACCACCGCATGCAGCGGCCCTTCATCGAGCGCGAGGCGCGCGACCAGTCGGGCGAGGTCGGGCAGCGACGACAGGTCACCCGGCGAGGCCCCATGCGCGGGCGCGTCTGCCGCGACGACGCGGAAGCCCGCCGCGACTAGCGGATCGACAAAGGGAGTCAACTGGCCGGCGTTGCCGCCCCAGCCATGCAGCAGCGCCACCGTCGGCCCTTCGCCAAAGCTCCAGGCCGCCAGCCGGTGGTGGCCGAAAATCAGCCGCAGCGGCGTGCCGCGATCCAGCACCGCCCCCGCCTCCGCGCGCGGGTGGCTGCGCGGCGGCGTCAGGTAGCGGCGCATCAATTTGTCGGCGGCAAAACCGGGGGCGATGGCGCTTAGCTGGCGCAGCAGGACACGGCCGAGCGCCATTTTCCAGTTATCACGAACGATCGTGCTTTTATTGGGGGTGGCGGCGGTAGGGGCCATGGCGGGTCTCGGTCTCTTGGGGGCGATCTTGCGGGAGTGTCTTCGGTTCGGTCGGCGGCGCGGTCAGGCGCGCGCCAGGGCAACCAGGTTTTCGAGCGACTGGCGGGCGCGCAGCGGTGCCTTGGGGTCCCGCAGCAGGCGGGTCGCGTGGTAATAGGCGAGGCCGGCGCCATACATCTCGTGAGCGAACTGATCGGGATCGAGATCGTCGCGGAAATGGCCTTCCTCCGTCGCCACCCGCGCCGCGCGCGCCAGCGTCGCCAGCCACTCGCGCTGGCCGTCCACCAGGAAGTCGCGCAGCGCGCCGGGCCGGTCGTCGAATTCGATCGAGGCGGTCACGAACAGGCAACCGCCCGGCATGAAGTCGGCCTGCGACCAGTCGAGCCAGCGGTCGAACAGCGCGCGCACGCGCGGCTCGCCGCGCGGCGCCTTGAGCGCCGGCGCCACCACCAGCGCAATGAACAGTGTGCGCGCCGTCGACAGCACCTCGTATTGCAGGTGCTCCTTGGATCTGAAATGCGCAAACAGCCCGCTTTTCGACAGGCGGAGTTCGTCGGCCAGCGTGCCGATCGACAGGCCCTCGAGCCCGACCCGGCTCGCCAGGTTGACGGCGGTGGCCAGAATCACCTCGCGCGTCCGCGCACCCTTGCGGGCGGCGGGGGTGGAAAGGGGCAGCACGGCGGTTCTCATACGAACGATATTAGCACGACCGTTCGGGTTTAAAAGGGGGAAGAATCACCCCGACAAACGCCAATTCTCCGCCACAAAACGCCAACTTTGCCCCGGAACGCCGCCCATCCGGCCCGGTTCCGTCCGAAAAGCGCCGGCCCAAATACGCGCGAAGCGGGAATTGGCTGCCTGCTACACCCGCTTGGGGCGAACCGGGCCGGTCTTGTCGCCTGTGGTGATTTCCGTGGTCCCCAGCGCATCGGCGAGCCGCGCCTTGGCGCTGCCGGGGCGCAGGGGCTTCTGCTGGGACTCGTGCGGCGCCCAGCCGGTCAGGGTGACGACCTGGAAGGTGGCCGGGATGCGGCCGTCGGGCCCGGCGAAGCGGGCCTGGTAGATCTCCGCCGCGCGCAGCAGCGTGGCGCGGCGCAAGGCGGTGCGGCGGCGCTCGATCACCGCGTTGGTCTCGCCCATGCCGCGCAGGTCGCGGAACAGACCGAAGGCATCGGCATAGGTGACCCGGATGGTGTCGGCATCGGTCACCGGCAGCGCGAAGCCGGCGCGCTGCAGCAAGCCGCCAAGGTCGCGCACATCGGCGAAGGGCGACACACGCGGGCTGACGCCGCCCTCCACCGCCTCTTCGGCTTCGGCGAGAGCGCTGCGCAGCTCCGGCAGCGTCTCGCCGCCGAGCATGGCGCCAAGGAACAAGCCATCGGGCTTCAGGCTCTGGCGAATCTGCAGCAGCGCGCCGGGCAGGTCGTTGACCCAGTGCAGCGACAGGTTGCTGAGCACAAGGTCGCAGGACGCCGGCGCGATGGGCAGCATCTCCTCGTCGGCGACCAGGCCAAGCGGTGCGTGGGCAAAGGCCCGCACCGGTGCCGCCTCGACCAGCGTGGCGATGCCGCGCGCGGCGCGCACGCCTTCGCCGTGCAGCGTTTCCGCCAGGACGCTGCCGCGCGCGCCGAGATCAAGCGCGACGGGAAAGGCGCGGCTGATGTCGGCGAGGCGGTCGACGAGCCGCAGGGCCACTTCGCGGAACAGGAAGTCATGCCCGGCGAATTGCGCAGCGGCACGCCTTCGATGCGCACGCACGGCGCCGCGGTCGAAGACGAGGATGTCGGAACCGGCCATGGCGGGCTTATGGCATGGGCTTTGGCACAACGTCACCCCCAACCTGTCCTTCCCCGCGAGGGGGAAGGGACGATGGGGCAGACGTACAGCCCAACACCCTCCCCCTTGGTGGGGGAGGGTTGGGGTGGGGGGTGTCTTGCGCCTCTCTGCCCGCTAGGATCGCCGCCAGGGAGGAACAAACATGAAAGCTGCCGTGATGCGCCGCTTCGGCGGGCCCGAGGGGCGACATCGACGTGCCCCGGGCAGGCATCGGCTGGCCGATGTCGGCAAGCTGGTGGCCGAGTGCGTGAAGAACGACAACCCCGGCAAGCAGACGCTGCACATGATGGACCCCGAGCGCACCGGCTTCACATCGATGTTCGGGTCAGTGTGACCGTCGCCGCCCTCATTGAGGTCGCCGGCGCCGGCGGTCATCGTCTCTCGGCGTGGCGTGCCGAGCCATCGGTGCGCGCCAAGGGCGGGATCGTCGTGCTGCATGCGGTCTATGGCGCGACCAAGCATATGGGCGATGTCTGCGCGCGGTGGGCGGCGGCCGGCTACACGGCGGTCGCGCCGGCGCTGTTCGACCGGATCGCGCGCGATCGTATTCATGCCTACGACAAGCCCGCGGACGGCACGAAGGACTACGCCGCCTTGACCGAAGCGCAGATCTTCGCCGACATCGCCGCATGTGTGGGCGCCGCCGGCGGCCGGGCGGCGATCTCCGGCTTCTGCACCGGCGGCACCTGGGCCTGGCGCGCGGCCGCCGCGATGGAATTTCCCGCGCAGGTGAACTTCTACGGCAGCCATATTCCGGCGTTCATCGATCTGTCTCCGCGCTGCCCCACGATCCTGCACTACGGCGACCGCGATCACGTCGTGCCGATGGCGGAGGTGGAGAATATCCGCAGCCGCCATCCGGACGTGGAGATGCACGTCTACACGGGCGCGGGCCATGCCTTCGAGAATGTGGAACAGGCGAACTACAACGCGGCGGCCGGCGACCTCGCCTGGGCGCGCTCGATCGCCTTCATGGACCGGTGGGTGGGGAATAGGCCTTAGCGGCTATTCCCCCTCATCCGGCAGGGACGACCATGTTGTCGCCGAAGAATCCCCCTCCCCCTTGGGGGGAAGGCTGGGGTTGGGGGTGTGTTGCGCTGATGTACCCCGCTAGGATCGCCGCCAGGGAGGAACAAACATGAAAGCTGCCGTGATGCGCCGCTTCGGCGGGCCCGAGGTGATGGAATATGGCGACATCGACGTGCCGAAGCTCGGCATTGGCGAGGTCCTCATCAAGCTTGAGGCCGCCGGCGTCAATCGCTTCGACACCACGACGCGCAAGGGCGAGATCCCCTATGCCAAGGTGCAACTGCCGCATATTCCCGGTGTCGAGGGTGCAGGGACCATCGTCGAGGTCGGTCCTGGCGTGAAGGCCTTCAGGGCCGGCGACCGCGTCATGCCCATGCTCACCATTTCGTCCGGCGTGTGCGAGCATCCGGTGTGCTATTGCGGTCTCGGCTTCGACAATATCTGCGCCGATTTCGACAAGCTCGGCCTCACCATGTGGGGCACCTATGCCGAATATGTGAAGGTGACGCAGCACAACGTCATCCGCATTCCCGACGGGCTGTCGTCGATCGATGCTGCCGGCAGCCAGGTGGCGATGGCGACGGCCTGGGAACTGGCGATGAACCGCTGCAAGCTGCGCCAGGGCCAGACGGTGCTGGTCAATGCCGCCGGCGGCGCGGTGGGCAGCGCCGCGGTGCAGATCGCGCGCCTGGCCGGCTGCCGCGTCATTGCCAGCGCGGGATCGGATATGAAGCTCGACCGCGCCCGCCAGCTCGGCGCGGATGAGACCATCAACTACGAGAAGCAGGACCTGCTCGCCGAGGTGAAGCGCCTGACCGATGGCCGCGGCGTCGAGGCCGTGGTCGAAACCGTCGGTGGCACGGTGCTGCAGCAGAGTATCGAGGCGCTGTGCCACAACGGCGTGCTGGCGACGGCGGGCTCGATCGGCCGCGCCAAGGTGGAGGTCGACATCTTCCGCATCCTGCGCAAGCAGATCTGGATCACCGGCACCCATTTCGGCCCGAAGGAAACCAACAAGACGGTGTTGCGCCTGCTTGCCGAAGGCAAGCTGCGCCCGGTCATCTCCAAGGTGTTCCCGCTCAAGGACGCGCCCGCCGCGCACACCATGCTGGAAAGCCGCGACTTCTTCGGCAACATGGTGCTGGAGATCGCGTGAGCGAGGGAACCGCACCATCTTTGTTGCCTCACCCTGAGGAGGCGCGCAGCGCCGTCTCGAAGGGTGGGGACGCGGTGCGGTCGCCCTCGCCCCAAATCTTTGGCGCTCCGCGCCGGGGCGAGACGCATGCCTCCGGCATGCTCCGCAGGGTGAGGGCTCTGGGCAATGCTGGACGTGTCGCGGCCATCCGCGCGCTCGACATCGTGCTGCCGCCGCGCTGCCTGTCCTGCGGCGGCAGCGTTGGCGAACATGGCCAGCTCTGCGCGTCCTGCTGGGCCGCAGTCAGCTTCATTGCGCCGCCCGTCTGCGCTGCCTGCGGCACGCCCTTTGCCTTCGACGGCGGACCCGGCGCCCTGTGCGGCGCCTGCATCGCGGCGCGGCCCCTGTATGAGCGGGCGCGGGCGGTGATGCGCTATGACGACGGCGCCCGCGCCCTGCTGCTCGGCTTCAAGCATTCCGACCGCACCGACCGCGCCCCGGCGCTGGCACGCTGGATGGCGCGTGCGGGGGCGGAACTGCTGGAACAGGCCGACGTGATCGTGCCGGTGCCGCTGCACCGCTGGCGCCTGCTGCAGCGTCGCTTCAACCAGTCGGCGCTGCTCGCCCATGAACTCGGGCGCCTGGCGGGCAAGCCGGTCGCTGCCCATCTGCTGCGCCGCAAGCGCAACACGCCGTCGCAGGGGGCGCTGACCCGCGCCCAGCGCGAGGACAATGTGACCGGCGCCTTCCGGTTGCGGACGGGCCAGGCCGCACGGGTGGCAGGGCGACGCGTTCTTCTGATCGATGACGTGCTGACGACGGGCGCCACGGTCACGGCCTGTGCCCGGGTGTTGTTGCGGGCGGGTGCGGCTGCGGTCGATGTTTTGACCGTGGCCCATGTCATCAGGCCGCGATAGCCCTATATACTGAACGAAACTCAGTTCACGCGGAGGCCCCATGGCCAAGGTTGAGATCTACACCCGGATGATGTGCGGCTATTGCGACGCGGCGAAGGACCTGCTCGACAAGAAGGGCGTGAAATACGAAGAGATCGACGTCACCTTCAGCCCGAGCGAGCGCGAGACGATGGTCAAGCGCGCCGACGGCCGCAACACGACGCCGCAGATCTTCATCAACGGCAAGGGCGTGGGCGGTAGCGACGATATCCGCGCGCTGGACCGCGAGGGCAAGCTCGACGCGCTGCTGAAGGCCTGATCGTGCCTGAAACCTTGCGGCTCGCCTGCCTGCAGGTGAATGCCGGCAACGACATGGCGGCGAACATCGCCACCGCGTCCGAACTGGCGCGGGCGGCTGCAAAGGGCGGCGCGCAATTCATCCTCACACCGGAAAACGTGGCGATGATGGCCGCGGGCGGCAAGGAAGTGCGCGCCAAGGCGCAACCCGAGGAAACGCACGAGGCGCTGGCCGCCTTCCGCGCGGTGTCGCGGGAGACGAAGACATGGTTCCTCGTCGGCTCGCTCGCCTGTGCGCTGCCGAACGGCAAGGTCGCCAACCGCTCCTTCCTGCTCGATCCCCAGGGCCACACGGTGGCGCGCTATGACAAGATCCACATGTTCGATGTCGACCTGCCGTCGGGCGAAAGCTATCGCGAATCGGCGAACTATGACGCAGGCGCGGAAGCGATCATGGCCGATATGCCCTGGGGCCGCATCGGCCTTTCCATCTGCTACGACCTCCGCTTTCCCTACCTCTATCGCGCGATGGCAAAGCATGGCGCGGTGATGCTCACGGTGCCGTCTGCCTTCACCCGCGTGACGGGCGAGGCGCACTGGCATGTGCTGCTGCGCGCCCGCGCGATCGAGACGGGCTGCTTCGTGCTCGCCCCGGCCATGACGGGCGAGCATCCCGCCGGGCGCAAGACCTATGGCCATTCCCTGGTCGTCGCGCCCTGGGGCGAGGTGCTGGCCGACGGCGGCGCGGATGTGGGCGTTGTCTTCGCCGACCTCGATCTCGGCGCGGTGGCGACGGCGCGGGCGAGCGTGCCGTCGCTGAAGCACGACCGCGGCTACACGCCGCCGACTGTGTTCCGCCCTGCATCCGCGGGCCGCTGACGCAACCGCGGCCCGCGCATCGAACCGGCTACGGCAAGCGTTCGCGTCAGGCAGCGAGAATGTTGTCGGCGGCGGGCACAATGGCGGTGAAATCGCGGCCGGCGTGATAGGGAGCGCGGGCGAAGGTGGTCTGCGGGTTCTCGACGGATGTCACATTGACGTAGAAGAGAGTCCGGCTGTTGGGGGAAATGTTCTGCGACGAGCCATGCACGATGTTGCAATGCATGATCAGGACACTGCCCGCCCCGCCGGTGCCGACCTGGATCCCGTGGGCATCGGACAGTGACTTGAGCTTCGCGCTGCTCAGCCGCATCAGGACGTTGCCAGTGGCGTCCTTGTCGGGATCGAAATCGTCGATGACCCCCTGCGTGTGCGACCCCGGTATGTAGAGGAGCGGGCCGTTGGTGTGGTCCATGTCATCGATGAAGACCGCGATCATCAGTGCACGCGGCTCCTTCAGACCATCGACATCGCGCCAGGTGGAATAATCCTGGTGCCAATAAAAGCCGCCGGTGCCAAGGCCCTTGTTCACGTTGAGGCGCGACTGATGGATGTAGACGCCGCTGCCCAGCAATTGCTCGGCCGGCTCGATGAGCCTCGGGTGGCGGCAGACTGCGCCAAGCACCGAGTCGTACTCGTGCGCCCCATGTACCATCCGGGCGGCGGATCCGCCGGGCTCCGGGGTTACGTTGGGACCGCTGCCGGCAGCAGTGCGGTCGGCGGCGGCGCGCAGCCTGGCGACCTCGACCGGCGTGAACACTGCGGGCAGGAACACGACGCCGGTTCGGGCAAATTCGTCGATCTGGGTCTGGGTCAGCTTCATGGCAGGGATTCTCTCGCCTCTGTCTGGCGGCAATGGTACCGTCCACGGTAATCAGGCACAGCGGGCGTTTCAACGAAATCACTGAACCGTCGGCCACCGAGTTCGCGTTGGGACAACCGTCGGCCGGCACACCCCGCGCGCCCAGCAATGAGGCCACCGCGGGCCGTGGCGCTCCAGCATCCGGGCCATTGTCGCAACCGTGTACAATCTGGTCACGTTCCTGATCTATGCGGTAACGGTCGTCGCCTGGGGCACCGCCTTTTTCGCGGCCAAGCTGCAGGCGGGCGTGGTGCCGCTGGAATGGTCCGTCGCCTACCGTTTCGCGTTGGCAGCCCCGGTGTTCTTCATTATCGCACTCGCGACAGGACGAAGCCTTCGCGTCGGCGTGCGCGACCATGTTGTGTTCGCAGCACTTGGCCTGCTGTTGTTCTCCGTACACTTCCTTGCGGTCTACGAATCGACAACGCGTATACCCAGCGGCCTGACCGCCGTCGGCTTCTCGATCATCGTGATTTTCAACACGCTGCTGGCGGTGCCGGCGATGGGTGCGCGGCTGGAGCGGCGGACGCTGTTCGGCACGGCATTGGGACTGGCGGGCATCGCGCTTGTCTATTCCGGCGACCTTGGCGGGTTCGCGGGCTCCGCCAGCGCCTGGACCGGCATCGGGCTCGCCGTGTTTGCCGCCGCG
This sequence comes from Alphaproteobacteria bacterium, assembly GCA_947473325.1. Lineage (GTDB taxonomy): Bacteria > Pseudomonadota > Alphaproteobacteria > SHVP01 > SHVP01 > CANJEJ01. Next base: position 15,432 of record CANJEJ010000025.1, on the reverse strand, counting down.
GTCGCGTCGGGTGGCAACCTGGTGTCAGCCAGGATCCAGCGGCGCGGCGTGCCGATCATCCAGGCCAATGCCTGGGGCATGAGCTACGGCGCGCTCGCGATGGCGCTCTACGCGATAGCGACAGACAAGCCGCTGGTGGTCGAGATGTCCGTCACCTATGTCGGGGCGATGGCCTATCTTGTCCTGCTGGGAACGGTGGTCGCCTTTTATACCTACCTGTCGCTGATCCATCGCATCGGTGCCGGCCGCGCGGCCTATACCTGGGTCGCGGCGCCGGCGCTGGCGCTGATCCTGTCCACCCTGTTCGAAGGCTATGTCTGGCATCTCAGTGCGGTACTCGGCGTTCTGCTGCTGATCGCGGGTAACGTGCTGATGTTGCGCGGCCCGTCGCGTCGGCCTGCCGCGGGATCGGACTGAGGGCGCGGGTACCCGTTGGCTGCATGAGCTTGTCCACGCACGAACCGCGGCTACACGCCGCCTGCTGCGGTTCGTGTCGCAGGCGCGGCCCGGGCGCAGAGTCGCTGCATGACGGCCGGTCGAGGCGTATCGACGCGGCCGTGCTCATAGGCCACCACCGTCAGCGCGGCGAAGGCCGTGAGCAGTTCGCCCGGCCGCAGCAGGAAATCCGGATTGCGCGGCCGGCCGAACGCTTCGTTGCCCAAGGCGAAGGTTTCGTAGATCAGCACGCCGCCCGGCAGCAGGCTGCCCAATAGAAGCGGAAACAGCGGCCGGTGCAGATAATTCGTCACGATGATGCCGGCGAATTTGCGGGCGCCCAAAGGCCATGCGCCGCCGTCTTCCAGATCCGCCTGAACAACGGTGACGCCGGGCATCTGCGCCAGCGCTGCGGTATCGCGATCCACCGCGGCAACCGGATGGCCGAGCCTGAACATGAAATCGGCGTGCCGTCCGCCGCCGGCGGCGACATCCAGCACCGCGCCGCCCGGTGCGATCAGCGGCGCGAAGCGCACAACCCATGGTGATGCCGTCGCGGCGCTGGCGTGATCTGTGATGGCGGTCGGTTGCGTCATGCGGGCGGGTCCTGTATTGCAGCACGTCACATCGCCGGTGGGGGCCGGTTCCGGGGATACGTCAACCATGATCGCATATGACCTGAAATGCGGTCGCGGCCATGTCTTCGAAGCATGGTTCGCGAACAGCGACACGCATGAACGCCTGACCAAGGCCGGCCAGGTGGCGTGCCCGGTGTGCGGCGACAGCCGCACCGCCAAGGCGCCGATGGCACCCAACATTTCCACGCGCAAGGGCGGCAAGCGCCCGGCGGGCGAGGAAAACCTCCGCCGCGATGGCATGGCGGTGGCGACCAAGGGCGAATTCGAACAGGCGTCCGACATCTGGCAGGCGCTGCAGCGCATCCGCAACGAGGTGGAAAAGAACTGCGACTATGTCGGCGAACGCTTCGCCGAAGAGGCGCGCAAGATCCACTACGGCGAAAGCGACCAGCGCAACATCTACGGCGAGACGACCGCCGAGGAAGCCCAGGGCCTGCGCGAAGAGGGCGTCGACTTCGGCGTCCTGCCTTGGCCGGCACGCAAGCACTCGTAGCCGGCGCACCCTCAGCCGCGCGCTGCGCCCGCACCCTCTCCCGCAAGGGGAGAGGGGTTCTGATTTCCTAGTGGGCCGGTTTCGTCGCGAAGGCGATGTAGTTCACGGCGAGGTCGCGCGACAGGCGCCACGAGCCGTCGACCGGGTTGTAGCTCGCGCCGCGCAGGTCCTGCACCGCGAAGCCCTGGCTCCGCAGCCCGCGCGCCAGCTCGCTCGGGCGCAGAAACTTGTTCCAGTCATGCGTGCCCTTGGGCAACCAGCCCAGCACATATTCCGCCCCCAGGATCGCCATGGCATAGGCGCGCAGGGTGCGGTTCAGCGTCGCGACGACCATGGCGCCGCCGGGCCGCAGCAGGGTGGCGCAGGCTTGCAGGAAACTGTCGGTGTCGGCGACATGCTCGATCACCTCCATGTTCAGGATCAGGTCGAAACGTTCGCCCCAAGCGGCCAGGTCCTCGGCCGCGGCATGGATATAGTCGACCGCCAGGCCGCTCTGGGCGGCATGGTGGCGGGCAATGGCGATGTTCTTCTCGGCCGCGTCGGCGCCGACCACCCGGGCCCCCAGCCGGGCCATCGGTTCGCTCAGCAGGCCACCGCCGCAGCCGATATCAAGGATGCGCAGCCCCGTGAAGGGCGTCAGCGACTTCGGGTCGCGGCCGAAATGGGCGCAGGCCTGGTCGCGGATATAGGTGAGCCGCAGCGGGTTGAGCTTGTGCAGCGGCCGGAAAGGCCCCACCGGGTCCCACCAGCTCTCGGCCAGCCGGGCGAAGCGCTCCACCTCGCCGGCATCGATGCTTCCCGCCTGTGTCGCGGCTTGGTCCACCGGGCTTCCTTTCGCACGTTCTGACGGGCGTCCGGTCGGTTGCGCGCCCAAATCCTAGCGTATATGTATACGCGCCTTTTCAACGCAAGGATCGCGTGAGCCGCGCAACCCCCGGCCGGGCGCCGTGCCCGCGGGCCGGTCTTGCGCCCCGGATGGACCATGGCCCGACTGGTACTCAAATTTGGCGGCACGTCGGTCGGCGATGTCGACCGCATCAAGAATGTGGCTCGCCGCGTCAAGGCCGTGGTCGAGCAGGGCAACGAGGTCGCCGTGGTGGTCTCCGCCATGTCGGGGGCAACCAACCAGCTCGTCAAGTGGACGACCGAGGTCGCCCGGCTGCACGACACCCGCGAATATGACACCGTGGTCGCCACCGGCGAACAGGTGACGATCGGCCTGCTCGCCATCGCGCTGCAGGAGATCGGCGTGCCCGCCCGCTCGTGGATGGGCTGGCAGGTGCCGATCCGCACCGACGGGGCCCATGGCAGCGCCCGGATCGAGAGCGTCGACACCTCCGAGATCGAAAAGGGCATGAAGCAAGGCCAGGTGGCGGTGGTCGCCGGCTTTCAGGGCATCGGCCCCGACGGGCGCGTGACCACGCTCGGCCGCGGCGGCTCCGACACCAGCGCCGTGGCGCTGGCGGCGGCGATGAAGGCCGAACGCTGCGACATCTACACCGATGTCGACGGCGTCTACACGACGGACCCGCGCATCGTTGCGAAGGCCCGCAAGCTTGATAAGATCACTTACGAAGAAATGCTGGAAATGGCGTCGCTCGGCGCCAAGGTGCTGCAGACCCGCTCGGTCGAACTGGCCATGAACCATGGCGTTCGCGTGCAGGTGCTTTCCAGCTTTAGCGACGCGCCCGGCACGCTCGTCGTGGACGAGGATGAGATTGTGGAAAAGGAGATCGTCAGCGGCATCGCCTATTCGCGCGACGAGGCGAAGATCACGCTGCGCGCGGTGAAGGATCGTCCCGGCGTCGCCGCGACCGTGTTCGGTGCGCTGGCCGATGCGCAGATCAATGTCGACATGATCGTGCAGAACGTGTCGGCCGACGGCGAGGCCACCGACATCACCTTTACCGTCACCCGCGCCCAGATCGACCGCGCCCTCAAGGTGCTGTCGGACCTGAAGGGCAAGCTCGACTACGAAAAGGTGCTGTCCGATCCGGCGGTGACAAAGGTGTCGATCATCGGCGTCGGCATGCGCAGCCACGCGGGCGTCGCCCAGCGCATGTTCCAGGCGCTGGCCGACAAGGGCATCAACATCCAGGTCATCTCCACGTCGGAGATCAAGGTCAGCGTGTTGATCGCCGAGGAATACACCGAGCTCGCGCTGCGCTCGCTGCACACCGCCTATGGCCTCGATGCTGCCTGAATCCCCGAGCCCGGCACGGGCAGAGGCCCGGGCCCGGCTCGACCGCCTGTGGCAGCGTGGCACCGACTTCTTCGGCTGCCGTTACGCCATTCTCGGCGGCGCCATGAGCTGGCTGTCGGAACGCCATCTCGTCTCCGCCATCTCGAATGCCGGCGGCTTCGGCATGATCGCCTGCGGCGCGATGACGCCGGCGCTGCTCGACACGGAAATCACCGAGACGGCGAAGCGCACGAAGCAGCCCTTCGGCGTCAACCTCATCACCATGCATCCTGATCTCGAGGCGCTGATCGACGTCTGCCTCAAGCACAGGGTCAGCCATGTCGCGCTCGCCGGCGGCCTGCCGCCCGGCGGCGCCATCACCCGGCTGAAGCAGGGCGGCGCCAAGGTGATCGCCTTCGCGCCGGCGCTGGCCATCGCCAGGCGGCTGGTGCGCAACGGCGCCGACGCGCTGGTGATCGAAGGCATGGAAGCGGGCGGCCATATCGGCCCGGTCAGCACCGCCGTGCTGGCGCAGGAGATCCTGCCCGCCATCACCGAGGTGCCGGTCATCGTGGCGGGCGGCATCGGCCGCGGCGATGCGATCGCGATGTTCCTCGAAGCCGGCGCGTCCGGCGTGCAGATGGGCTCGCGCTTCGTCTGCGCCACCGAATGCATCGCGCACCCGAATTTCAAGAAGGCCTTCATCCGCGGCGCTGCCCGTGATGCCGTGCCCTCGGTGCAGCTCGACGATCGCTTCCCCGTGATTCCGGTGCGCGCGCTTGCCAACAAGGGCACGCAGCGTTTCATGGAAAAGCAGCGCCAGGTGATCGACCAGTTCAACCGCGGCGAACTCACGCAACAGGCGGCCCAGCTCGAGATCGAGCATTTCTGGGCTGGCGCGCTGCGCCGCGCCGCGATCGACGGCGACATCGAGAACGGTTCGGTGATGGCGGGGCAGAGCATCGGCCTTGTCTCGCGCGAGCAGCCGGTGGCGGAGATCTTCGAGGAACTGGTCGGCCAGGCAGTCGACGTGCTGGCGCGGCGCATCCAGAACGCGGCGCCCGCGGATCCGGCGCCCGTCGGATGACGCCAACCGGCGCAACCGGGCCGCGGGTTCTGCTGCGGCAGTTGCGCGAGGTCATGGCGGGCGACGGTTCACCCCAGCAGCGGCTCGACACCCTCACCCGCATCATCGCCGCCAACATGGTGGCGGAAGTCTGCTCGATCTACCTCATGCGGCCGGGCGAGGTGCTGGAACTCAGCGCCACCCATGGCCTGAAGCCTGAAGCGGTGCACACCACGCGGCTGCGCGTCGGCGAAGGCATTGTCGGCGATGTCGCCGCGCATGCCCGGCCGCTCGCGCTGCGCGACGCCCAGAAGCACCCCAACTTCGCCTACCGTCCGGAAACGGGCGAGGACATGTTCCACTCGATGCTGTCGGTGCCGGTGGTGCGCAGCGGCACGGTGATCGGCGTTCTCGCGGTGCAGAACCGCACGCTCCGCGAGTATCACGAGGAAGAGGCCGAGGCGCTGCAGACCGTCGCCATGGTGCTGGCGGAACTCGTCATCTCGGCCGATCTTGTACGCCTGTCGGACCTGACCAAGGCCAACGGCAACGTCACGCTGCCGCAGCGCATCGAAGGCCTGCCGCTTTCCGATGGACTCGCCGACGGCATTGTCGTGCTGCACGAGCCGCCGGTCGAGGTGCACACCCTGATCGCCGAGGATCCGGCGGCGGAGACTGAGCGGCTGAACGCCGCGCTCGAGGCGCTCGCCCGCGCCATCGACGCGATGTTCGACGACGACGACCTGTCTCCGGGCAGCGAGCATTACGAGATCCTCGAGACCTATCGCATGTTCAGCCAGGACCGCGGCTGGCTCGCCAAGATCCGCGAAGGCATCGACAGCGGGCTCACCGCGGACGCCGCGGTGCAGCGCGTGCAGCTCGAGACGCACACGCGCATGTCGGGCATGGCCAACGCCTACTTGCGCGAACGCCTGCACGATCTCGAGGACCTGTCGAACCGTCTGCTGCGCCTGCTTGCCGGCAAGTCGCTCGGCGTCACGCCGGAAGAGATGCCCGACAACGCCGTTGTCGTCGCGCGCTCGCTCGGGCCCGCCGACCTGCTCGACTACAACCGCAGCAAGCTGCGCGCGGTGCTGCTCGAAGAAGGTTCCGCGACCGAGCATGTCGCGGTGATCGCGCGCGCCCTCAACATCCCCATGGTCGGGATGATCGACAATGCGCTGCAGCGCTTCCCCGCCGGCGACACGGTGATCGTCGATGGCCGCCAGGGCACGGTCTACCTGCGGCCCGGCGATGATGCCTACCAGGCCTATCAGGAAAACCTCGCCGCGCGCGACCGCCTGCGCCTTGAATACGCGGCGCTGCGCGACAAGCCCGCCGTCACCACCGACGGCACGCCGGTCAGCCTGCAGATGAACGCGGGCCTGCTGTTCGACCTGCCGCACATGGACGAGGCGGGCGTCGACGGCATCGGCCTCTTCCGCACCGAACTCCAGTTTATGGTGCAGGAAACCTTCCCCGACGTTGCGACGCAGGCGAGCATCTACAGCCGCGTGCTCGACGCGGCGGGCACGCGGCCGGTCGTTTTCCGCACGCTCGACATCGGCGGCGACAAGGTGCTGCCCTATCTCGACCGCCCGGCGGCGCGCGAGGAAAACCCGGCGATGGGCTGGCGCGCGCTGCGCCTTGGTCTCGACCGGCCGGCGCTCTTGCGCAACCAGCTACGCGCGCTGCTGCAGGCGGCAGGCGGCCGCAGCCTGCGTGTCATGTTCCCGATGGTGTCCGACGTCGCCGAGTTCCTCGCCGCGCGCAAGCTGCTCGACCGCGAGCTCGAACGCATGCGCGAGAGGGGCCAGGCGGTGCCGCGCGACCTGCGCGTCGGCGCCATGCTCGAAGTGCCCTCGCTCGTCTGGCAGCTCGAAAAGCTCCTGCCGCATGTCGGCTTCGTCTCCATCGGTTCGAACGACCTGATGCAGTTCTTCTATGCCGTCGACCGCAGCAACCCGGTGGTGGCTGCGCGCTACGACATGCTGTCGCCCGCCTTCCTGTCGCTGATCGGCCGCATCATCGAGCAGTGCCGCGCCCATGCCGTGCCGGTCGGCCTGTGCGGCGAGATGGCGGGCCGGCCGCTCGAGGCCATGTGCCTGATCGGGCTTGGGCTGCGGAACCTGTCGATGCCCGCCACGGCGGTCGGCCCGGTCAAGATGATGGTTCGCAGTCTCAACGGGGCGGTTCTGGCCGGTTATCTGAAAGGGCTGCTCGATTCGTCCGAGCCCAGTGTGCGGGACAAGTTGCGCAACTTCGCCCAAGATCACGGCTTCGTTATTTAAGCCATTGCCAGGACGCCGCTTTTCTGGTCTGATTCACTTGGGCCGGAGGCGGATTCGGCCCGCGCTCACCCGTGCGGGCGGTGAGGGCAGGGCGCAAGCGGGGGCACTTGTGCCGCGCCACGGCAGTTGGGGCAAATCCGGCGGTTGAAACCGCCGCCTGGCGACCGTCCGCGACAGTTTTTGGTGGGGCCTGGCCCGCGTCCGCACGCGCGCCACAGGGGGCAGCGGAGGCGTGATGACGCATCGCGAACCGCAGAACGATGATTTCATGACCGTGGACGCGAACCGGCGCCGGCTGCACCTGCGCGAGGTCGCGGGCAGTGCCGCCGGCCGTTACGACGGGATCGGCGGCGAATTGCGTGCCGCGCGCATGCGCAACCGCCTCGACCTAGAGGCCATTGGCGTCAAGTTGCGCATCAATGCCGCCTATCTGCTGGCGATCGAGGAAGGCCGCTTCAGCGACCTGCCGGGGCATGTCTATGTCTACGGGTTCCTGCGCACCTACGCGCAACATCTCGGCCTCGATGCCGAGGCGGTGATCCAGCAATACAAGACCGAAGCGGCCAACCCGAAGCCGACTGCCAAGCTCGATTTCCCCTCGCCGATGGATCGCGGCCGCCTGCCGACGCTGCGCATCCTGTTGCTTTCCATCCTGCTGGCCGGCCTTGTTTATGGCGGCTGGTCGATGCTGACGGAGGAAAACCGCCAGACGGCCGAGCGGGTCGCCCCGTTGCCCGACCGCTTCGCAAACCTTGCCGGTTCATCGTCCACAGCCCCGGCACCGGCCGCGACGGCAACAGCGGCGGCGCCTGCGACCAGCACGTCTGTGCCGCCTGCCGCCGTCGCCCCGGCGGAACCCGCGCCGGCCCCGGCCGAGCCGGTCGCTGCGGCAGCAGCAGAACCACCGCCGGCTCCGGCACCCTTGCCGGCCCTGGTAGCGGTGACCCCGGCCAATCCGCCGCCCCCCGCCCCGGCGGCCGCATCGCCGGCGCCCGCCGCGATCGTTCCGGCGCTGGCACCCGCCAACCCGCCGCCGATTCCCACGCCGGCACCTGCCGCGGCCCAGCCGGTGCCACCGGCGCCGCAACCGATTCCGCCGGTGGTCCCGGCGCCCGTTGCCGCCGCACCGGCCCCGCCCGCCGCCGCACCGCCCGCGGCCACCTCGGTCACCGCAACGCCATCCACCCCGGCCCTCGCCGGCGATGACCCGCGCCGCCGCGCCGGGGAAGGCTCACCGTCCGTGAACAGCACGGCCGCGCCGGCCGCCGTTGCCCCGTTGCCTGGACAGGAAGGTGTCGCCCGGCGGCTCAGCACAGTCACCGAACGGCCGGGTGTTTCTGCCGTGGTACCCGCGACACCAGCCCCGGCCCCATCCCCGGCTCCCACCCCGTCTGCAGCGGCTCCGGCCATCGCCGCGACGCCGGCCGACGAGCCGGCGACCGACGAGGAAGAGGAAGCGGACGCGCCGCCGCCGCCGCCCACCCCCCGCGCCGCCACGGGTCCGGATGCGGTCCGCAATCCGAACGAGATCACGATCACCAGCCTGCCGCCGCCCGCCGCGCCTGGGCCCTCCGCCCCGGCCGCGGCCGCGCCGCCGGTTCCCGCCGTGCCAGCGCCCGCCACCCAGTCCTTCGGCGCCACCGGCGAGCCTTCGCGCATCACCGTGCGGGCCGATATCGACAGCTGGGTGCAGGTGACGACCACCGCCGGCCAGCCTGTCTTCGCCCGCATGCTGCGCGCCGGCGACCAGTATCTGGTGCCGAACCGACCCGGCCTGCGCCTGATGACGGGCAATGGCGGCGGCCTGCGCATTACCGTCGATGGCAGCCCCACCCCGCCCATCGGCACGCTGGGCTCGGTCGTGCGCGACGTGGCGCTGGAACCGGAACGGCTCTTGCGAGGCAACGCCACGGCAAACGAAACGCCGGGCGGCTGACTGCTCAGTGCGGCCCCCGGCTTGAACCGCAGGGCCCGGGCGGGCATAGTCCGCGCACTCGAAACAGGCCGTTTTCGCGTCAATTCCGCGCGGCCACACTGAGCGCGAACCCATGAGCGTTCGACCCTATCGCGAGATTCACCGGCGCAAATCACGCCAGATCTTCGTCGGCAAGGTGCCGGTCGGCGGCGATGCGCCGATCACCGTGCAGACGATGACCAACACGCTGACCCATGACGTGGCGGCCACCGTGGCGCAGATCCGCCTGGCCGAGGCCGCCGGCGTCGATATCGTGCGCGTGTCCTGCCCCGACCAGGAATCCTCGCTGGCGCTGAAGGAAATCACGCGCCAGGTGTCGGTGCCGATCGTGGCCGACATCCACTTTCACTACAAACGCGCTATTGAGGCAGCCGAGAACGGCGCCGCCTGCCTGCGCATCAACCCGGGCAACATCGGTTCGGCAAGCCGCGTGCGCGACGTAGTGAAGGCGGCGCGCGACCATGGCTGCTCGATGCGCATCGGCGTCAACGCCGGCTCGCTGGAACAGCACCTGCTGGAAAAATACGGCGAGCCCTGTCCCGAGGCGATGGTGGAAAGCGCGCTGTTCCACGCGAAGATCCTGGAGGACGAAGGCTTCCTCGACTTCAAGATCAGCGTGAAGGCATCCGACGTCTTCCTCGCCGTCGCGGCCTACCACGGCCTGGCCGAGGCCTGCGACTATCCGCTCCACATCGGCATCACCGAAGCGGGTGGCCTCACCGGCGGCACGGTCAAGTCGTCAATCGGCATCGGCTCGCTGCTCTGGGCCGGCATCGGCGACACCATCCGCGTGTCGCTGTCGGCGGAACCGGCGGAAGAGGTCAAGGTCGGCTACGAAATCCTGAAGTCGCTCGGCCTGCGCCGGCGCGGCGTCAACATTGTTTCCTGCCCATCCTGCGCCCGCCAGGCCTTCCCCGTCATCAAGACGGTCGAGGTGCTGGAGAAGCGGCTTGCCCACATCACCACGCCGCTCAGCCTGTCGATCATCGGCTGCGTCGTGAACGGCCCGGGTGAGGCGCGCGAGACCGACATCGGCCTTACCGGCGGCAGCCGCGGCAAGACGCACATGGTCTATCTGTCGGGCATGGCCGACCACAAGATCGAAGACGACAATGTCGTCGAGCACATCGTGTCGCTGGTGGAAGCCAAGGCGGCCGAACTTGAAGCGAAAGCCAAGGCAGACGCCAGCCAGCCTGCCCTCGCGACCGCGCACTAGCGAGGATTGAGAAATGGCGCTGCAGCCCGTCCGGGGCACCCGCGATCTATTGCCGGAAGAATCCCTGCGTTACCGCCATCTGACGGCGACGGCGCGGCGCATTGCGTCGCTTTATGGCTTTGGTGAGATCGCGACGCCGGTCTTCGAATTCACCGACGTGTTCAAGCGCAACCTCGGCGACACGACCGACGTGGTGACGAAGGAGATGTACACTTTCGACGACCGCGGCGGTGAATCGCTAACGCTGCGGCCCGAAGGCACGGCGGCCATCGTGCGCGCCTTCATCTCCGAAGGCCTCGCCCAGCAGGTGCCGCTGCGGCTCTATTACGAAGGGCCGATGTTCCGCTACGAGCGGCCGCAGAAGGGCCGCTACCGCCAGTTCCACCAGATCGGCGTCGAATTCTTCGGCGCGTCGGAACCGCAGGCGGATATCGAGGTGATGGCGCTGGCCGTCCAGTTGCTGGCCGAACTCGGCCTCAGCGACAAGACCGTGCTCGAGCTCAACAGCATGGGTGACGCGGACAGCCGCACGGCCTATCGCGAGGGCCTGGTCACCTATCTGCGCGATCACCACGCGCATCTCTCGGACGACAGCCGCATCCGGCTCGACAAGAACCCGTTGCGCATCCTCGATTCGAAGGACGAGAACGACCGCCGCATCGTCGCGGGCGCGCCGTCCATCGCAGCGTCCTTCAATGCGCTGTCGGCAGATTACTTCGCGGCGGTGAAGGAAGGGCTCGATGCGCTCGGCATCGCCTACAAGCTCTCGCCCACGCTGGTGCGCGGCTTCGACTACTACTGCCACTCGGTGTTCGAGTTCACGACCACGCATCTCGGCGCGCAGGGGACGGTGATCGGCGGCGGCCGCTATGACGGCCTTGTCGAAATGATGGGCGGGCCCGCAACGCCGGCCACCGGCTGGGCCGGCGGCATCGAACGCCTCGCCATGCTGATGCAGGCTGATCCGAAGCCGCCCCGCCCGATCGCGCTGGTGCCGATCGGCGAAACGGCGGAGCGCGCCGCACTGAGGATGGCGCAGGACCTGCGCCGGGCCGGTTTCGCCGTCGACCTTGGCTACAAGGGCAATGTGGGCCGCCGCATGAAGCGGGCCAACAAGGTCAATGCCTGCGCCGCGATCATCCTGGGGGATGATGAGCTCGCTGCAGGGGCTGCCAAGGTGAAGGATCTCGACAGCGGCACCGAGACGACGGCCGCGCTCGATGCGCTGCCCGCCGCGCTCGCGGGCTATGCGGCGGCGAAGCCCTGACCATGGCGATCTCCGACGACAAGCTGTCGCAGCTGGAGATTCGCTACGAATCGATGCAGCACCAGCTCAACACCCAGCCGCCCGGGCAGGACGCCTATGTGAAGCTGTCGCGGGAGTTTGCCGAATTCACGCCGGTCTACGAAGGCGTGCAGAAGCTGAAGAAGGCGCGCGCCGAAGCGGCTGACCTGGGCGAACTGATCGCAGCGCCGGAAACCGATGCCGAGATGCGCGAGATGGCCAAGGCGGAATTTGCCGATCTGGTCACCGCCATGCCGCTGATCGAGCGCGAATTGCAGCTCCTCCTGCTGCCGGCCGACGAGGCCGACCAGAAGAACGCCATCCTCGAACTGCGTGCCGGCACGGGCGGCGACGAAGCCGCCCTGTTCGCGGCCGACCTCTTCGCCATGTACCGCCGCTACGCCGAGGACCATGGCTGGAAGTTCGAGGTCATGCACATGGCCGAGAACGATCTTGGCGGGCTCAAGGATGCGGCCGCCACCATCACCGGGCGCAACGTCTTTGCCCGGCTGAAGTTCGAATCGGGCGTGCACCGCGTGCAGCGCGTGCCCGCCACCGAAGCCTCGGGCCGCATCCACACATCGGCCGCCACGGTGGCCGTGCTGCCGGAAGCCGAGGAAGTCGACATCAAGATCGAGGACAAGGACCTGCGCATCGACGTGTTCCGCTCCTCGGGTCCGGGCGGCCAGTCGGTCAACACCACCGACAGCGCGGTGCGCATCACGCATATCCCGACCGGCCTCGTGGTGCAGCAGCAGGACGAGAAGTCGCAGCACAAGAACAAGGCCAAGGCGATGAAGGTGCTGCGCTCGCGCCTCTATGACCAGGAACGCGCCCAGCGCGATGCCGCGCGTTCCGCCCAGCGCAAGAGCCAGGTGGGCTCGGGCGACCGCTCGGAGCGCATCCGCACCTACAACTTCCCGCAGAACCGTGTCACCGACCATCGCGTCAACCTGACCCTGCACAAGCTCGACCGCGTCATCACCGGCGAGGCGCTGGACGAGATCATCGAGGTTCTGATCGCCGAGGATCAGGCCGAACGCCTCGCGTCGCTCGGCGACGAGGCGGCGTGAGCGGCCCGGACGACGCGTCCGGTTCCGCCATCGGCAAGGCGCTGTGCGCCGGCACCGCGACGCTGCGCCAGGCGGGTATCGACCAGCCCCGGCATGAAGCGCGGCTGCTGCTGGAGGCAGCGAGCGGCCTGTCGCCGGCGGCGCAGCTCAGCGACCGCCATGCGGCGCTTGCGGACGCGACTCTGCAGAGCTTTCACCGCCTGGTCGCCCGGCGGGCGGCGCAGGAGCCGGTCTCGCGCATTCTCGGCCGGCGCGAATTCTGGAGCCTCGCCTTTGCTGTCACTCCCGACACGCTCGACCCGCGTCCCGACACCGAAACGGTGGTGGAGGCGGTGCTGGCGGCAAGGCCGGATCGCGCGGCACCGCTGCGCGTCCTTGACCTTGGCACCGGAACGGGCTGCATCGTGCTCGCGCTTCTGCATGAATATCGCCACGCGCTGGGCGTCGCCGTGGACCGCAGTCCCGCCGCCATCGCCGTGGCGCAGGGCAACGCGAGGGCGCTCGGCCTTGCCGACCGTTTCCTACCGCTGGCGGGCGACTGGGCGGCGGCGCTGACCGGCGCCTTCGATGTCATCGTGTCCAACCCGCCTTACATTCCCGGCGGCGAGATCGCTGGGCTGGCGCCGGAGGTGCGGTGCCATGATCCGCGGGATGCGCTGGATGGCGGGGCCGATGGGCTCGATGCCTATCGCGCGCTGGCCTCCTGCGTGGCGCGACACATCGCTCCGGACGGGGTCATCGCGCTCGAGGTCGGCGCCGGGCAGGCGCCGGCGGTTGCCGCCCTTCTGTCGGCTGCCCATCTGCGAATTCACGATATTCGGGCCGATCTGGCGGGAATACCGCGTTGTGTGGTGGCCGGGCAACAGCCGGGCTGAAAATCACGTAAAAAGGCTTGGCGCGGCGGCGCGCATTGAATAGGGTTGGGACGGATATCGCTATGGGGGTTCGACCGGGCCCGATGTGACTTGGCCCATCGGCTGCCGATATCCCACCGTAAGCTCAACAACCGGAAAGCATGGCCCGATCGCCCGGGCCGGTGGCAGCGACCAGTGCGCTCCCCGACGAGGCGATCCAGCGAGCGAACACAAAATGAGCATGAGACAAGGCGGACAGAACAGACGGTCGCGCAACGGCCGTTCCAACGGCAAGCGTCCCTTCAGCAGCCATGGTGGCGGCGGAGGAGGCGGTGGTGGCGGTGGCAGCGGCGGCGGACTGAACCGGAGCTTTGAAAGCAACGGGCCCGGCGTGAAGCTGCGCGGCACGGCAGCGCAGGTGTATGACAAGTACCTGGCGCTGGCGCGCGATGCCTCTTCGGCCGGCGATCGCGTCGCGGCGGAAAACTATTTCCAGCACGCGGAACATTATTTCCGCCTCAACGGCATCTTCCTAGAACGCCAGCGCCTGCAGCAGGCGCAGAACCCGCAGCAGAACCAGCAGCAGCCGCAACAGGGCGGCCAGCAGCAGGGCGGCGGCGGTCGTGGCCAGGGCGGCTTTGACGGCGACGAGGACGAGGAAGCCTCGGTTGAGCAGACCGGTGGCAACCAGCAGAACCGGTCCAACAATGAGGATGAAGCGGAAGAGCCTGAACAGGCTGCCTGATCCCTTCGTTTTCCGGCGATTTTCAGACCAGAAGCCCTCCTCGTGAGGGCTTCTGGCGTTTCTGGCCCAGTTTTTTTACCGCTCTTGTTCAACCCGCCCTCTTGTGTGGCTTTTCGGTAACGCCACATAAGGGAAAGACGTTTCCAGAAGGGGCCGACGCACCCTCTGCCTTTCGTTCATCCGAACGGAACCGTGCCTGATCAGGGCGGTTCTCCGGCAGATATGCGCGGTTGCCGCCAGTAGAGGGAATGGGTCATGGACCAGGAAAAATACACCGACCGCGTCAAGGGCTTCCTGCAGTCGGCACAAGGCATGGCGCTGCGCTCGAACCACCAGCGCTTCACGCCCGAACATATCCTCAAGGTCATCATCGAGGACAAGGAAGGCCTGGCTGCCAACCTGATCCGCGCCGCCGGCGGCCGCCCCGAACAGGTGCTGCAGGGCATCGACCTGGCGCTCGGCAAGCTGCCCAAGGTGGAAGGCAGCGGTGCTGGCCAGGTCTATCTCGACCCCGCGACCGCACGGCTCTTCGAACAGGCGGAACAGATCGCGCAGAAGGCCGGCGACAGCTTCGTCACCGTCGAGCGGCTGCTGCTGGCGCTGACCATGGCGAGCGGCACGCCATCGGCCGACATCCTGAAGAATGCCGGCGTCACCGCCCAGGCGCTGAACACCGCGATCAACGACGTGCGCAAGGGGCGCAAGGCGGATTCCGCCGGCGCCGAGAATGCCTATGACGCGCTGAAGAAATACGCCCGCGACCTGACGGAAGCGGCACGCGAGGGCAAGCTCGACCCCGTGATTGGCCGCGACGAGGAAATCCGCCGCACGATCCAGGTCCTGTCGCGCCGCACCAAGAACAACCCGGTGCTGATCGGCGAGCCGGGCGTCGGCAAGACCGCGATCATCGAGGGGCTGGCGCTGCGCATCGTCAACGGCGACGTGCCGGAATCCCTTCGCAATCGCAAGCTCATGGCGCTCGACCTCGGCGCGATGATCGCCGGCGCGAAATATCGCGGCGAGTTCGAGGAACGGCTGAAGGCCGTGCTGGCGGAAATCGCCGCCGCCGAAGGCAACATCATCCTGTTCATCGACGAGCTGCACACGCTGATGGGTGCGGGCGCCGCCGAGGGCGCGATGGATGCCTCCAACATGCTGAAGCCCGCGCTGGCGCGCGGC
>CANJEJ010000024.1 GCA_947473325.1 Alphaproteobacteria bacterium | reverse complement strand
TGCCAAGGAGGATGCGGGCGGCCTTGTTGGCGGCCTGGCTTACCCGCAGGCGGTAGCCTTCGTAGTCGCAGCTGCCGCCTTCCATGTAGCGGGAGCCCACGGCAAAGTCGGCTGTCTCTACGGCCTGCACAAGGCGGGGAATATCCTTGGGGTTGTGCGAGAAGTCGGCATCCATGGTCACCAGGATGTCGATGTCCCGCTTGGCGGCGTAGGCCATGGCGAGCTTGTGAGCCGTGCCCAGGCCCAGCTTGCGGGGGCGATGGATAACGGTGATGCGCGGATCGCGCGCCGCCATGGCATTGAGCAGATCGCCCGTTCCGTCGGGCGAATTGTCATCAACCACCATCAGAGAAACATCGAGCGGCAGCGCGAGGACTTCCGCGCACAGGCGTTCGATGTTGTCCTTCTCGTTGTAGGTAGCCGTGAAGACCAGCACGCGCGGCGCGCCCGCGCCAGGATTTGCAGGGGTGGGTGTCGTGTTGTCGGACATGGCGCGGCCTAGGCCTTTGCCGCCAGCGCGGACCTGGCACGCCGCGATCGCAGCCACGCCCAGGCTTCGGTCAGCACGAAGGCCGCGGCAACTGCGAGGCCGGGCATGACGGGGAGGCGAAAGCGCCCCTGCGTGGCCAGGATGGAGGTTGCCGTCAGGATGCCGCAGATCAGGAAAATGGTGAGTCCGAGGGAGAACCGGCGCGGATCGCGCGAGAGCAGAAGCAGAATGCAGCCGGTGGCGCCGAGGACAAGAACGCTGATGGTCAGGACCTTGACCAGCGCGCCATACCCGATGATGACGATCAGGCCTGTCTCGACATAGTAGCGCAGCAGGCTGGCAAGACCGCCCCCTGTCGGCGTGTTGCCGGCAGCGTGGTCGCCCTGATAGCGCTCGAACCAAGCGTTGAATCGCTTCTCGCCGAGCAGCACCGCAATGGATTCCGACGCATAGGAAAAGAACATGCGCGGGACATTGCCGGGCAGGACGATCAGGGCATTGACCCAGTTCTCGCGCACAAGGTTCGCGCCATAGGCGCTCAGGAGTTTTTCCCGTTCGCCCGGCGTCAGCTTCTGGTCACCCACGAGCGCCGCGAAGCCCTGGCCGAGCTGCAGCTTGGCATCGCGATGGGTAATGCCGTCGCGCTTGGCGATGAACAGCGGGGCATAGAAATAGGTGATGTGGTAGCCCTTCATGCCCGCGTAGTCGGAATTTCCGGTCACCGATGCATTGCGCGCCATCCAGGGCAGGATGAAGGCGGCATTGATCGCGGCGACCGTGAGTGCGGCCAGCACCAGCTTGCGCCGGGACGCGTGGCGCCAGTGGACGACCACGAGCAGCCCCACCAGCATCGGCCAGAGATACAGTCCCGCGGCGCGGGTGAAGGTGCCGAGCGCAAAGGCGAGACCCGCTGCAGCCACCCATTTCAGCGACAGTGGCCGGTCGCAGGACCGCAATGCGTAGTAGAAACCGGCGACGACAAAGAAGGTGAAAAGCAGGTCCGACTGGTTGCGATTGGCCTCGGACAGGTAGATCGAGTCCAGCACGATGGCGACGGCGGCAAGCAGGCCGATCATGCCGGAAAGCCGTCGTCCGATGAGATAGGTGAAGACCACGGTAATCGTGAGCAGGACATTGTTGAAGATTACGCCCACAACTTCCGACGGGCCGAAGACAGCATAGAGCGCGGCCAGCGCGACCGAGTAGAGCGGCGGGCGGAAGGTTGATGGCGTGATGTCGGCGCCTTCGCCGAAGCCGTAGACCCCGTATTTCAAAAGATTGACGGCAGCGGGATGGTAGAAATTCTCGGTCCAGAATCCATCCGGGTAGTACCGCAGCGTCATCGCCGTCGTGAGGCACTGCAGCAGCACAAGAAGCACAAGAAGGCCAAGCGCCAGCTTGTCCGTGCCGGTCATGCCCGGAGCTGCGCCGCGCCCTGACGCTTGGGAATCCATCGAAACTCCGCCTATCCGGCCGTGGTCGTGAGGGTGGAAAAGTTAAGCGGCGGGATACTAGTGCAGCGCGTGGGACAAGGGAAACGCCTTGAACCGGTCAAGATCCGGGGCTCGCGTGCCTTGATTCACCGCAAGTTGACCCCTACCGCCCCTCGCGATGCCAGGCCCACATCAGGCCGCCCACCACGAGCAGCAGGACAAGCAGCGGCGGCAGCAGGGCCGTCTGGCGTACGCCGGTGACGACATAGGAGTCGTTGGCCAGAAGACCCATCCAGTCGCGGCCCTCGGTGCCGCGGCCGGCGGTCACGCGGCGGATCTCGGGCACGCCGTCGGCGATCCAGGCGAGCTTGCCGCCGGTCGCCTCCACCAGCGGGCGGACAAGGTCGGGGGTCGAGCGCACGTCGGCGAATTCCTTGGGGTTCACGGCGCCCACGGCGGCGACGCGCACATGCTGGCCGTCGGTCAGGCGATAGAGGCCGGGCGTGTCGGCCAGGAACACGGCGGTCTGGCGGCCGCCGCCGGCTTCGGCCAGCGGCACGCTCTCGGTCGCGCCCGCGGGCGTCGTGATCGTCACCGGCGGGCCGTCGGCCTTCAGGCTGCGGCGCATGATCTCGATGCGATTGCCCTGCGCCACGGCGCGCAGGTCCTCTTCTTCGAGGTCGGGTTCCTTCATCAGCCAGTGGGCGAGGCGGCGCAGCAGCTCGGCCTGCGGCCCGCCGCCTTCATAGCCGCGCGCCCACAGCCAGCCCTGGTCGGACAGCAGCTGGGCGACGCGGCCCTGGCCGGAGCGGTTCAGCACCAGCAGCGGCCGGTCGTTGACGCCCGCCATCAGCGCCACGCCGTCGACGCGGTCGGTGTCGATCTGGCGGAACCAGCGGCCCCAGGTGGGCTCTGCACCCGGCGCGCCGGCGCCCGACAGGTCGGACGTCACCGGGTGGCGGCGGCCCTCGTCGGTCAGCTTCGGCCTGAAGCCCTGCTCGTGCACGGTGCCGGTCGGCTCGGCCGGCAGCACGCGGCCGAGCGGCGAGCGGAACAGCGAGCGCGGCGAGGCGAAATCGGTTCCGGCGGCCTCAAGCAACGCGCCGCCTTTCTGCACATATTTGGCGATGTTCTCGACATAGGACGGCAGCAGGATGCCGCGCTGCTTGTAGTTGTCGAAGATGATGAGGTCGAACTCGTCAAGCTTCACCTCGAACAGCTCGCGCGTCGGGAAGGCGATCAGCGACAGCTCGCGCACGCTGGTGCCGTCCTGCTTCTCCGGCGGGCGCAGGATGGTGAAATGCACGAGGTCGACCGACGGGTCGGCCTTCAGCAGGCTGCGCCACACGCGCTCGCCCTGGTGCGGCTGGCCGGATACGAGCAGCACGCGCAGCCGGTCGCGCACGCCGTTGACGCCGATGGCGGCACGGTTGTTCTGCAGGGTCAGCTCGCGTGGCCCGCCTTCGGCCTCGATTTCCACGACCGACAGCCCGCCATGAGTCAGCTTGAACGGGATGCTGGTGGAACGGCCGACCGGGACCTGATGGGTATAGGTATCGCCCCCGTCAATTCGCACGGTGACGCGCGCACGCGGCGCCGCCTGGTTCGCCTCCGGCACTGGTGCGCCCTCGTCGATCACGCGCACGGTCATTTCCAGGCCGTTCTCAACGATGCCGTAGCTCGGCGCGCGCTCGATCACAAGGCGGCGGTCGCCTTCGTCCGAACGGCCGGTCAGCAGCACATGCAGCGGCGCCTTCACGCCGAGCTGCGCGGCGCGTTCCGGCACGTCATGGATCTGGCCGTCGGTCAGGAAGACGACGCCGGCCAGCTGGTCGGGCGGCACGTCGGACAGCGCCCGGCTCAGCGCGTCGAACAGCCGCGTGCCGTCATTGCTCGACGCGTCGGCGGCGCCGGCGCGCACGATGCGGGTTTCCAGGTTGCGCTGGCGGTCGAGATCGCCGCGCAGGCGTTCCAGCGTGCCGTCGGTCTGCGCGCGGCGGTCGCCAATGTTCTGGCTGGCGCTATCGTCGACCACCACGATGGCGACGTCATTCTGCGGGTCGCGCTCTTCTTCCACAATCGCCGGGTTGGCCAGCGCCACCAGCAGGGCGACGATGGCGATGCTGCGCCAGCCCAGGCCGTTGAAGCGCCGCCACATCCCGAAGGCGACCAGCAGCAGCGCCACGGCGCCCAGCGCGGCGAGCGCCCACCACGGCACGAAGGGCGAGAAGACGATGTCGGCGAAGCCCTTCACTGGCCCAGCCTTTCGAGAATGGCGGGCACATGCACCTGGTCGGCCTTGTAGTTGCCGGTGAAGGCATACATCACCAGGTTGACGCCGAAGCGATAGGCCATCTCGCGCTGCTGCGGGCCACCCGGCGCGGTCGGCGCCAGGTATTTGCCGCCGGCGTCGATGGCCCAGGCGGCGGCCCAGTCGGCGCCGCCGATGATGATGCCCGACACGCCGTCATTGCTGCCGCCCTGGTGGCGTTCCACCCAGACGGTGCCGCCGGCATAGCGGCCGGGGAATTCGCGCAGCAGGTAGAAGGCCTTGGTCAGGACGTGGTCTTCCGGCACCGGCATCAGCGGCGGGATGTCGAGGCCGGACAGGATCTGGCGCAGCCGCCCCGAGCCGCGCCCTTCGAACAGGTTGCGCGCGGGCGAGCCGGCGTCCTGCTGGTCGCGGGTGTCGAACAGGATGGTGCCGCCGTTCTTCATGTAGGTGTCGAGCTTGGCGAGCGTCGCGGCGCTGACGTCGCGCTGGCCCGCGTCGATCGGCCAGTAGAGCATCGAGAAGAAGGCGAGCTCGTCGCGCTCGACATCGACGCCGACGGGGTCCGACGGTTCGATGGCGGTGCGCTGGTTCAGGATGGTGGTCAGGCCGACCATGCCGGCGCGGCTCATGTCGTCGACCGGCGCCTGCCCAGTGATGACATAGGCGAGCCGCGGCTGCAGCGTCGCCGCCATCGCGAAGGCTTCGGCATCGCGCGCCTGCTGGGCGTCGGCCGGCCGCGGCAGGCCGAGCGAGACGAGGGCGGCCAGCGCGAGGGCGCCGGCGGCGGTGCGCGGTGCGCGCAGGCCGAGCTGGCCGCGCAAAGCCAGGCTCGCGACGATGTCAGTCAGCAGCAGGATCAGCGCAGCAAGCAGCAGCCAGGGCATCAGGTTGGTCTCGGAAGCGGTCGCATAGTCGGAACGGCGGGCCTCTGGCGGCAGCTCGCCGAGCGGCCGGGGCGCGGCGACGCCGGCCGACAGGTTGAGTGCGCGGCGGGCTTCATCCGTTCCATAGTAGCCGGGCGGGCGGCCCGGGCCCACTTGTGCGTTCGTCGCGTCCTCGGCCCGCAGCGGCAGGGCGGTGGCGGGCGGCTGGCCCAGCCGCCCGAAGCCGTCGAGCGTGGCGAGCGGCGGCAGCGATCCGCCGCCCTCGGCGCCGGCCACGCCCTGGCTCAGCGCCACCATCCGCCGCAGCATGTCGACGAACAGGCCCGAGATCGGCAGGTCCGACCAGCCGGTGTTGGCGGTGATGTGAAACAGGACGAGCCAGCCGCGCCCGCGCCGCTCGGCGGTGACGAGCGGCGTGCCGTCGGCCAGCCGCGCCCAGGTCTTCTGCGCGAGGTCGAGCGAAGGTTCGGCCAGCACCTGGCGCGTCACATGCACATCCTTGGGCACCGGCAGGCCGGCAAAGGGGCTTGCCTCGGGGAAGTCGCCGAGCGGGGCGGGCCGGCCCCAGGTCAGCGCGCCGCCCAGCGCGCGGGTGCCGCCGCGCAGCTGCACGGGGACAAGGTCGTCGACGTTTTCGGCGAGTCGCGGCCCGGCGAAGCGCACCAGCACGCCGCCCTGGTTGAGCCAGGTGTCGAGCGCGGCGCGGTCGCCCTGCACGACCTGGCCGACATCGCCCAGCACCAGCACGGCGAGCGGCTTGTCCAGCAGTTCGGTGATGACGCCGCGGCGCACCTCGCTGAAGGGCTCCAGCGCGCGCTCCAGGTAATAGATGTCCGACAGCAGCGGCTGCGCACTCTCGACGCTGCCGCCGGAGACGAGGCCGACCGGACGGCGGCGCCAGCGTTCGTCGAACAGCACGACGGCGCCGGCCGACGCCTCACCCTCAATGTCGAGGCGACTGATGCGGTTGCGCACCTCGGACGGCAGTTCGATGTCGCTTTTCGCCTGCAGCGCGTCGTCGGCAAAGGTGATGGGGTGGCGGGCGAAGACCTGGCCGCCGTCGCCGCTCGCACGCACGATCACGGTGGGCTGGCCGCCGCTGGGCGCGGGCGTCGCGCGCTCCACCGTCAGGCTCAGCATCGAGCCGGTGGTCGAAGGCGGGCGCAGCACGCGGGCGAGGTCGGGGCCTTCGTCAGTGAAGACAGAGAAGGGACCGATGAGCGACAGGCGCCCGGCGAAGCGGCCGCTCACATCCTCGGCGCCCTGCGCCAGGCCGTCCGACAGCCAGGCGACCTCGGCGGGCAGCGCGAAGGGCAGGTTTTCGGTGGCAAGCCGCGCTGCCTCGTGATCGACCGGCCAGGGTTTCGGCGCCAGCGCGGCGAGCATTTCCTTTGCCGCCGTCGCGGTCATCAGGTCGGTGGCGCGCGGCGGGGCGCCTTCGCGCAGCGATGCGGTCGTCAGCACCGAGACGGGACGGTCGGTGCGCGCCGCTTGGTCGAGCAGGTCGCCGATGGTGCGTTGGCGGTCGGTCCAGTGGCGGGCCGACGCCCAGCCATCGTCGATGACCAGCAGCAAGGGCCCGCTGCCCGACAGCCGCGCGCTCGGATTCAGCAGCGGCTTGGCGAGCGCGAGGATTACCAGCGTGGCGACCAGCAGGCGCAGCAGCAGCAGCCACCACGGCGTGTGGGCGGCGCTTTCATCGGTCGGCTTCAGGCCGAGCAGCAGCGCGACGGCCGGGAAATTGACACGGCGCGGCGCCGGCGGGGTCACCCGCAACAGCCACCAGATCGCTGGGATAAGGGCCAGTGCCGCCAGCATCCAGGGTGTGGCAAAGGCGAGGCCGCCAAGGGTCAACATACGTGAAGCTTATCCCGCCTGAACCAAACGGTGGACTCGGAACAATCGTGTGGCAGGAAGTCTATGGGCCCCGATCGGGGCGAAGGAAGGGCGGCGACGCTTGCCTTCACTAAAGATTGCTCTCGCCAAAGGCCGCGTAGAGCGACAGCAGCGCCGTCTGCGGCGGCAGGTCGGTGCGGTGCAGCGTGTAGCTCCAGCCCACCGCCCGGGCGAGGTCGGCGAGGCCGGCCTTGAGCGCAGCGAGGCGCAGGGCATAGGCCTCGCGCAGGGTTTCGGCGCGGCCCACGGTCAGCGTGCCTTCGTTCTCCAGCCCCTCGAACCGCGTCCGGCCCTCGAAGGGCAGGTCGACCTCGGCGGGGTCGAGGATCTGCAGCAGGTGGCCGTGCACGCCTTCGGCGGCAAAGCGCCGCACCAGCGATTCGATCTCGGCAAAAGGCGTCAGGAAGTCGCTGATCAGCACGATCTGGGCATGGCGCGGCAGGCGCACCTGGGCCGGCAGGCTTTCTCGGTGGCTTTCGGCTTTCTCCGCCTCGCGCATCAGGGCGAGCGTCATGCGGTCGAGCGCGCCCTTGCCGGCGCGCGGGATGCGCTCATAGCCGAGCAGCCCGACATGCTCGCCACCCTGGATCAGCAGCGTCGCCGCCGCCAGCAGGAGAACCGTGGCGCGGTCGACCTTGGTGTCGAGCGCGCGGTTGGAGTGGTACTGCATCGAGGGCGAGAAATCGCGCCACAGCCAGACGCTTTGCGCCGCTTCCCATTCCGTCTCGCGCACGAATGTGCGGTCGGAGCGGGCCGAGCGGCGCCAGTCGATGCGGTTGACCGAATCGCCTGGCTCATAGCGGCGGAACTGCCAGAAGGTCTCGCCCAGGCCGACGCGGCGGCGTCCGTGCACGCCCTGCGCCACCGTGGCGGCGACGCGCTCCGCCTCGATCATCAGCGGCGGCAGTGTCGAGGCGACGCCTTCCGCACGCTGGCGCAGGTTGCTGCGCGCGGTGCGGGCCGTTGCCGCGCCGGGTGCCGGCTTGGGCGCTTGGGCCATCAGGCGCCGGCCTTCAGCGGTAGGGCGAGCAGAGCTTGGCGATCACCGTCTCGATGGTCACGCCGTCCGCCCGCGCGGCGAAGTTCAGCGCCATGCGGTGGCGCAGCGTCGGGGCGGCAAGCGCCACGACGTCGTCGATTGAAGGCGACAGGCGGCCGTCGAGCAGCGCGCGCACGCGCACCGCCAGCATCAGGGCCTGGCTCGCACGCGGGCCGGGGCCCCAGGCGACGGCCTTCTTCACCTCGTCATACTGCGAGGTTTCCGGGCGGCCGGCGCGCACGAGGCCAAGGATCGCCTCCATCACGCTTTCGCCCACCGGTACGCGGCGCACCAGGCGTTGCGCGGCAAGCAGGTCCTCGGCGTTCATCACCGCGCTGACCGTGGCGTTCTCGATGCCGGTGGTGGCGAGCAGCATGCGGCGCTCGGCCTCGAGGTCGGGATAGGTGACGTCGACCTGCATCAGGAAGCGGTCGAGCTGGGCTTCGGGCAGCGGATAGGTGCCTTCCTGCTCGATCGGGTTCTGCGTCGCCAGCACATGGAACGGGTTCGGCAGCATGTGGCGCGTGCCGGCGACCGAAACCTGCTTTTCCTGCATCGCCTGCAGCAGCGCCGATTGCGTGCGCGGGCTGGCGCGGTTGATTTCGTCGGCCATCAGCAGCTGGCAGAAGACCGGGCCGGGGATGAAGCGGAACGAGCGCCGGCCGCTTTCCGACTCCTCCAGCACCTCGGCGCCGATGATGTCGGCCGGCATCAGGTCGGGGGTGAACTGCACGCGCTTGTCGTCCAGCCCCATGACGGTGCCCAGCGTTTCGACGAGCCGCGTCTTCGCAAGGCCCGGCACGCCGATCAGCAGGGCATGGCCACCCGCCAGCAGGGTGATCAGTACCTGGTCGACGACTTCCTGCTGGCCGAAGATGATGCGGCCGATGGTGCTGCGCACCGTGCGCATCTTGTCGCCGAGGCGCTCGACCTCGCGAATAATGTTTTCGCCGCCCTCGGTGGCAGACACCACGCTCTCCGGTATACTCACGGGCATGTCCTCCTGCGTGGCCTTGCGGCCGATTGATCAATGATAGACAAGAAAAACGATCCGCGGGATCTCGTGGCGGCCCTGTCGGCCGAAAAGGCCAGCAGCCCGGGAACCGCCCCGGGGCTGCAACGGTCGCCCACAATCTGCGGTGATTTGGACATGCGGATCGCGCGTGATGGAACTTGGTTCTATCACGGCTCTCCGATAGGCCGCAAACCGCTGGTCCAGCTCTTCGCGAAGGTGTTACGCCGGGAAGAAGACGGGGAATTTTATCTCGTCACGCCGGTCGAGAAGGGCCGGGTCGTCGTCGATGACGCGCCCTTCGTGGCGGTTGAACTGACGCGCACCGGCGAGGGCCGCGCGCAGAATCTCGTGCTCCGCACCAACATTGATGACGAAGTGCCTGTGGATAACCATCACCCGATCCGCGTCGAGTATGACGCCGGCAGCCGCGAGCCCTCGCCCTATGTGCGGGTGCGCGGCGAACTCGACGCCCTGATTGGGCGCTCCGTCTACTACGAGCTGGTCGAACTCGGCGAAGAGGCGCCCGACGGCTCCGGTCACTTCGGCGTGTGGAGCGGCGGGCAGTTCCACGTCATCGGCCAATTGTGATGAACGACGGTGTGATGGACGACCGCGTGCATCTCGTGTCGCTCGACGCCGGCAAGCCGCTGCGCGCGACCTTGCGCGATCGCCTCGCCCGGCCGCGCAACCCGCGCCCGCACAGCGACTATGACCTCAACCCCGGCATGCGGACGGAAACGCCCGCGGTGAAGCTGCGCCAGGCCGGCGTGCTCATTCCCATCGTCGAACGGCCCGAAGGTGCCACCATCGTGCTGACGCGCCGGCCCGATCACATGCGCGACCATGCCGGCCAGATCGCCTTTCCCGGCGGCCGCGTCGATGCCAACGACAGCGGTCCCGTCGATGCCGCCCTGCGCGAGGCGGAGGAAGAAATTGGTCTTCCGCGCAAGCTGGTGGAGATCGTCGGCGAGCTCGATTCCTATGAAACCCGCACCGGCTTCCTGATCACGCCGGTGGTCGGCGTGCTGGCGCCGGGCTTCGATCCGAAGCCCGATCCGACCGAAGTGGCCGACGTGTTCGAGATCCCGCTTGATCTTGTCCTTGATCCGAAGAACCACCAGCGGCAAAGCCGCGAGTGGCGCGGCACGCTGCGCCATTTCTACGTCGTGCCGTGGGAAAACTATTATATCTGGGGCGCCACCGCGGGAATGCTGGTGCAGTTCTATCGCAGGCTCTCCGAGAACTAGGAGCGCGCGAAGACGACCAGCGGCGCAAGGTCGTGGCTGTCGGCGGCGCGGAGGGCGGCGACATAGGCTTTGCGCAGGCTTCCGGTGTCGCGGAGATTGCCGCTGCCCCAGGTCAGGGGCACCTGCCCCTGCCGGGCCATCAGCAGGTCTGCCATCAAGCGGGCATGTCGTCCGTTGCCGTTGGGAAAGGGGTGCACGGCAACCAGCCGGTAATGCAGCCGCACGGCGATCTCGTCCACCGGATAGGTGCGGGCATCGAGCCAATAGCGGACATCGTCGAAGACCATCGGCATCTCGGCCGGGATGCGTGCCGCCTCGATCCCGATATTGCGTGCGGTGGTGCGATAGCGGCCGGCCCAGCGCCAGACTTCGCCGAGCATGTGCCGGTGCAGGTCATTGGCGAATGCAACGGTCAGCAGATGTGCCGGCCACCGCGCGAGGTGCCGCCGTCCCCAGGCGGCCCCCGCGACGATGTTCCGTTCCTCGGCGATGTTCAGGTCGCCGCGATGCGTGATCCAGCTTTGGCGCAGCCCTTCGCGCGCGTCCGGTGCCAGCGGCGTGGCATCCGCCGGTTCGTCGAACAGGCTGCTCAGGCGTCGCTCCACAGGTCGCGATCCCGGACGATGTCGCGGATATAGGCGTCGATCTGCGCTTCCAGGTCCGCGTCGCCGGTGTGCTGGTCCTCCAGCCTCATGCTGTGGGCGACGCGGCCCAGATCGCGCAGTGCGATGGCGCGCGCGCGTGCACGCACGGTCTCTTCCAGCGGCCGGTTCGGCACCAGCGCGTAGACCAGCGTGCAGTCGAGCGCCGCCGCTGCCCGGCGCAGCGTGCTGAGCTGGATGGTGCCGCTGGCTTCGGATTTTTCCAGCGCTTCCACGGTCTGCGGGCGTACGCCCAGCCGGCCCGCGAGTTGAACCCCCGTCATGCCGAGAGCTTCGCGGATGGCCCGGATCCAGCCCATCGGCGGCGGGACGTCGTCGCGGTGCCGGAAGGGCGCAAGCCGCTCGTCCAATCGTTGACGCGCCTGCTGGCGGGTATTCATCTTCATGTCACAGCCTGATTTTTCAAGATAAAAATCAGTTTATAGACTGATTTTATCATCGTAAAAACATATCTCAGACTGATTTTCCAGGAATAAAGCCAGCCTACAGGCTGATACATAGAATTTATGTTTTAATATCAACTGATTAAAAGGATCTAAAACCGCTCCACCACGGTGATCTGATCGGCCACGCGGTGGGCGATGTCGTGTGGGTCAGCCGCCGCCGGCACATCGACCCTCGAAAAGGCGGGTCGCGCGGCCGGCATGGTGGTGGTTGCCACCCCGCGAAAAGCGTCCGTGGACGACGGCGGCAACATGACCAGAGCCGCAATCTGGGCACCCTCGGCCCAGTCGGCCAGCGTGCGCAGATTGGCGGCATAAAGCACGACGGCCCGGGCCATGTCGGCTGGCGCCGGTGCGGGCGCCGGTCCTGCAAGGCCGGCAAGGCGCAGCAGGTGGGGAAACTCTCCCGCAATGCGGTACCGGAATGTCGGCCGCGAGGCCGTGCGCAGGTCTTCATCGTCGCCGATCAGGATCACATTGTCCGGCCGCACGATGTCGGGGTCGCGCAGCAGCGAGACCAGCCGGTGCAGCGCCGCCAGGCTGTCCATGCCGTCGCGGCCGAAATTGCGGCAGCGCCAGGTCATGTTGACATAGCGCCGTGCCAGTTCGGCGCAGGTGAGCGAGGGCAGCGTTTCGGCATCGGCGATGGCGGGATCGACGAGCGCGTGGCCACCGAGAAACCACAGTGTCTGGATGCTGCCGCCAAAGCCGGGTGGTGGCTGCACGGTGGCGCGTTCCGCAACGGGTGCGGGCGCCAGCCAGCCGGCCAGCGCCTCGAGCGCGTAGAGGCTGGCAACGACGAGCGCAATCGCTATGGTGAGCGGCCACAGAATGGGTGCGCGGCGGCGGCGGCGGTTCACGGGATCTCCCGGTCAGGAACGTCCGGCGTGCATCCTAGACCCAAGATCACGAGGACGACGATGAAACCCGTGGAGGCGATTCCGCCGACGGACTGGATGAGCGACGAACCGACGCGCCGCGTGCTCGCCGCGCTGCAGGCGAGCGGCCAGCCGGCGCGCTTCGTCGGCGGCTGCGTGCGCGACGCCGTCGTCGGCCGCCTCGCCACCGACATCGACATTGCCACGCCGCTGCCGCCCGACCAGGTGATCGCGGCGCTGGAAAAGGCCGGCCTGAAGGCGATTCCGACCGGCATCGACCACGGCACGATTACGGCGGTGGCGCAGGGCTTCGCCTATGAGGTGACGACGCTGCGCCATGACGTGGAAACCGATGGCCGCCATGCCGTGGTCGCCTTCACCGACCGGTGGGAAGAGGATGCGGCGCGGCGCGACTTCACCATGAACGCGCTTTATGCCGATGCCGACGGCACGCTCTATGACCCCACCGGCGGCCTTTCCGACCTGCGCGAGGGCTGGGTGCGTTTCATCGGCAACCCGGCGGCACGTATCGCCGAAGACGCGCTGCGCATCCTGCGTTTCTTCCGCTTCTATGCCTGGTACGGCATCGGCCAGCCCGATGCCGCAGCCATCGCAGCCTGTTCGTCGGCGAAGGACGACCTCACAAGCCTGTCGGCGGAACGCGTCTGGCATGAGCTGAGCCGCATCCTTGCCGCGCCCGAACCCGCCGGCGTGCTGTCGCTGCTGGGCTCGAGCGGCATCCTGCAGGTCGTGCTGCCCGAGGCAACGCGGCTCGAGGCGGTGCAGCTGCTCGCGCTGCTCGAAGCATCGGCCGACATCGAACCCGACCCGATCCTGCGCCTGGCGGCTTCGCTCGCCGTGCTGCCCGGCGAAGCGCCAGCCATGGTCAAGGCGCTGGCCGACCGGCTCAAGCTTTCTGGCGCCGAACGCAAGAAGCTCGCCACGCTGCTCGATCCCGCCATCGCCATCGAGCCGGAGATGGACGACAGGGCCGTGCGCCGGGCGCTCTACCGCCTCGGCCTGCAGGGTTTCATGGATCGCGTTTTCCTGAGCTGGGCCTCGCTTGGCCACAACGCCGATTTCCGCCCGCAACTGGGCCTTGCCGGGCGCAGCGAGGTGCCGGTGTTCCCGTTGCGCGGCGCCGATGCGCTGGAGATCGGCGTGCCGGCCGGCAAGCGCGTTGGCGAGTTGCTGAAGGCGGTGGAAGACTGGTGGATCGACGGCGACTTCCAGGCCGGGCGCGACGATTGCCTCGCCCGCCTGCGCAAGTTCGCCGGATCGGATGCACCAAAGAAGCCGGCGCCCGCGAAGAAGAAGGCGCCTGCGAAGACGTCCCCGGCGAAGAAAAAGAAAGCGCCGGCGAAGAAGGCCTGACGCCTACTGCGCCACCTTCACCAGCCGGCCACGCGCCGTGCGCCGCTGCGAGCCGTCGCTGAAGGCGGTGAAGTCGAGCTTCATCCCCGTCGGCTCCAGCGTGCGGTCATAGACCTGCATGTCGTAGCCGCCGTCGTCGCGAATGGCGAGCGACTGCACGGTCAGCGTCTGGCCATGGATGGCCGCCCAGGCATAGCGGTCGCTGGCGAGGGGGTCGCGCGCGTCGACTTCCTTCCAGATGCCAGCGCGGCCCGAGGGCACGAAGCGGATGGTCGTCGCCTTGCGCTCCGCCGTCGGGTTGTTGGGATCGCCCGACTGGCGCTGCACCGTCGTCCAGGAAATGACGAAGCCCTCGCCATCCGGCTTCACCGTGACGTCGAGGTCGCGCGCCGTCAGGCGGAAGTTGGTGGAAATGTTGCTTTCCGAAATGCCGCTGCCGCGCCACTCGCCGTAGAAGGCGCTGATGCCGACGGGGGCTGGCGCGCGGCGCGGCTGCTGCGCCTGCGCGCTGGCGGTGAACAGAAGGACGGCGGCGGCAAGAACGGCAAACAGGCGCATCGGATTTCCCCCTAACACTGTGCCTAGCATAGTCGTTCCTTCCCCTTTTGTGGGGAGGGTGATGGCGCGCAGAGTTTGCGCCCCCCTCACGGCCATTTCACCTCGGGGGGCAGCGACATCAGGATGGCCTCGATGTTGCCGCCGGTCTTCAGGCCAAAAGTGGTGCCGCGGTCATAGACCAGGTTGAACTCGACATAGCGGCCGCGCTTCACGAGCTGGTGCTCGCGCTGCGCCGGCGTCCACGGCTTGTCGAAATGCCGCCGCGCGATGGCGGGATAGATGTCGCGGAAGGCGCGGCCGACATCCTGGGTGAAGGCAAAGTCGGCGTCCCAGCTTCCGCTCGCGAGGTTGTCGTAAAAGATGCCGCCGACGCCGCGCGCCTCGTTGCGGTGCTTGATGAAGAAATAGTCGTCGCACCACTTCTTGAAGCGCGGGTAGTAGCCTGGGTCGTGGCGGTCGCAGGCCGCCTGCAGCGCGGCGTGGAAGGCCGCCGTGTCGGCGTCGTCGGGAAACATCGGCGTCAGGTCGGCGCCGCCGCCGAACCAGGCCTTCGAGGTGACGATGAAGCGCGTGTTCATGTGCACGGCCGGCACCAGCGGCGAGCACATGTGGGCGACCAGGCTGATGCCGCTGGCCCAGAAGCGCGGGTCGTCGGCAGCGCCCGGCATGTTCTTGGCGAATTCGGGCGCGAACTCGCCATGCACGGTCGAGATGTTGACGCCGACCTTCTCGAACACCCGGCCATGCATGATAGACATGACGCCGCCGCCGCCGCCTGGCCGGTCCCAGGCGGTGCGCTTGAAGCGGCCAGCCGGGCGGTCGCGGTGCTGGCCCGCATGCTCGTCCTCCAGCTTCTCGAAGGACGCGCAGATTTCGTCCCGCAGGTGCTGGAACCAGCTGGCGGCGGTGGCTTTCTGCGTCTCGATTGCACTCATTCCGGGGTCTCCGTCTTCTCGGCGCGCACCGTGGGATATTGGCCGGTCTGGCGCAACGCCTCACTGAGCGCAATCGCCGCAGCCATGCCGACGTTGAGCGAGCGCGTTTCCGCCCGGACCGGGATCACCACCCGTGCGTCGGCCCGCTGGTGGACGGCGTCGGGCACGCCCGCCTCCTCGCGCCCGAGCAGCAGCGTGTCGTCGGGCCGGAAGGCGAAGGCGGAAAGCGGCGTGGCGCCCTTCGTGGTCAGCAGGACAAGGCGGCCTGGCGGCGGGGCGGCGAGGAACGCCTCCCAGGAAGGGTGCCGGGTGATGGCGGCGCGGGCGATATAGTCCATGCCGGCCCGGCGCAGGCCGCGGTCGCCGAAGGGGAAGCCGCAGGGTTCGATGACGTCGAGCCCGCATCCGAAGCAGGCGGCGAGGCGAATCACCGCACCCAGGTTGTGCGGAATGTCGGGCTGGTAAAGGGCCAGTCTCATGGCCCTTTGATACCGCGGTGAAACGGGCCGTTTGTCCCGGATTTCTGCCGTTTATGCGTCATTCTGTCGCGCGAGAGAGGTTGCTGGACAATCGTCCCGAAATAAGGGAATAAAAGGTCCCGCATTACCCTATCTCACGGCCGAACAAGAGGTTTATCCGATGGCGTCGACTGTCCCTCACCCGGACACCGCGGAACCCACGAGGCGCGACTTTCTGTATGTCGCCGCCGGCGCGGCGACCGTGGTGGGCGCAGGCCTCGCCGTCTGGCCGCTCGTCGACCAGATGAACCCCTCGGCCGATGTGCTGGCGCTGGCCTCGACCGACGTCAACCTCGCCCCGATCGAAATGGGCCAGAGCGTCACCATCGTGTGGCGTTCCAAGCCGGTCTTCATCCGCCACCGCACTGCCGACCAGGTCAGGGAAGCGGCCGGCGTGCCGATGTCCGACCTGCCCGACCCGCAGGCCGATTCCCTGCGCGTGAAGGACGGCAAGGCCGAGTGGCTCATCCTTGTCGGCATCTGCACGCATCTGGGCTGCATCCCGCTCGGCCAGAAGCAGACCGACAGCCGCGGCGACTTCGGCGGCTGGTTCTGCCCCTGCCACGGCTCGCACTATGACGGCTCGGGCCGCATCCGCAAGGGTCCCGCCCCGCGCAATCTGGAAGTGCCGCCCTACGCCTTCACCGGCGACACAACCATCCGTATCGGCTGAGGAGACTGACAATGTCCGCCCACGGCCCCCGGCGCGAATACGACAACAAGATCCTGCGCTGGATCGAATACCGCATGCCGATCTTCTCCACCGCGGAGGGGATCATCGGCCGCGACATGCCGACCCCCAGGAACCTCAATTACTGGTGGTCCTTCGGTGCGTTGCTGTCGATCGCGCTCGGCATCCAGATCGTCACCGGCATCGTGCTGGCGATGCACTACATCCCGGCGTCCTCGATGGCGTTCGACTCGGTCGAGCACATCATGCGCAACGTCAACTACGGCTGGCTGCTGCGCTACGTGCACGCCAACGGCGCCTCGCTCTTCTTCTTCGTCTGCTACATCCACATCCTGCGCGGCCTGTATTACGGTTCCTACAAGGCGCCGCGCGAGCTGCTGTGGATGATCGGCGTCGCGATCTACGTCATCATGATGGCGACCGCCTTCATGGGCTATGTCCTGCCCTGGGGCCAGATGAGCTTCTGGGCCGCCACCGTCATCACCAACCTGTTCAGCGCCATCCCCGTGATCGGCGACAACCTGGTGACCTGGCTGTGGGGCGGCTTCGCGGTGGAATCGCCCACCCTGCAGCGCTTCTTCAGCCTGCATTACCTGCTGCCCTTCGTGATCGCGGGCCTGGTCGGCCTGCACATCTGGGCTTTGCACGTGCACGGGCCGTCCAACCCGGTCGGCATCAGCCCCAAGGGTCCGCAGGACCTGGTGCCCTACCACCCGTATTACACGTCGAAATACCTGTCGGTGATGGGCATCTTCTTCATCGCCCTCTTTGCCTTCGTGTTCTTCGAGCCGAACTATATGGGCCACCCGGACAACTACATCCCGGCCAACCCGCTGGTGACGCCCGCGCATATCGTGCCGGAATGGTACTTCCTGCCCTTCTACGCGATCCTGCGCTCGGTGCCCGACAAGCTTGGCGGCGTCATCCTGTTCGGCGCCTCGATCGCCATCCTGTTCGTGGTGCCCTGGCTCGACACCTCGCGTGTTCGCTCGGCGCGCTTCCGGCCGATCTTCAAGCAGTTCTTCTGGGTCTTCGTCGCCGTCGGCGTGGCGCTCGGCTATGTCGGCTCGCAGCCGGCGGAAGGCGTGATGCTGCATATCGGCCGCATCCTGACCGTCTACTACTTCGCCCACTTCCTCCTGATCCTGCCACTCGTCGGCTGGTTCGAGCGGCCAAAGCCGCTGCCGGAAAGCCTGGGTACGCCCGTGCTCAAGCCAGCCGGGGGAGCTGCCGAATGATCCGCCTCACGCATCTCGCCGGCGCCCTCGCCGGTGCCTTGGCCCTGATCGCCGTCGCCGCCGGCCCGTCCCGCGCCGCGGGCGACGCACCGCACCTTGCCGCCCAGGACTGGACGTTCAAGGGCGTGTTCGGCACCTTCGACCGCGCCGCCGTGCAGCGCGGCTTCAAGGTCTACAAGGACGTCTGCGCCGCGTGCCATTCGCTGCACTACGTCGCCTTCCGCAACCTGCGCGACATCGGCTTCTCCGATGCCGAAGCGGCGGCGATCGCCCGCGAATATTCGGTGCCGGACGAGCCGGACGACGCCGGCGATCCGCGCACCCGCCCGGCCCGCCTGTCCGACCGCCTGCCGTCGCCCTATGCCAACAGCCAGGCCGCCCGCGCGGCCAATGGCGGCGCGTTGCCGCCGGACCTGTCGCTGATGACCAAGGCGCGCGTCGGCGGCCCGGACTATGTCTACGCCATCCTGACCGGCTACACCCCGCCGCCCGCCGGCGTGACGGTGCCAGCCGGCCAGTATTACAACGCGGCCTTCCCGGGCCACCTGCTGGCGATGCCGGCGCCGATCAGCGAGGGCCAGGTCGAATATGCCGACGGCACCAGGGCCACCGTGGCCCAGATGTCGAAGGATGTGACCCACTTCCTGCACTGGGCGGCCGAGCCGAACCTCGAGGCCCGCCACCAGCTTGGCCTGCAGGTCATCATCTTCCTCATCCTGCTGACGATCCTCTTCTGGTTCGTGAAGCAGCGCGTGTGGCGGAACATCGAACATTAGGCGCTGTCACACAGCTTTCACGCAAACAGGGCTGCCACAGGCGGCCCTGTTTCGTTATAGAACCCTGATCTGTGTCGGAGGCCCCATGAGCGACAAGCATTCCAAACCCGTCATCGGCGTTCTCGGCGGCAGTGGCCTCTATGCCATCGACGGCCTGAAGGACACGCAGTGGATCAAGGTGAACTCGCCCTGGGGCGAGCCGTCGGACGAGCTCTTCACCGGCGACCTTGACGGCGTGCGCGTCGTCTTCCTGCCACGCCATGGGCGGGGTCATAAACTCACGCCGACCGATCTCAACTACCGCGCCAACATCGACATCCTGAAGCGCGCCGGCGTCACCGACATCGTCTCGCTGTCGGCCGTGGGCTCGTTCCGCGAGGCGCTGCCGCCCGGCAGCTTCGTCGTCATCGACCAGTTCATCGACCGCACCTTTGCGCGGGCGAAAAGCTTCTTCGGCCCCGGCATGGTCGCGCATGTGTCGATGGCGCATCCTGTCTGCGGCCGCCTTGGCGACCATCTTGAATCCTCCGCCAAGGACATCGGCATCCGCGTTTCGCGCGGCGGCACCTATCTGGCGATGGAAGGCCCGCAGTTTTCCACCTATGCCGAATCGATGCTCTATCGCTCCTGGGGCTGCGACGTCATCGGCATGACCAACATGCCCGAGGCCAAGCTCGCCCGCGAGGCCGAGATCTGCTACGCGACCGTCGCCATGGTGACGGATTTCGACTGCTGGCATCCCGACCATGACCATGTGGAAGTGGCCGACATCATCCGCGTGCTCGGCCAGAACGCCGACAACGCGCGCGAGCTGGTGAAGAAGGTGGTGCCGCGGATCGCCGCAGAGCGCCCGCACGTCTGCCCGAAGGGCTGCGACCACGCGCTGGAATACGCCCTCATCACCGCGCCCGAAGCGCGCGACCCGAAGCTGCTCGCCAAGCTCGACGCCGTCGCCGGGCGCGTGCTGAGCAAGCCCGTCGCGGCCCACTGAGGATACTGCCCATGCCCATCGCCTCCCGCGTCCGCTCGATCCCGGACTATCCGAAGCCCGGCATCCTGTTCCGCGACATCACCACGCTGCTGCAGGATCCCGTCGGCTTCCGCCTTACTGTCGAGGGGCTCGTGAAGGCCTTTTCCGGCACGAAGATCGACAAGGTCGCGGCGATCGAGGCGCGTGGTTTCATCCTGGGCGGCGCGGTGGCCGACAAGATCGGCGCCGGCTTCGTGCCCGTGCGCAAGAAGGGCAAGCTGCCCTGGAAGACGATCGGCCAGGACTATGCGCTGGAATACGGCACCGACCGCATCGAGATCCACACCGACGCGGTCCTCGAGGGCGAGAAGGTGCTGGTGGTGGATGATCTCATCGCCACCGGCGGCACGGCCGAAGCCGCGGTCAAGCTCCTGCGCCAGGCCGGCGCCAATGTCGTCGGCATCGCCGCGGTCATCGACCTGCCCGACTTGGGCGGCAGCAAGCTGCTGCGCGGCCTCGGCCTTCGCGTCCACGCGCTGTGCGATTTCCCGGGGCACTGAGCGGGCGGTGCGGCGGCCCGCGCTTCGAGACGCGATGCGGTGCATCGCTCCTCAGCGTGAGGTTTTGATTGAGGCGTTTCCGTAGCCCCTCACCCTGAGGAGCCCGCGCAGCGGGCGTCTCGAAGGGCGAGGGGCGCGCACGAAGGACACAAGTCATGAAGGTCGATGGCGTTCCCTATCGCGGCGTGTGGCTGGAAGCGGACGGCAGCACCGTCGGCATCATCGACCAGACCCGGCTGCCTTTCGAGTTCGTCACCCTGAAGCTGACGGAAATGGCGCAGGCCGCCCATGCCATCAAGTCGATGCAGGTGCGCGGCGCGCCGCTGATCGGCGCGATGGCCGCCTGGGGCATGGCGCTCGCCATGCGCGCGGATCCTTCCGACGCGAGCCTCAGGAAGGCTTACGACATCCTGGTCGAAACCCGCCCCACGGCCGTCAACCTGCGCTGGGCGCTCGACGACATGCTGGGCGTGCTGAAGAACACGCCGGCCGACCGCCGGGTCGAGGCCGCCTATCGCCGGGCAAGGGAAATCGCCGACGAGGACGTCGCCATCAACCGCGCCATCGGCGAACACGCCGCCGGCCTGATCGGCGCCGCCTGGGACCGGAAGAACCAGAACCCCCGGGCGGCGCAACCCGAACGGCTCAACATCCTCACCCATTGCAACGCGGGCTGGCTCGCCACGGTGGACTGGGGCACGGCGCTCGCCGGCATCTATGTCGCCCATGACGAAGGCCTGCCCATCCATGTCTGGGTCGACGAGACGCGCCCGCGCAACCAGGGCGCCTCGCTGACGGCCTGGGAACTGGGGCGCCATGGCGTGCCCTTCACCCTCATTCCCGACAATGCCGGCGGCCACCTGATGCAGCATGGCCTGGTGGACCTCTGCATCGTCGGCACCGACCGCGTCACGGCGAATGGCGACGTCGCCAACAAGATCGGCACCTACCTGAAGGCGGTGGCGGCGAAGGACAACGACGTGCCCTTCTATGTCGCGCTGCCCTCGCCGACCATCGACTGGACGCTGGCAAGCGGCCGCGACATCCCGATCGAACAGCGCGACGCGCGCGAGGTGACGCACATCACCGGCCGGGACGAAAAGGGCGCGCTGCACACGGTGGAAATCACCCCGCCCAACACGCCCGCCGCCAACTACGGCTTCGACGTGACGCCGGCCCGCCTCGTCACCGCGCTGGTCACCGAACGCGGCGTCGCCCCGGCGACGCCGGAGGGGCTGAAGAGCCTGTTTCCGGAACGCAAGAAGTAGTCACCTTGGTGGTCCCCCTCTCCCCTTGTGGGAGAGGGTAGGGTGAGGGGTTGGCGCGGAGCGCCCAACAGAAAAGCTTTTTTTCGCGTAGCCGCGCTTGCCGCGCGGCAGCCCCTCACCCGGTTCGCTCCGCTCACCACCCTCTCCCACTAGGGGAGAGGGGAAACCCGCCCCGACCTTTTCCCCACACATCCACACAGCGTGGAATGCCTCCCTTGCATCCGCCGCATATCCTGATGTGCTAGAACTCCCGCACCTTTCCGGGGAGACATCGCATGTCGATCATCACCTCCGTTGACGCGCTGGAAGCCCTCTACGGCACGCCCGGCGAAACCTCGACCGCGAAGGAAATCGACCACATCTCGCCGGAATACCGGGCCTATATCGAAGCCTCGCCCTTCGTCGCGCTGGCGACCGCAGGCCCGGAAGGGCTCGACTGTTCCCCGCGCGGCGATGCCGGCGCGGTCGTCCGCATCCAGGACGAACGCACCGTGCTGCTCCCCGACCGGCGCGGCAACAACCGCATCGACAGTTTGCGCAACATCGTGCGCGACCCGCGTGTCGGCCTGCTGTTCCTCATTCCCGGCTCGGGCAACACGCTACGCCTCAACGGCCGCGCCCATCTCGACACCGATCCCCTGCTGCTCGACTCGCTGACGATGGAGGGCAAGGCGCCGCGCTCCGTCATCGTCATCGCGGTGGAGCGCGTCTATTTCCAGTGCGCCCGCGCCGTTCTGCGCGCCGAACTGTGGAACCCGGCCAGGCATGTCGCGCCCGATTCGCTGCCCAGCGCCGGCGACATCCTCGCCGCGCTGTCGAACGGCCGGGTCGGCGGCGCGGCTTATGATGCGGAGTGGCCGGGCCGGGCGAAGCTGAGCATGTGGTGAGCCGGGGCCGCGCGGCTGCAGCCCATGCTAGACTGGCTCCTGCATATTGTACGGGAGCCGGGCATGTCGATCGTCACCACCCTTGCCGAACTCGATGATCTGTATGGCGCGGCAGTCCCGGCGTCCATCGCCAAGGAGATCGACCATATCTCGGCGGAATATGCCCGCTACATAGAAGCGTCGCCCTTCGTGACCCTGGCGACAGTGGGGCCGGAAGGGCTCGATTGCTCACCGCGCGGCGACACCAATGGTTTCGTCCGGATTCATGACGGCAAGACGGTGATGATGCCGGACCGTCCTGGCAACAATCGCATCGACAGCTTGCGCAACATCGTGCGCGACCCGCGCGTGGCGCTGCTGTTCCTGGTGCCGGGGTCTGGCAACACGATGCGTATCAATGGCCGGGCGCGGATCGACACCGACCCGGCCCTGCGCGAGTCCTTCGCTATCGATGGCAAGGTGCCGCGCAGCGTGATTGTCGTGGCGGTCGAACGCGTCTATGTCCAGTGCGCCCGCGCCGTGATCCGCGCCGATCTGTGGAACGCCGCCCGTCATGTCGATCCGGACAGCCTGCCCAGCGTCGCGCAGATGCTGGGGGCAATTGCCGCGCGCCAGACTGCCTGACGGTCAGAACACCCTTCGCCCGTCCGGCACTTCCACGTCAAACGTCGCGCACAACCCGCACAGCATGCCGTAGTAACCGCACAGCGCCGTCAGCTCGACGGCGCCGCGGTCGCCCAGCGCGCGGCGCATCTCGGCCTGCAGGTCATCCGGCACATGGCGCGCGTCCAGCATCGCGCGGGCGACGCGCCAGGCGATCCTGTCCTTTTCGTCCGCCAGCGTCGGCGCGCGCCCCGCCCGCAGGTCTTCGATCACCGCCGACGGCACGCCGGCCTTCGCGGCATAGGCATCGTGGTTGGCGAAGGCATAGTCAGCCTTCCAGGCCGCCGCGATCGTCAGGATGGCCACCTCCATCGCCGTCGTCGGCACCACGCTGTCGCGCCGCAGCGCGAGGCCGAATTCCGACGACAGCGGCGACAGCACCGCGCTGTGCAGCAGGATGGACGACGGGCCTTCGAGCCGCGTCGCCTTTTCGCCGACAGAGGCATAGACGCTCTGGCGTTCGCTCTGGCTGTGGCCGCCGCGGCGCAGGGCTGCCAGCCGTTCATGGGCGGCTTTCTGCTCGGGCGTGAATGCGGCGGGATCGGGCGGGGGCAGGCGGCGGGACATGGCGTTCCTCATGTCTTGAAGCTGTCATTCATGTGACCATATTCTCAACCGTCAAGCGCTTTCCTGCTGCGGGACGGCGGCGTTTTCCGGTCTGGCGTCCTCCTGTATGGTGCGCCGCATCGGCGCCGTGGTCCGGCGCCTGTGGATAACCCTTAAGTCTTTGATTCCGGCTATGTCCTCGGCTTTGCTTCGGCAGAAGGACGCTGCGGCCGGTTCGCGGAGTGAGCATCATGCAGTCGCAGTGGAAGGACGCGGACGCCCAGGCGGCCGTTCAGCAATACGCCGCCAGGGGCATCAACGAGGACCTCGCGCTGCGCACTTACACCACGCGCCTGCTCGGCCGTGATCCGCGCCTCGTGCTGCATGGCGGCGGCAACACCTCGGTCAAGACCACGGTGAAGGACACGTTCGGCGCCGACGTGCCGGTGCTCTGCGTCAAGGGCTCGGGCTGGGACATGGCGGTGATCGAGCCGCAGGGCCTGCCCGCCGTGCGCATGGACGTGCTGACGAAGCTCGGCACTCTCAATCGTCTCTCCGACGAAGACATGGTGAATGTGCAGCGCGGCGCGCTGCTCGATTCCACCTCGCCCAACCCGTCGATCGAAACGCTGCTGCACGCCTTCCTGCCGCACAAGTTCATCGACCACACCCATGCCAATGCGGTGCTGGCGCTGTCCGACCAGCCGAATGGCGAGGAGCTCTGCCGCAAGGTCTATGGCGACCGCGTCGTGCTCGTGCCTTACGTGATGCCGGGCTTCGACCTCGCCAAGAAGGCGGCGGCGATGTTTGCCACCAACCCGAAGGCCGAGGGCATGGTGCTGCTCAAGCACGGCATCTTCTCCTTCGGCGCCACCGCCAGGGAAGCCTATGAGCGGATGATCCGGCTGGTGACGGAAGCCGAAGAGGCCATCGCCAAGATCGGCCGCAAGAAATTCGCCCCCGCGGAGCTGCCGGCCAAGATTGCCAGCGCCGCCGATGTCGCGCCGATCCTGCGCGGCCTTGTCGCCGAACTGGTGGACGACAATGAAGGCCTGTGGAAGCGCCTGGTGTTCGACCTGCGCAGCGGGCCCGACGTGATGAACTTCGTCAACGGCGCCGACATCGCGCGCTACAGCCAGCAGGGCGTGCCCACGCCCGACCACACCATCCGCACCAAGAACTGGCCGATGGTCGTGCCGGCGCCCGATGCCGGCAATCTCGACGGGTTCAGGACGGGCGCCAAGGCGGCGCTCGACGCCTACGTCGCCGGCTATCACGCCTATTTCGCGCGCCACAACGGCAAGCGCGGCGACGCGAAGAAGGAACTCGATCCGTTTCCGCGCGTCATCCTCGTGCCCGGCCTCGGCGCCTTCGGCCTCGGCAAGTCGAAGAAGGATGCGCGCATCGCCGCCGATCTGATGGACTGCACGGCGGAAGTCGTGGCCGATGCGGAAGCGCTCGGCACCTTCAACCCGGTCACCGAGGCCGACCTCTTCGACGTCGAATACTGGTCGCTGGAGCAGGCGAAGCTCGGCAAGGAAGCCGAAAAGCCGTTCGCCCGCCAGGTCGTCGTCGTCACCGGCGGCGGCTCCGGCATCGGCGCCGCCACGGCCAAGGCCTTCGCTGCGCAGGGCGCCGAAGTCGCCGTGCTCGACCTCAATGCCGACGCCGCGCAGAAGGTGGCGAAGGAAATCGGTTCCACCGTGCTCGGCCTCGGCTGCGACGTGACGAAGCCCGCCGACGTGCGCAAAGCGTTCGACGCGGTCTGCGCCGCCTTCGGCGGCGTCGATATCGTCGTCTCCAACGCGGGCGCGGCCTTCCAGGGGCGTATTGGTGATGTGAGCGACGAGCAGTTGCGCAAGAGCTTCGAGCTCAACTTCTTCAGCCACCAGACGGTCGCGCAGAACGCCATTCGCGTGATGCGGGCGCAGGGGCTGGGCGGCAACCTGCTGTTCAACACCTCCAAGCAGGCGGTCAACCCGGGCCCCGATTTCGGCCCCTATGGCCTGCCCAAGGCGGCGCTGCTGTTCCTGACGCGGCAATACGCGCTCGACCACGGCGCCGAAGGCATCCGCGCCAACGCCGTGAACGCCGACCGCATCAACACCGGCATCTTCGCCGACGGCATGCTGGAAGCCCGCGCCAAGGCGCGCGGCCTCACCACCCAGCAATACCTGCGCGAAGGCAATCTGCTGAAGCGCGAGGTGAAGGCGGCCGACGTGGCGCAAGCCTTCGTCGACCTCGCGCTCGCGCGCAAGACCACCGGCTCGGTGACGACCGTCGACGGCGGCAACATCGCGGCGGCGTTGCGGTGATGCTGGGCAGCCCCCGATGAAGCGGGTGTCACGATGAACGATCTCATCGCCCAATACACGGCGAGCATTCCCAAGATCGTCATCCTGATCATCCTGGTCGCCTGGCTGCTCATGCGCTATGGCCCGCTGGCCATCCGCGCGATCACCGAATGGGGCTCCTTCCTCAGCGCCTACAATCGCGAGAAGCTGCAGCTCGAACTCGCCAAGCTGCGCTACGAGGTCGAGGCGCTGCGGCAGAAATTTCCCGACGTGCCGGTAGGCGACCTGCTCACC
Organism: Alphaproteobacteria bacterium; assembly: GCA_947473325.1. GTDB lineage: Bacteria > Pseudomonadota > Alphaproteobacteria > SHVP01 > SHVP01 > CANJEJ01. The sequence goes on along the minus strand of CANJEJ010000024.1, from coordinate 1,744 downwards.
CCGCCGCCGACGCGGCTCGACTGGGAACCGGTCGGCAAGTTCGCGCCGCGCTGGCAGCGCGCGCTGGCGAGCCTCGCCGCCGTTTTCTTCGCCGGCCTCGCGCTGCGCTTCGCGCCGCTGCAGCATGTCATCGAGATGCAGGACACCACGCTGTGGACGATCGCCGCCCATGTCTTCGGCCTGACGATCTTCCTGCTCGCCTGCTGGCTCGTCAGCCTGACCCTGATCAAGAAGGCGCATTCGGCGCCCACCGCCGCCCTGTTCGGCGTGATGACCACCGTGTTGCTGCACGCCCTGCTGCCCGATTTCCTCGACCCTGTCGTGGTGCTGGCGGGATAACATGGCGACCGACTCGCCGCTCGCCGCCAGCGCCTGCTGGAATCCACCACGGGCGGGGCAAGGAGGAAGCGTCATGGCCAACGGCATCACCGGCATCGACCACCCGGTCTGCGGCGTGCGCGATCTCGACGCGGCGAAGGCGACCTTCGAGAAGCTCGGCTTCGCGCTGTCGCACCGGCGCCAGTTCCAGTCCTGGGGCAATGCCAACCACGCGGTCATCTTTCCCCATGACTTCATCGAGCTGCTTGGCATCGTCGATGCGGCGAAGTTCACCACGCCCGGCTTGAAGGAATATCTCGCCGACGGCGAAGGCATCATGGGCGTCACGCTGACGACCAATGACGTCAAAGCCGCACGCGACAGGCTGGAGCGCAACGGCTTCGGCCCGTCCGACCTGCAGGAAACCGCCATCGACCTCCTGCTGCCTGAAGGCACGCTCAAGCAGCGCTTCCGCTGGATCAAGCTCGATGCCGCGCGTACGCCTGACATGTACTTCATGCTGATGCAGCCGCTGACGCCGGAAAACCGCGCGCCGAAGCCGGCCTATCTGCAGCACGCCAACACGGCGAACGGCATCAAATCCCTGACCGTGGTGGTGCCCGACCCGGCCAGGCTGTGCCCGGTCTATGAAAGCCTGTTCGGCACGCTGGACCGCGTCGGCCGCGCCGACCAGGCGGACATCTTCACCGGCCACGGCACCTTCCGCTTTGTCACGCAGGATGCCTTTTCCCGCCTCCACCCCGGCGTGCCGATGCCGGCCGCGCACAAGCCGCCCTTCATCGGCGCCATCACGCTGACCGCGCGCGATGTGTCTGCGGCGGCCGCGCATCTGCGCAAGGCCGGCGTGCCCTTCATCGAGAAGGACGGCGCCGTCCGCATTGCTCCCGACCATGCCTGCGGCATGGTGCTGGAGTTCGTCGCGGGCTAGCGCGGCCCGGCCTCGATGCCGGCGGCCCGCAGGGCGCGCAATTCCTTGCGCCGCCAATAGGGCGTCAGCAGGCCGAGGGTCTGGCGCATGAACGGCGGCACATGGTCCGGCCCCTGCACCGGCACGGCGAGGTCATCCTGCGCCGTGCCACTGACATAGGCCGCGAGTTGCGTGCCCATGCCGGTGGCGGTGGGAATGCCGCGGCCGGAGAAGCCGAGCGCGCTGACCGCGCCATCGCCGAGGTCGAACAGGCGCGGCATCAGGTCGGGGCGGATGTCGATGGCGCAGCGCCAGAAATGCGGCTCCCACTCCACCGCGCCGATCTGCGGCCAGAACCAGCGCAGCTGCTGGTCGAAAAGTTTCAGCGCCGTGTCGCGGTTGCGCCCGCGCCCTGCCGTGTTCAGCACCATCACGACGAGCCGGCCGTCGCGGTCGTATTTGATGCCGAAGGGTTCGGGGAAGGTGTCGATCAGCGTG
>CANJEJ010000023.1 GCA_947473325.1 Alphaproteobacteria bacterium | reverse complement strand
TGCTCGGCCTGATCGACGGACCCGGCTTCGCCGAGGGCGGCCGCACGATCTTCAGCTATGCCCACCCCATCTTCTGGGCCCCCTTCTCCGTCATCGGCGACGGCGGGGTCTGACCCTTTGTGGATCGCCCACGAAGTCCCTGATGATTGGTGGTTCGCCTCGCGGCGGACGCAGTCGAACATGCGCCATCCCATGGCCCCACTTCCCAACTCCCGCAAGCATCCAGGAAACCGAGAAGAACATGCGCACTGCGCTTTTGATAGGGCGCCGCTTGGGCGGCTGGGGTTTGGCGCTTGTGCTTTCGGCCGGGGCGGTGGGCCCAGCCCTTGCCGCTGCCCCGCGTAGTATCGCCGACGTGACGGCGGTTCTGGACCGCTACAAGCCGGACGCCGCTAAGCTGGATATTGCTCGCCAGAAGGCAGATGCAGCGGTGCCCGAGGGGTTGAACGACCAGAAGCGCGCCGAACTTCTTTTCGAGCGCAGCCAGGCCGCCGCCGACCTTGGCCGCCGTATGCAGTCCCTTGAGGACGCGCGCCAGGCAGTCGCGCTGGGCCGCCGGAGCAACCACCCGGCCCTCAGTCGCTTCATCCAGTACCAGGCCACACTGGAAGAGGAGGTTGGCAACCTGCGCCAGGCGCTCGACCTCAACCGCGAACGCCTGCAGACTGCCCGAAACCTCTCACAGCAGCTCACCGCCCATGTCGCCATTGCCGGGTCCCAGATCCGGATGGGCGCATTCCGGGATGCGGAACGTTCGGTGCAGACTGCGGAGTCGCTCCTCGAGCGGTTGCGAACCGGAGGCTCCGAGACCGCGACGGTGATGGGGCCCGTCTTCCAGGCCAACATCGAGGGAATTCGTACCGGCCTTGCCGTCCAGACCGGACGGACCGCTGGCACAGAAGCGATGGCGCGGCGCGTGCTGGCAAGGCTCGACGCGGCCCGCAAGAATCCCGACGTCATTCGCTCCGGCGCGGCGGCACAGGTACAGACCGATGTCTATGAACGAAACTACCTGAACGCTGCGATGCGCCTGACGCGGCTGCTGTTCAAGGAGGGGCGGCTTACCGATGCAGAGACCGTGGCGCGCGGCGCGCTGAACGAGAGCCTTGCCCTCTACGGGCGCTACTCGTCTGTTGCCGCCGCCCATGTCGTCCTGCTCGCCCAGGTTATCTATGAGCAGGGCCGCTATGCGGACGCAGCGACGCTCGCCGCAAGCGCGATCGAGACCTTCCGCCAGCTCGGCGCTGGCCAGGGCTCGGCGCAGCTGGCCGAGGCCCTGATGATTCGCGCGCGGGTCCAGCACAACCTTGGCGACCCGCGCGCCGCCCTTGCGACCTTCGAAGAGGCGCGTGCGCTTTTTCCCCGCGACGAGGCCTTGCGCCGCCGCTATGTCGATGACGACCCGGCCTATGGCAGTGCCCTGCTGGACGTGGGCCGGACCAGCGATGCCCTGCCCGTCCTGGAGCGCGTCGCCACCGACCGCCAGCGGCAGTTTGGCGACAAGAATGTGCTGACGGCCGAGGCGCGAGCCTATTACGCGGTGGCGCTCGTCCGGAACGGCCAGCGCCCCCAGGCGATGACCGAATTCCGCGAATCCATGCAAATCGTCAACCAGGCCTCGCGCCAGATGGAAGATGACAACGGCAACGCAAATCACTCGCGCCGCCTCCGCCAGATCAACGAAACCTATATGGAGTTGCTGCTGCAACCGCCACCCGGGCCCCAGGCTCAGGGCGGCGGCCAGCCTGGCGGCAACCGGGGTCCGGGGGCGCGACCGCAGGGGCCCCCGCCGGGCGGACGCGAGCTGTCGCTGAACGCGGTCTTCCGCATTTCCGACGTGTCGCGCTCGCGTGGTGTGCAGCGCGCGCTCAATGCCAGCGCCCTGCGGGCACGGATTTCCAACCCGGAGCAGGCGGACCTGGTGCGCCGCGAACAGGACGCGCAGAAGCAGATTTCTGCACAGCTCGCCGTCCTGGCCGACATCCTCGCCAGCCCGTCGGATCAACAGGATGTGCAGACGGTCCAGATGCTGCGCGTCCAGATCGATGCCCTTCGGGACGAGCGCGCCGCCCTGCGCCAGCAACTGGAACAGCGATTCCCCAACTACACCAACCTGATCGATCCGCGGGCACCTGATCCTGCCGACCTCCAGAAGCTTCTGCGACCCAACGAGGCGTTGCTGTCCATCTATGTCGGGATCGAAAAGACCTTCGTCGCCGCCCTGCGCCAGGACGGCGGCGTTCGCATCGAGATGATCGACCTTGGCGAGGCGGAGATCGCGGAGCGTGTTTCGTATCTCCGAAAGGCGCTGGACCCGGCGGCGGCGACGCTGGATGACGTGCCGGCCTTTGACGTGGCCGCCGCGCACGACCTCTACAGCAAGCTGCTCGCCCCCGTCGCCGAGGTGCTGAAGGGCGCGGATTCCCTGATCGTGGTTCCCGACAAGGCGCTCGGCCAGCTGCCCTTCGGCCTCCTCGTCACCGCGCCGGTTCCGTTGACTGACGGCGATGCGGTGCCTTTCGCCGGGTATCGAAGCGTGCCCTTCCTGATCCGCCAGATGGCGGTGAGCCAGCTTCCTTCGACCAGTTCGTTGCGGACGCTGCGCTCGACGCCGCGCGGCGCCGCCTCGCGCCGTGCCTTTGTTGGCTTCGGCGATCCCTGGTTCAACCCGCAGCAGGCGCGCGAGGGGCAGATGCAGATCGCCCAGGCGGGGAGTGGCCTGCAGACACGGGGCCGCGCGTTGGTTCGTCGCAGCGCGCCGGCCACGCTCGGCCTCGACGAAGCCGGCATCGGCACCCTGCCGCGCCTGCCGGAGACCGCCGATGAAGTGCGCGCGATTGCCGCCGCCCTGCGCGCCGATCCGGCCACCGACGTCTTCCTTGGCGCCCAGGCGAGCGAGCAGACGGTGAAGGCCACCGACCTGGCTAGCCGCAAGGTGGTGATGTTCGCCACCCATGGCCTCATCCCCGGCGACCTCGACGGCCTCGACCAGCCGGCGCTGGCGCTGAGCGCGCCGGGGGTGGTGCCGGGCGACGAGGACGGGCTGCTGACGATGGAAGAGATCCTCTCGCTGCGGCTCGATGCCGACTGGGTCGTGCTGTCGGCCTGCAACACCGGCGCTGCCGCCGATGCCGGCGCCGAAGCCGCCTCGGGCCTCGGCCGTGCCTTCTTCTACGCCGGCACGCGCGCGGTGCTGCTGACCAACTGGCCGGTCGAGACCAACTCGGCCCGCGACCTCACCACCGACCTGTTCCGCCGCCAGGCCGACAACCCGAACCTGTCGCGCGCCACGGCGATGCAGCAGGCCATGCTCGGCCTGATCGACGGACCCGGCTTCGCCGAGGGCGGCCGCACGATCTTCAGCTATGCCCACCCCATCTTCTGGGCCCCCTTCTCCGTCATCGGCGACGGCGGGGTGTAGGGGTTTCTATTCGACCTTCAGCCCAAAGGCCCTGGCTTTCGCGAAGTCGGCGGACGATTGCGTGGTATTGGACAGAGCGCGATAGGACTGCCCACGCTGCAGATAGAGCGTGGCGAGATCGGGCTGAAGATCGATAGCCCGGGTCAGGTGAGCGACCGCGCTCGCATGGTCGCCTTTCTGTTGCGCCACTACCCCTAACATTGCGTGTGCCTCGACGAGTGAGGGTGACCGTCTGGCCGCTTCGGCAAAATCATCGTTGGCTTCCGCGAGTCTGCCCAGTTTGAGATAGGCTCTTCCACGATTCAGCCGGGGATTTTGGTCGCCCCCGAACGGCAGACCACTGGCAAAACGGATTGCTTGCGTCAGGTCCTCAACAGCTCCGGCATGATCTCCCATCATCCCCTTGGCGGCCCCTCGCCCCCCCCAAGCCTCGCCATTGTTGGGAAAGCCTACCAAGACGGCATCCAGATCACGCATCGCCTCGGGAATCCGTTGCAATCCCAGGTAGGCTTGCGCACGCGAAATTAGGACGTTCGGCGGAGTCGCGTCTCTCCCTGTCTGAGCAATGACCGCGTCGAAATCTCCCAGTGCTGCCTGATAGTTGCGGAGCCTGAGATAAATGGCTCCGCGAGCTCCCAACGTGAGGTTCCTCAGAACAGGATCACCCGTCGATTCTTCAATCTGGCGTGTGCATAGATCCAGCGCACGCTGATCGTCACGTGCCAACAGCGCTTCGCTGCAGGTGGACACCGGACGCGGCCCGGATTGAGAGAATGCAGGGGAGGCGGTCAACATTCCTGCAAATAAGAGGACGATGCAGACGGGCAAGCTCATGGACCGATCCTACACAAAAAAGGCCCGGGTTTTCCCGGGCCTTTTCGTCTTCGTGAAACGTCAGTTCAGCCCGCGACTTCCATTTCGTGCCAGTTGATATAGCGGTTGACCGGGTTGTAGTTGCGCACCCGGTTCTTCACGGCGTCGATCTGGATTTCCTCATAGAGGAAGATCGCCGCAGCATTCTCGTGATAGTGCTTCATGATCTTGTGCAGGAGCTCGGTGCGCTTCTTCTGGTCGAATTCCGTGTTGGCGGCGTCGATCGTGTCCTGCAGTTCGGGGAAGCAGATCCACTTGGTCGACGTCTTGCAGGAATGAAGCGCGTTCAGCGGGCGCATCACGTCCATCGTCGGCTCGGCACCGAAGTTGAAGCTGAAGGCCTGGGCCTCGCCAAATTTCGACGTGTTGGCCACACGTTCCAGCAAGGCCGCGAGCGTGATTTCCTGCACCTGGGCGTCAATGCCGATCTGGCGCAGGTCGCTGGCGACGGCCTGGTAAAGCTCGCGCCGGTCGGCCACGTTGGCCACCACTTCCGCCATCAGCTTGAACCCGTTGGGATAGCCCGCCTCGGCAAGGAGCTTCTTCGCCATCGCCGGATCATAGGGATAGGGCTTGATCGACGAGTCATGGCCGTTGACCGAGCTGGCTGCTGGCTGGCCCGCCGCGCGCGACGTGCCCTTCAGGATGTGTTCGATATAATCCTTCTTGTTGACGGCGTAGTTCAGGGCCTGGCGCACCTTCACGTTCTTGATCGGCCAGTCCCCTTCCTTGTTCTGGAACAAGATCAGGTTGATGACCTGCGGCGTGTCGCTGATGACAAGCTTGCCGTTGGCACGCTCGATCCGCTCCTTCGCGTCGGGGACGACTTCGAAGGCGAGATCGACCTGGTCGGATTCGAAGGCCTGGGCGCGTGCGGGCGTTTCCGGCAGGGCGCGCATTGTCACCTTGTCGATCTTGCCGGGGCGCCAGCCCTCCTTGAACGGCAGAAGATCAACGGCATCGGCCCGCCAGCTCGTTGCCTTGTAGGGGCCGGTGCCGATCGGGTTCCTGCCGTAGTTGTCGAAGGTCACGTCCTTCATATGCTTCATGTCGACGATCTTCATCGTCGCGATCAGCGCGGCGGCCATCGGATCGGGGGCCCGGGTCGTGATCTCCACCGTCAGCGGGTCGATCGCCCGGGCCGCGGTGATGGTCGGCATGTTGCGCACGATGTTGGCGCCCTTGGCCTTGCCTTCGTCGGTGTTGAGCCAGGTGACGAGATCGGCCACGTCGGTCGCGCTGAAGGTGTTGCCGTTGTGGAACTTCACATTCGGCCGCAGCTTCATTTCCCAGGTGGTGGGCGAGGTGTTGCGCCATGACAGCGCCAGGCCCGGCTGCGGACCGTCCTTGGTGCCATAGGTCAGATAGTCATAGACCGACATGAAGGCGAAGCCCGACGAGTGCGAGGCATCGGTCAGCGGGTTGCCCAGACCGTTCGGCAGGCTGGAATGGGCGGTGCGCAGCTCGGCGGCATGGCCGGCGCCCGCGACAAGAGCGGCCACGGCGACGCCGGAGGCCAGGACAGCAAAGCGGTTCATGCGAAATCTCCCCTTGGTGTGTTGCTGTTGGTTTCCGGCCCGAACGTCCCCGCGCGAGCCGGTTGGCGGCTAGCCGACGCTACATCGTCAGGTCGTGCCAGTTGATCACCCAGTTGACGGGCTTCCAGCCCTTGACCTTGTTGGACACCGCGTCGAGCTGGAACTGTTCGTGCAGGAAAAGGGCCGGCGCCATGTCGTGGTAGTACTGAGCGATCTTGCGCAGGTGTTCGTCGCGCTTCTTCAGATCGAACTCGGTGTTCGCCGCGGTGATCGTGGGCTCGATATCGGGGAAGCAGGTCCACTTGGTCGTGCCCTTGCAGGAATGCAGGGCGTTGATCGAGCGCATCATGTCGATGGTCGGGAAGGCACCCATGTCGAAGGACACAAGCTCGCCGTCCACCGGCTTCAGCGCGCGGGCTTTCGAGACAAGGTCGGCCAGCGTGATGCTGCGGATTTCCATCTGCACGCCCATCTTCGAGAGATCGTTGGCAACCGCCTGATAGATGTCGGCCTGTTCCGAGGTGTTGACCACCGCCTCGGCAACGATCTTGAGGCCGTTCGGGATGCCCGCCTCGGTCAGCAGCTTCTTCGCCGCCGCCTGATCGAAGGGGTAGGGCTTGATGTCGGCCTGCCAGCCGCGCACGCCCTTGGGCGCCGGCTGGCTGGTCGCCACCGTCACGCCTTCGCCGACGATGCCGTCGAGGTAGCGCTGGCGGTCGATGCCCATGTTGAGCGCCTTTCGCACGCGCACGTCGGCCACCGGGCTGCCCTGGCGGGTCGACATGAACATCATGGTCAGGTTCGACGGCGCCGGCGCGGTGAAGAACTTGCCACCCGCCGTTTCGATCGCCTTCTTCGAATCGGCATTGATCTGCATCGCCACCTCGATCTGGTTCGAGGCAAAGGCCGAGACCCGCGCCGCCAGTTCCGGCAGCGCCACCATCATAACCTTGTCGATCTTGCCGGGGCGCCAGCCTTCCTTGAAGGCGACGAGTTCAATCTTGTCCTGCTGCCAGTTGGTCGGCGCGTAGGGGCCGGTGCCGACCGGTTTCGTCGCATAGCCTTCGTAGCCGACATCGGCAAAGTGCTTCCAGTCCATGCCCTTCAGCGATCCGAGCTGCTGAATGAACACCACGTCCGGCGTCTTGGTGGTGATCTCGATGGTCGAGGCATCAATCGCCTTCGCCGTCGCCAGCGCCGGCACGTTGCGCGAAATGGCGACGGCCTTGGCCTGGCCTTCGTCGGTCAGCAGATAGGTGAGCTGGCCGGCAATGTCGTCGGCCGTCAGCGTCTTGCCGTTGTGGAACTTGACGTTCGGGCGGAGCTTCACCTGCCACGTCGTCTGGTTGATGTTCTTCCACTCGCTGAACAGGCCCGGCTGGGGCGCGCCCTCGCTGTCCATGTAGACCATGTGATCGTAGGCAAGCTGCAGCGCGTAGCCCTGCGAGTTCGACGTGCAGCACAACGGATTGCCGAGGTTCGGCATGGCGCTGTGGCCGATACGCAGTTCAGCCGCACCGGCGGCACCAAGGGTGGCGTAGGCGAGGGCCGCAGTGGCGGCGGCACCGGCCAGGAAACGATGGGTCATTCGATACTCCTCCCTCTGGCGACCGCAGGGCCGCTGTTAGCTTTCTGGAACATGCTACGGCAGAAGGGAAAGAGAATCCCCATCGCGTGCGCGTGAATAGGGCCGCGAGTCCACATGCTAGCGCAGCCGCGTTCCGCCCTGCGGGCAGGGAAACCTGAAATGCCCACACTGCGGGCAGTTATCAGCAGCCGATCAGGACTTGACGGCGGCGGCGCTGCGCAAGGTGGTGGCCAGCAGCTGCATGGTGCGGCAGTAGTTCTGCCAGGACGGCTGGCTCAGGTCCTTTTTCAGCTGGGCGCCATCGCCCTTGGCCTGGCGGCGCAGGCCATCCATGCGCTCGCGAAGTTCGGTGTCATAGCCTTTGACGAATTCCGAGAAGCCGTCTTCGTCCAGGTTGACGAAAAGGAAGGACGGGAAGATGTCGATCGACTTGAGCGGCGCATCGACATAGGTCGCCTTCGCCGGGTCCACCTTGATGGCGGACCGGAAGCGGTCATAGCCCGGCCGGCACTGGATGATGTGCTTGTCCTCGACCAGGGCGGCATAGCGGGCGGCCTGTTCCGGATTCGGCCCGCCACAGGCCGACAGCAACGATGCGGCAAGAGCAAACTGCAGAAGTGGAAGGAAGCGCATGGCGCTGTTGTACCGATACGCCCGCCGGGCGTCCATGCACGCTTAAGGACCGGTTAACCATGGCGGCGTAGACTGCAGCCTCCCTGACCCCGGAAACGCCATGTCCCATCCTTTTTTCCTGCGTAGCCTGACCCTCGGCGTCATGCTGGCCCTGAGCACGGGCCCCGCCCTTGCGCAAAGCCAGGCCGCGAAGACCGGGACCGGCCAATCGCGGTCTCCGGCCGGTGCGGCCTCCGGCCAAAGCTCCGGCGCGGCAGGCACAGCTGCAGCCAGCGGGGCATCCGGTGGCCTGTCCATCGGCGCCCTTGCGGCGGGCGTCGCCGCGGCAGCGGCGGTGGGTACCCTTGCCGTCGTCGCCGCCGATCCGAAGGACAGCGGCTCGGGCGTCTCCGGCGCCGCCGCCACGTCGGGCGGTGGCGGGACGTCGACGCAATAGAATTTTTTACGGGCGGGGCGGTATCGCGACCCCTGCGGCCCGCGCTAAAATGCCGGCTCGGGCGTTCATTCTGAGCGCATCCCCGTAGCCGGAGCATGTTCATGAGCAAGGTCGTCCACAGCGAGGACGAGTGGCGTCGCCTGTTGACGCCCGAGCAATACGCTGTCCTGCGCGAAAAGGGCACGGAACGCGCCTTCACCGGCAAGTATCACGACAGCCACGAAAAGGGCGTCTACGCCTGTGCCGCCTGCGGCCAGGAGCTGTTCGCCTCCGACACCAAGTATGAGTCGGGCAGCGGCTGGCCGAGCTTCTACCAGGCGATCGACCGCGATCGCGTCGCCACCGAGGTGGATCGCAGCCACGGCATGACCCGCGTCGAGGCGCTGTGCAGCAACTGCGACTCGCACCTTGGCCATGTCTTTCCCGACGGACCGCAGCCCACCGGCCTGCGTTTTTGCATGAACTCCGCCTCGCTTGAGCTGAAGCCCGCCAACAAGCCTGACAAGAAATAGGCGAGCGCGCCGCCGCGCGAGGAGACGCCCGTGCCGATCACCAAGCGCGAAGCCGCAAGCCAGGCCCGCCCCGCCACACGCCCCGTGGACGGTCACACCATCCTGGGATGGCGGGAATGGATCGCGATTCCCTCGCTCGGCATTCCTGCCATCAAGGCCAAGGTGGACACCGGCGCACGCACCTCGGCGCTGCACGCCTTCTATATCGAGGCCTTCCGGGAACAAGGCCGGGAGCGCGTGCGTTTCGGCATGCACCCGTTGCAGAACCGCGAGGACATTGCCGTGGATTGCGTCGCCGACGTGCTCGACCAGCGCCTTGTCTCGGATTCCGGTGGTCACACAGAAATGCGCTATGTCATAAAGGCACCGATCCGGCTGGGCGACCAGGAATGGCCGGCGGAAATGACGCTGACCAATCGCGACACCATGAAATTCCGCATGCTGCTCGGCCGCTCCGCGCTGTGGGGACGCTATCTCGTCGACCCGCACATTTCCTATGCCGCCGGCCGCCTGCCTCGCGCCGCCTATCGCAAACACCGAGCCTGATCGAGCCCGCCCCGTGAGAATCCTGATCCTCGCGCGCAATCCGAGTCTGTATTCGCACCGGCGTCTGGTGGAAGCGGGCGAGAAGCGCGGCCACGAGATGCGCATCATCAATACGCTGCGCTGCTACATGAACGTCACCGCGCACCGGCCCGAGGTGCGCTACAAGGGCGAAACGCTGACCGGCTATGATGCGGTGATCCCGCGCATCGGCCAGTCGATCACCGAATATGGCCTCGCCGTGCTGCGTCAGTTCGAGATGATGGGCGTCTATCCCGTCAACGAGTCGGTTGCCATCGGCCGCTCACGCGACAAGCTGCGCGCGCTGCAATTGCTTGCCCGCCGCGGGATTGGCCTGCCGGTCACCGGCTATGCCCATTCGCCCGACGATTCGGAGGACCTGATCCGTATCGCCGGCGGGGCGCCGCTCGTCATCAAGCTGCTCGAAGGCACCCATGGCCAGGGCGTCGTGCTGGCGGAAACGCATCGCGCCGCGCTGAGCATCATCGATTCCTTCCGCGGCCTGAAGGCGCACTTCATGACACAGGAATTCATCAAGGAATCGGCGGGGCGCGACGTGCGCTGCCTGGTGGTCGGCAAAAAGGTCGTCGCCACCATGATGCGCATCGGCGCCGACGGGGAGTTCCGCTCCAACCTGCACCGCGGTGGCCAGGCCGTGGGCGTCAAGATCACGCCCGAGGAACGCACCACCGCCATCCGAGCGGCGCGCACGATGGGTCTGAACGTCGCAGGCGTCGACCTGCTGCGCTCGAATCACGGCCCCGTCGTGATGGAAGTGAATTCGAGCCCGGGCCTCGAGGGCATCGAGACCGCCACCGGCAAGGACATCGCCGGCAAGATCATCGAGTTCATCGAGAAGAACGCCAAGCCGAACAAGACCAAGACCGTCGGCACTGGCTGACCGCCCAAAAGAAAACCCCTCCCGGCGGAAAGCGGGAGGGGTTCTTGCCTGTCCAGCGGCTACGGCGTGATGATGGTCGAGCCCGTGGTCTTGCGGCCTTCCATGTCGGCATGCGCCTGGGCCGCATCCTTCAGCGCATAGCGCTGGTTGATTTCCACCTTGATGACGCCCTTGCGGATCGCATCGTAGAGGTCCTTGAGGCCGGCGAGCCGTTCCTCCCGCTTGCCCATGTACTGGGGCAGCGTCGGGTGTATGTAATAGCGGTCGAGCGGGATCTTGGAATAGGACATCGGATCAACGTCGCCCGAGGCGCTGCCGAACAGCGACACGAGGCCGAATGGCGCCAGCGTCTGCAGCGACTTTTCGAACGTGTCCTTCGCCACCGAGTCGTAGCAGCAATCGACGCCGCGTCCGCCTGTGAGTTCCTTCACCTTGGCGACGAAGTCTTCCTTGGCGTAGTTGATGACATGGTCGCAGCCATGCGCCTTGGCGAGCGCGATCTTGGCATCGCTGCTGACCGTGCCGATCACGGTGGCGCCGAGATGCTTTGCCCACTGGCACAGGATGAGGCCGACACCGCCGGCAGCCGCGTGATAGAGGATCGTGTGCCCCTTCTTCACCGGGAAAGTGCGGAAGATCAGGTAATGCGCGGTGAGGCCCTTGAGCAGGGTCGCCGCCGCGATGTCGTCGCTGATGTCGTCGGGAATCGGCAGCGCATGTTCCGCCGCGATCAGGCGTTCCTCGGCATAGGATCCCATGTTGCCGAAATAGGAGACGCGGTCGCCCTTCTTCACGCCCGTCACGCCTTCGCCCACCGCCGTGACGACGCCGGCTGCCTCGCCGCCCATCACATAGGGATAGGTGAGCGGCAGGCCCTTGCGCACGCCGCGCCGGATCTGCGTCTCAGCATAGTTCAAGCCGATCGCCGTGTGGCGCATCTTGATCTGGCCCGCGCCGGGCTCACCGACGGGGCGGTCTTCCATAACGAGAACTTCCGGCCCGCCGGCCGAATAGAGAACGACGGCTTTGGTCATTGAACACTCCAATATGGAAAAAGCGGCACCGTTCAGGTGCGTGACATTCCCCGCGTGCTGGACGCGAGAAGGTGAGCTTGCATCTGCGTCGACGACCAGCGCTTGTGGCGGGTTCGCAGGGCAATGACGATTTGTCGGTGCTGATCGCACGCGGCCTGGATGAAATCGGGGCTGGTGGCCAGCAGCGGCCGGTCGGCGGCCAGCATGGTCGGCATGTCGATCAGCGGCTTGACGATGTTGCGCAGGCGCGGCAGGCCGGCGGCTTCGATGATCGTCATGTGGAAATCGGCGTTGAGTTCGATAAAGGCGCCGATCTTGGGTTCGTTCCAGCCCGGGATCAGCGTCGCCATCTGGTCGATGTTGCGGTCGAGCTTGTCGAGATCGGCGTCGCTGATGCGCTTGGCCGCGCGGCCCGCCGCGACAGGCTCCATCAGCATGCGCAACTCGTAGATTTCCTCGACATCGCGGCCGCTGATTTCCACAACGCGGCCGCGGCGATAGCGTTTCAGGACAACCAGTCCTTCGGTGCTCAGGCGTTTGAGCGATTCGCGGATCGGCGTGCGGCTGACGCCGATCAGGCTGGCGAGTTCTTCCTCGATCAGGAAGGCGCCGCCCGGCAGTTCACCCGACAGGATGCGCGTGCGGATGCCGCGATAGGCGGTTTCCGCCGCGCGCGACAGCTCGCCATCGGCTTCGTCTTCCGCGTCAGGCTCCACCGCCCCGACCCGGCGACGGCTGTCCATCTTGCTTGCGTTCAAGCGACCGCCCCCACCGCCGCAGACGGGTTGCCGGGGTTGACGATGAAGGAATCAGCGCGCGTCAGGAAATCGCCGACCACCGCCGCGAAACGCTCCGGCTGATCGATGTCGCACATATGCGCGGCGTCATAGAGGTAGATCGAATGGCAGCGCTTGATCGCATTGCGCAGCAGCCACACGGCCTGCGGCGGCACCGCCTTTTCCTGCGTGCCGACGAGCACCATGGTGAGGCATTCGAGTTCGCCGAGCCGCCCGATGATCTCGGTGTCATAGGCGCGGCCGGTCATGTAGCCCATGGTGGCATCGACCTCCTTCTTCGCCACTTCCGGCGAGCGGGGATCGGGCATCATCTTTTCCGGGTGGGCGTAGGCCTGCCGCTGGCGCTCCTTCGGATCGGCGGGCGGCGGCGCAGCCGGCAGATCCGGCGAGCGAAAGCCGGCGGGGCCGACGAGCACAAGCTGCCCGACCTTGCCGGGGTTGAGCACAGCCGTCCAGGCCGCGACCAGGCCGCCGATGGAATGGCCCACGACATCGCAATGCGGGTCCTTGATCACGACGTCCATGAATTCGCCGCCCAGCTTTCCAAGGTCCTTGCAGTCCTTGATGCCGGAAAGCGGCGCCGTGCCGTCGAAGCCGGGCATGACGACCGAATAGATCTTGAATTTCTTCGCCAGCGCGACGAGGCCAGGGCTGAAGCGGACGCCGCCGCCAGTGTGCCAGTAGAGGACCGGGCGGCCTTCGCCGCCGACGTAATACTTCACCTCGCCGCTGGGCAGTTTGACGGTGTGGGGCGTGAAGGTCATGGCTGGGCTCTCCATCCGCTGTGCGGTTTGACAGGCGTTCTATACGGCGCACCGCCGCCGGCGAGCCAGCGGAAAGTGGCCTTGCTGGCCTCAGGGCTTCAGGGTCATCAGGTGGTAATGAATGGTCTCATTGATGTTCCTGAAGCCATCGACCTTGGCCGAATAGGCGTGAATGTTGTTGAAGCCGATCAGGAAGATGTTGATCGCCTCGTCATGCTGCACCTGGACGAGTTGCTGCAGAATGGCCGTGCGCTTCTTCTCGTCGAACTCGGACGATGACGCATCGAGCAGGGCCTGCTGCTTCGGGTCGCAGATATAGGGCTTGCCGCTCTTGCCGCAGGACTGGCTGACCATCGGGCTGCTGGCGTCCATCACCGGGCCGCCGATCCACAGGTTGTGCCAGACGGGCACGTCCCAGGTCATCGGGAAGAACTTGTTGCGCCAGTCGGCGAAGGTGATCGTCTTGATGTTCGTCTTGACGCCCGCCTTGCCAAGATCAGCCGCCATCTGCTGGAAGACTTCGCTGTCGGCCGGGAAAGCGCCGGGAATGGCCTCGACATCGAAGGCGAGGTTGCCATGGCCTGCTTCGGCGAGAAGCGCGCGGGCCTTCGCGGGGTCGTGCGCATAAGGCTTCACGTTCGGGTTGTAGCCATTGACGATCGGCGTCAGTCCCTGCCCCGCTGCAATTCCGCCAACGCCGCCGAGCAAACCGTCGACCATGGCCTGGCGGTCGACGGCGTGGTTGAGGGCGAGGCGCACGCGCTTGTCCTGGAAGGGCGCGACATTGACGCCCTCCTTCGCATTGATCTGGGTGATGCCAAAGGTCAGCACCTGATGGCCCGTCTGCGCATTGATCTGCGCGCCGCTTGCCTTCAGTGCCGGCAGATTGTCGGGCGACATGCCCAGCGCAATATCAACCTGGCCCGACTGGAAGGCAGCAAGCCGCGCCGCGCGGTCGGGAATGTCATAAATCTCGAGATGCCCGATCTTCGCCGGCCGCCAGCTTTGCGGATCCGCCTCGAACTTCACCAGGTTCTGGCTGAAGCTGACCGCCTTGTACGAGCCGGTTCCCACCGGCTTGTCGGCAAAAGCCGTCAGGTCCTTCCACGCCTTCGGTTCGGGCAGGAGCAGGACCGCGAGTTCGTTCGGCGCGATCGGATTCGGGCGCTTCGTGGTGATCTCCACCACGCCATCGCCCTTCGGCGCCATGGACGCAATCCAGGCGATGCGGCTGCCGACCGAGCCACCCTTCGCCTTGCCATCGTCGGTGTTGAGCCAGTTGACCGCCTCGATCAGCGCCGCGGGCGTCAGCGCCTCGCCGTTGTGGAACTTCACGCCGGGACGCAGGGTGAATTCCCAGGTCGTCGGGCTCGTGTTCTTCCACGCCGTTGCCAGCGCCGCCTGCGGCTTGCCGGTCTCGTCGATGGCGGTGAGCGCATCGAACATCGCCGACCAGGTGAAGGTCTGCGGCGTCGAAAAGCCGGCAAAGGGGTTGCCGCGGCTGGGCGGCAGGCCCCAGTTGCTGGCGCGCAGCGTCTTGTCCTGCATCTGCGCCGCCGCAAGATCGGGACCGGCCAGCGTGGCCACCGCCAGCGCCGCCGCCGCGACGCCCGCCTTCACCAATTTCGTCATACCGTTCCCTCCCCGGGGAATCCACATGGCCTCCAGAACGGTATACCATTCTGCCGACGGGCGCATCAGTCTGCTGGCCTCGGTCGCGCGCGCTGTGACAGACTGCCCGCCTTGCAGACAGGCGGGCCACTGGCCCGGAGGAACCCGTGAAGTTGTCCGACCAAGTTGCCTTTGTCACCCGAGTGGGCACCGCAGCCGGCCGCACCGCGGCGCTGGCGCTCGCCCGCGAGGGCGCCGCCGTCTTTGTCACCGATGCGAGCGCGGAGAAGGCCGCCGCGGTGGCTGCCGAAATCGTCCGCCGCAACGGCAAGGCCGACAGCGCCGGCCACGACATCACCAACGAGGCCGCCTGGGAAGCCGCCATGGCCACTGCCAAGGCCGGCCTCGGTGCTCCGACGATCCTGGTCAATGGACCGCCGGACACGCTGAAGCAATCCATCACGTCGCTGAGCCTCGACGACTTCCGCCGGGCGGAAGCCATCAACATCACCGGTCCCTGGCTTGGTCTCAAGCACGCCATCCTGGCGATGCGCGAAGCCGGCAAGGGCGGCTCGATCATGACCCTGTCGACGCTGGCGGCGAAGCGGCCCGCCAACGGATCAGCCACCAACACAGCCGCGGCGGGCGGCGTGCGTATCATGAGCCGGGCCGCAGCGCTGGAATGCGGCAACCAGAGCGACGGCATCCGCATCAACTTGATTGAACTGACCGACGCCACGCCTGACGACGAGCTGGCCGGCGCGGTGCTGTTCTTTGCCGGACCCGACGCGCGTTTCGCGACCGGTTCGGAGATCACGCTGGGCGCCGGAGTGTCGTCATGAATGAAGCAAGGCGCCTGTCGGGCAAGGTCGTCGTCATCACCGGCGGCACCTCCAACATCGGCAAGGGCTGCGCCACGCGCGCGGCGGCGGAGGGCGCCACCGTGGTGGTGACCGGGCGCGATCCCAAGCGCGGCGCCGACACCGAGCAGGAAATTCGTTCCACCGGCGGCAACGTGCACTACCACGCCATGGACGTGATGGTGGAGGCGGACTGGACGCGCACCATCGACGACGTCCTCGCGAAGCACGGCCGCATCGACGCACTGGTCAACAACGCCGGCGACTGCATCCTGAAGCCGATCGAGACGCTCGGCCTCGACACGCTTTGGTACCTGCTCCAGATCAACCTGGAAGCGGCCTTCATGGGCATCAAGCACGGCATGCCGGCGATTGCCCGGTCGGGCGGTGGCTCCATCGTCAACATCTCGTCGGTGGCCGGCATCAAGGCGGGAGCGAACAGCACCGGCTATGGCACCAGCAAGGCCGGTATGACCAACATCACCAAGACCGCGGCACTGGAAGGCGCCGGCAACAAGGTGCGCGTCAATGCCGTGCACCCCGGCCTGATCTGGTCCGGCCACAGCCAGGTGAAGGCCTTCGGTGAGGAAGGCGCGAAAAAGTTCCGCGTGATGATCGAAAGCAAGACGCCGCTGCACACCGTCGGCGCCGCCAGCGACATCGGCGGCATCGTCGCCTATCTCGTCTCGGACCAGGCGCGGTCGGTGACCGGCACCGAGATCGTCGTCGATGGCGGCTACGCCATGGCGTGATGCGCCCGGGCGTGTCTAGAGCTTCGCCGCCGGTACGAAGTCGAGCAGACCACCGACGTTGATGTAGCAGAGCGCGCCCCGCTCGCTCTGCAGCCGCGACTGCACCGTGCGCGGCGGCTTGAAACTGTAGCAACCCGCGCCATAGACCGTGCCGTCCGCCGCCTCCAGCGCGCCGTCGAGCACGAAGGCTTCCTCGTAGACCGAGTGGAAATGGTTGCCATAGGGGCTTTCCCAGCCCGGCAGGAAGCGCACCAGCATGGAACCTTCGCCGGTCTGCGGATGCTGGCTCAACACCAGCCGCTGCATCACGACCTTGCCAGCCTTGTTCTGCACATCCTGCCAGTTCGCTTTCTGCGGATCGGGCACGACGCTGACTCCGCGTGGTCCCGGCGCGTCCTTCAGCGAATAGGGCTTCGTCGTTTCGCGCGGCTTCTCGACAAAGTTGAAGTCGAGTTCCTGGCTGACGCGCGACAGGAACCAGGATTCTTCCGCCAATGCGCTCTTGAAGCCATGCACGGTTTCGGACGGATGGAAGCAGTAGGAATGCGCGGTGAGCCAAACCTCGCCGTCAAAGGTGAAACGGCCCTTGAGGACGAAGATTTCCTCGTCCATGTGATGGAAATGCGCCGCGCTTGGCGCCTTGTAGCCGAAGTTGGGATCGATGCGCTGCAACGCCGTCCGGGCTCCGGTCTTCGGGTCATGACTCAGGATCTTGCTGAACAGGCCGGTCATGTCGCCGGGGGTCCAGGGCATGGCGTTGGTGTCAAGACGGGCAACGTGCGGGCGCATGGCGGTCCTCCCCCGGTTCAGGCCGAAACCCGCGCCTCGGCGCGGGCGCCGATGAAGCGCAGCAGATGATCGGCGAACAGTGCTGGCTCCGTCCAGGGCAACTGGCTGCGAATTCCGTGCAGCTTCACGTAAGGAATGTGCGGCAGCGCCTTCGCCGCACGCGCGGTGAATTCCGACAGCTTGTCGCCCTCGGCGGAAAGGAACATCATCGGGCAGGTCACCATCGCCAGCTCAGGCCGTATGTCATAGTTGCCCACCGCGACCAGCGCATCGAGGTAGTTGTCGTATACGCGCAGCGCCTCCACGGCAGCCATGTGCAGTTGCGGCCGCAGGTCGGGCGTCGGCGCCATGTTGCGCAACGACTGCCAGATCCGCGTCATGTGCTCGCCATTCTCGCCCATCTCCGGCGGGCCGAGATTGGTCTTGAACGGCTCGAGTTCATGCGGCTCCCAATAGGGCACGCCCGACAGCGCCAGATGTGTGACGCGGTCGCGCGCGCGATTGGCCAGAGCAACCGCCACAGTCGATCCCGTGGCGAAGCCACAAAGCGCGAACCTGTCGATGCCGAGCGTGTCGATCGCCTTCAGGATCCGCATCGCGAAGCCCGGCACGGTGGGCGGTCCAGCCAGGCGTGTGGAGGCGCCATAGCCCGGCGTGTCGAAGGCAATGGCCGTTACATCGCCACCGAGATGGGGCAGCGCGCGTTCGTAGATGCGGGACGACGTGGGCGTCGGATGCAGCAGCACCAGCGCCTGCATGCCGGTGCCGGCACGGCGGTAGTGCACCTGCCCCTCTTCCACATCGGCATAGCCGCAGCGCACGCGTATTTCACTCATGGAAATCTCCCAGGCCTGGCGCAAGGCGCGGCCGGCATCGTGATAGCGGTCCGTCATGAAGGCCCGCACATGGTCGGCGAAAAGCGCCGGTGCTGTCCATGGCAGGTGGCTGTGCAAACCCGGCCTTCAGCGGTGTCGACATAGCCGCAGTGTGGGCGTCCGTCCTTCACCGCGCCTCCCAGCCCTGCGGCCTGCTAAACTTGCGACTGCCTTCTTGACTGGTATACAAGTTTTTCGTGCCACCTCACCATCGGAGACTCCCATGCAATTCGCCTTCTTCCACCTGATGCCCTACACCGAGGTGACGGAAACGGGGCGCGACTGGCCGGTGGCGAACAAGCGCTTCGATCCCGTGATCGGCACCGAACTCTACAAGACCTATATCGACACACTTGCCTATGCCGAGGATGTCGGCTTCGACTGGATCGGCTGCAACGAGCATCACATGAGCCCGTTCGGGCTGATGGCGAATCCGAACCTGATCGGCGCGGCGCTGATCCAGCGCACCAAGCACGCAAAGCTTTCCATTGTCGGCAACCTGGTGCCGCTCCTGAACCCGATCCGCGTCGCCGAGGAATACGCGATGCTGGACGTGATGAGCGGCGGGCGCCTGATCGCGGGCATCCTGCGCGGCATTCCGCACGAGTATGTGGCTTATAACATCCCGGGCGACGAATCGCGCGCGCGCCTCATCGAGGCGACGCAGCTGATTCGCAAGGCCTGGACCGAACCGGAGCCCTTCGGCTGGGAAGGCGAGTTCTACCAGTTCCGCGCCGTTTCCATCTGGCCGCGGCCGCGCCAGCAGCCGCATCCGCCGATGATGATGTCGGGCAGCAACGAGGCGTCCGCGCGCCTCGCCGGTGAGCTGCGCGGCAAACTTGGTATCGTCGCCCTGTCGGACCTCGACGACACCAAGCGGCTGATCGAAGCCTATTGCGATGGCGCAGCCAAGGCCGGCTGGACACCGACCGAGGACGACGTACTGATCGGCACACTGTGCAGCGTGGCCGACACGACGGAGCAGGCCAAGACGCAGCTCGCCGCCGGGCAGAAATTCTTCCTCGAGGTGCTGTCGGGCGGCGTGCGCACGGCGCAGCAACTGGTGACCCAGAAGACGCGCTACTTCGATGACAAGACCCGCGGCCAATGGGGCGATGTGCGGAAGAAGTTCGGCGTCAGCATCGACAGCATGATCGAAAAGGGCCTGATCCTGTGCGGCACGCCGGCCCAGGTTGTCGACCAGATCGGCAACCTGCACCGCCAGCTCGGCCATGGCGTGATGAACGTCAATATGAAGATCGGCAACGTTCCGGAGAGTGCGGTGCGGCACGGCATGGACCTGTTCGGCGCCAAGATCATCCCGCAACTCCGCACGCTGGGAAAAGCCGCAGCATGAGTGGTCAGGCCGTCCATCCGCTGTTACCGCAGGCAAAGCCCGACGAAGGCGCGCGGCAGGATTTCGTCGAATCGCTGCGCCGGCATCTTGTCGGCGGCATGGCGCCGTCGCATCGCGCGGTCTACGACAGGCGCGCCCTGCCCGCCTTCCGGAAGGCGCGCGGCCATGCGCCGAAGACGCGGCACGATGCGCGCGCCGCCATGCTGCGCGACCCGCTGCATCAGGCCTGGAGTTCACTGATGCGGACGACACAGGAAATGATGTGGGACGCGGTGGACGAGGCCGTAATGCAGGACCTGCCGCGACTCGGCAAACTCACACCGCGCAGCATGAAGAACCTGACGCTCCGCCCGGCGCTGGACAAGCCCCGCTATGCCGCCGCACTCGACGTCCATTGCATGCCCGGCAGCTATGCCGGCGAAGTTGCCGATGGCGACCTGCGCACGGGCGCGCTCTATGACCGCGCGGTGCATATCTACATGCTCGGCGTGCTCGGGCCCTACAACCAGAAGGCGGGCGAGATTGTCATCAACTACATCCGGCGCCGCTTCCCCGACCTGAAGCCGAAGTCGATCCTCGACGTCGGCTGCGGCGTGGGTCACGCCACCCTGCCCTATGTCGAGGCCTTTCCGGACGCGAAGATCACGGGCGTCGATGTGGCGGCGCCGATGCTTCGCTATGCCCATGCGCGCGCCAGCGCGCTCGGCCATGACATCAACTTCGTGCAGGAAAACGCCGAGGCGCTGTCCTTCCCCGACCGGTCCTTCGACCTCGTCGTCTCGCACATCCTGATCCACGAGACCTCGCGCACGGGCCTCACCAACATCCTGCGCGAAAGCTATCGTGTGCTGAAGCCGGGTGGCGTTGCCATCCATGTCGACGGCGCGGGCTTCGCCGGCAAGGACCTGCTCGAGCAGTATCTCGCCGACTGGGACACCTATTTCAACGCCGAGCCCTTTGTCGGCACGCTGCACGACCTCGACCTCAAGGCGCTGACGCGCAAGGCCGGCATCCCCGCCAGCGCGGCCATCGTCGAGACCACCGCCGACGGCTATGCCCGACATACCGGCGGGTCGCTGAAGGTCGTCGGCGGCCGCAAGCCGCGTTGACCACATGACGGCACCCGACCTGCAGCACGATATTTCCGTCTGCTTCGACAGCCTGAACGCACCGCGGGACCGCATCGACTTCGGTAGCGGCAGCATGCCTCTCGCCGTGCGTGTCCTGCGCCGCACCGACGATCAGGCACTGCGCAGTGTCATTGCCGACCTGCCCGCCGGCTGGCGCGTGACCGGTACGGGTTCAACCGGCCATGTACAGGGTTATGTGCTGGACGGCACCGCATCACTGGATGGCCGTGCGCTGCCCAGCGGCGGCTTCTTCGTGCAGCATGGCGGCACCGGGCTGCGCAACCTGACGACGCAGGGCGGGGCGCAACTTTTGCTGATCTTCGACGGCGCGCCGGATTTTTCCGCCAAGGTGCCCACCGCACCCGTGGTGTTCCTCGCGAACGCACTGGAAGTGGAAGCCATCACGCCCGTCGTCAACGGCCTCAGCAAGGAGGGCTTTTCACGCCGCGTGCTGTGGAAGGATGCAGCGAACGGGGCCGACACACGCCTGCTGCAGGTGGCACGGTTCGAGGGCATGGGGCCAAGCTGGCACCCGGTGCACGAGGAAATCTTCTGCCTCAGCGGCGACATCGGCCCGGACGACCGGCGACTGATGAAGCCGGGCTGGTACCTGCACAACCCGGCCTTCGGCATCCACGGCTACCGCGAACACTCGCATGGCGGCGCCACCATCCTGGAGTGGCACGACGGCGAGTGGTCATTGAATCCCGCCTGAGCGGCTGCGTCAGGCCGCAGCCGGCGCCGCCTGCGGCCCACGCACCAGCTTGCCGGGCAGCTTGCCGGTCCACTTGCCTTCGCGGAACGTGACCTCGCCCGACAGGATGGTGGCGACATAGCCATCCGCATGTTGCGACAGGCGCATGCCGCCGGTCGGCAGGTCATGGGTCGCATGCGGCGCATGCAGCGTCAGCCGGGCGTGGTCGATCACGTTGAGGTCCGCCTTGTAGCCCGGCTTGAGAACGCCACGATCGAGGAAGCCGAGGTTGCGCGCGTTGTCGCTGGTCAGCTTCTTGACCACGGTCTCAACCGGCAGCTTCTCGCCCTCGCGGTCGCGCGCCCAATAGGCCAGCAGGAAGGTCGGCATGCTCGAGTCGCAGATACGACCGAGATGAGCGCCACCATCGCCAAGCCCGATGATGCCTTCCGGGCGCTTCAGCATCTCGAGCACCGTGTCGAGGTTGTTGAAGGCATAGTTGCGCGCCGGGTGATAGATGACGCCATGACCTTCATTCTCGAGCAGGATGTCATAGGCGACATCGAGCGGCGTGCGGCCTTCGCGCTCGGCGATCTTGTCGATGCGCTGCTCGAGCGGCGGCGCATAGTTGGGCGGCTCGCCCATGCGGAAGAGAAGTTGCACCTGGCGCGACATCATCACCGTGCGCAGCGTCGGGTGGAGCGGGTCTTCCTTCAGCAGCTTCGCCTTCATCGCCGGGTCGCGCATGGCAGCCACGCGGGCCGCCAGCGGCTTGTCCGCGATCGCGCGATAGGACGGGCAGTCACTGAAGGGATGCGAGGTCATTTGCAGGCCATAGAGCACGCCGACCGGGCGTGACACGACCTGGCCATACATCATGGCGCCGTTCTTGCGCGCATCGGCCGCCATGTCGGCGATCTCACGCCAGCGGTGCGGGAAATCGTTCGCCTGCAGCAGTGGAAAATGAACCGGGCGGCCGGAAACCTCGGCGATGCGCCGCAGCATGGCGAATTCCGGCGAATAGCCCGAACTCATGTCGAACTCGGAGGCGGTCATGAACTGGCCCGTGCCGGCTTCCTTCAGGGCGAGCGCCATGCCGACAAGCTCTTCCTCGGAAGCGGTGGTGCAACACACAACATCGCCGCTACGGGCGCGGTGTCCCAGCGCGCGGGACGTGGTGAAGCCAAGCGCGCCGGCCTCGACGCCTTCCTTCACCAAAGCGGCCATCTGGCGGATATCCGTTGGCGTCGCCGGTTCGCGCCGCACGCCGCGTTCGCCCATCACATAGACGCGCACCGGCGCATGCGGCACCATGGTGGCGAAGTCCACATCGACGCGGCGGGTTTCCAGCGCGTCCATGAATTCCGGAAAGGTCGACCAGTTCCAGGGCAGGCCTTCGTTCAGGACCGCGGCGGGAATGTCCTCCACGCCTTCCATTGTGTCGACCATGATGGGGCGGTCTTCCGGCTTGCAGGGCGCGAAGCCGACGCCGCAATTGCCCATCAGCAGCGTGGTGACGCCGTGACCCGACGATGGCGTAAGGTGCTTGTCCCACATCACCTGCGCATCAAAATGCGTGTGGATGTCCACGAAACCTGGCGTGACCAGCAGGCCGCGCGCGTCGATCTCCTCGCGGCCGGCTTCCGTTACTTTGCCCACCGCTGCGATCTTGCCGCCGCTGATGGCGACATCGGCCACGAAGGGTTTGGTCCCCGTGCCATCGACCACCATGCCGCCGCGAATGACCAGATCGTATATCGACATTGTTTCATCTCCGCAGATTTCCGGGCTGCCGGGGGCTTGCGCCCATCTGTCCGGCAACACCGGACTGGTGCTATCATGCACGGATTCCGCGGCTGTGGCGAAGACCTCAACAACAAGGCTGCGGTCGTTCCGACTGGGAGACCATAATGATTCAACACCACGGGCGTATTGCGGCCGGCTTGGCCCTTCTTCTTGTGTCCGGCATGGGCGCGCAGGCACAGACCTTGCGCGTCTCCAACCTCAACGCGCCATCCGGCAAGGGCGACCCGACGACCAGCCTCAGCTACCAGCACACCTATACCTTCGAAGCGATCTTCGACACGCTGACGACGGTGACGGGCGATGGCAAGCCGGCGGCTTCGCTCGCCGCATCCTGGGCCAACAAGGATCCGCTGACCTGGACCTTCAAGCTGAAGCCCGGCGTGACGTTCCATGCCGGCTCACCGCTGACCGCCGACACGATCGTCTTCGCGGTCAAGAACCTGCAGAGCGACGACCAGAAGAAGCTGGGTGCCCCGGTTTATGGCAGCCTGAGCCATGTGGTCGAGGCGACGAAAATTGACGACATGACGGTGGAGATCAAGACCAGCCGCCCGGCGCCGATCCTTCCCGCCGAGACATCCGCTTTCCGCATCGTCGATCCGAAGGCATGGCAGGAACTGGGGCGCGAGAATTTCGGCGTCAAGCCGTCGGGCACCGGACCCTTCCGCGTCACCGCCTGGGACAACACCCAGGCAACGATGGTGCGGTTCGACGGCGGCATCCGGAAACCGAAGATCGACGGCATGCTGATGTATTTCATGCCCGAAGCGGCCACGCGCGTGCAGGCCTTCAACGGCGGCGCGGTCGATCTTGCTTTCAGCATCCCGACCGACTCGGTCGATCTGGTGAAGAGGGCCGGCGGCACCATCAATGTCGGGCCGGCGCCGTCGGTGTCGATCCTCGTCTTCAACCAGAAGAAGGGCGGCTTCACCACCGACAAGCGCGTGCGCCAGGCGCTCAACTACGCCATCGACAAGTCCTATGGGCAGACGCTGCTTGGCGGTTATGGCAAGCCCGCAGGCCAGCCGGCGACCGCCTCGGTCAACGGTTACCAGGCCGACATCGCGGCCTATCCCTATGACCCGGCCAAGGCGAAGCAACTGCTGAGCGAAGCGGGCTTCCCCAACGGGCTCAAGGTGGTGGCGGAGATCGTCGATACAAATGCCGACCTCACCAACGTCTACCAGAAGGTCGCGCAAGACCTTGCCAAGGTGGGCGTGACGATGGAGTTGCGCTTGATCACCCTGCCCGACCTTTTCGCCAAGACGACCGGTGGCAAGGACTTCGAGGGCGAGATGCACATCATGAACTACGGTTCGAACCCCTCGGGCGACATGATGCGCTCCATCAACGCCTTCCATTCCTGCAACTCGGCGTCCAAGTGGACCTGCATTCCCGAGGCGCAACCGGCGATCGAAGCCGCCAATGCGGAATTCGACCCGGCGAAGCGCAGCGCCGAGCTGCGCAAGATCGCCCTCGCCTATCACGACGCCGCGCCGCAGATCTTCCTCTTCGAGCAGTATGAGCTCGACGCGACGACGGCCAAGGTGAAGGGCTTCAAGAACCAGAACTGGCTGGTGAGCTGGGCAGACATCGAACTCGCCCGCTGACACGACGTAGAATCGGGCCGCCGGCACGTCGCCGGCGGCCCTTCTGTTTTCCGGGAGCCCGTCATGCCGCAGATCATCACCCGCATCGAACGACCGGATGGCGCCCTTGTCGAACGATTCCGCCAGGTGCGGATGGACCAGATCATCAAGCTCCTGGATCCCGGACAACTGCTCGACAGCGCCATCAAGCCGCTCGCCCATCGCGACTGCCACATCCTGGGCCCGGCAGTCACGGTCTCCGGCGCCGACGGCAATTCACTGACGGGCATCCTCGCGGCGGGCGTCGCCCAGGCTGGCGACGTGATTGTGATGGCCGCCGGCAACCCCGCTGGCTACGCCTGGGGCGGTGGCCAGACGCTTTCCGCCGACCATCTCGGCTGCGCCGGCGTGGTCGTGGACGGGTCTGTCGTCGACGCCGATGCCATCCTGCAGCGCGCGACACCCGTATTCTGCCGCGGCTCCACCCTGCACAAGGGCACACGCGAGGAACTCGGTTCGATCAACGTGCCGGTGGTCTGCGGTGGCGTCACCATTCAGCCCGGCGACCTCGTCATCGGTACGCTCGACGGCGTCTGCGTCATTCCGCGCGAACAGGCGCCCGCGATGATCGATCAGGTGGAACGGGAGTCACTCCGCATCGAAGCCAACATCGCCAAGCTCAAGGCGACAAGGTCGACCATCTTCGCGCTGCGTGGCGGCCGCGCATTGACCAGGGGCCTCGACATCGAATGGATCGACTAGCTCAGCCGTTCCAGACAATCAGTTCGCATCCCTGCGGTGCCGCCGTGAACGCGGCCGGTGTGCCTGCCGGCAGGACGGAGTAGCTGAGCTCCTTCGCCGTCGCGCCGTCCTGGCGCTGTGCGGCGCCCTTCAGCACGATCCATTCGGCCGTCTGCGGGCCACCCAGCGTCGCCTCACCCTGCCAGCCCGGCGGCAGGTGCCAGAGCATCGTGGTCCCGCCCGTCACCTTGTCCTCGCTGAGCAGCTTCTCGCCCCGCCGCGCGCTGCCCTTTCCGGTCCAGGCCCAGTCCATCATGTTGGTGCGCATGTCGTAGACGAAGTCGCGCCCGTCGTTGGCCGGATGCAGGACGTATTCGAATTCCTTCGCCGGCTTCTCGATCACGTTGAGTTCCAAAAGCCCGCCCGACTTGATGATGCAGAAGCAGCCTTGCCGGGCCTGCTCGTCGTGGCCGTGCACCATGCCGGCGGGACGGTAGATGTAGGAGCCATCGCCGAGGAAATCGCGGCCGGTCAGCGAAACATCACCCTTGATGACGAAGACTTCCTCGTAGGCATGGTGGAAATGCGCCTTGCCGCCGCCCTTCCAGTTCTGCGGAATGTTGACAAAGCGCGTCGACGCCTTGGTGTCGGGATCGATACTGAGGAGGCGATTGCGCAGCCCGTTGGTGCCCAGAGCCACCCAGTCGAGGCTGTTGATGTCGAGGTCGCGAATGGTTGGTCTCATGCGTGTCTCCTACGCTGCGCTGACGTCGATCATGATACGGCCGACATTCCGGCTGTCCGACCCGGTGAGCAGGGAAAAGGCTTCCGGCAAGTCGTCGAGCGGCAGGCGATGGGTGATCGTCGGCTTGAGATCGATCTTCCCCGCCGCGATGAGTCGCAGCGCGCCTTCCTGGTTGTGGCCGGCACGGCTGCCGAAGATGGCAAGTTCCTTGCCCACCACCTCCCAGCCGCTGGCGGGAAGACTTCCAGGCGCGCCAGTGGTCACGATCCGCGCGCCCGGCGCCGCGATCCGGAAGCACTGTTTCACACCCCAGTCCGTCGCGCTGGTCTCCATGATGGCGCCGACACCGCCAGGCGCCAATGCCAGTACCTGGTCGCTGACGTCCTCGTCATGGACGCGGAGCGGCACGACGTGATCGGCGCCGCATCGGTGCGCAAGCGCTGCCCGAATTCCAGTGCCGCCAATCGCGATGACCGGATGGCCTAGCGCTCTCGCTCCGGCGATCGCGCCCCAGCCCATCGCACCCACGCCGACGATTGCCACCGTCTCACCGATCTCCGGCCGCATCTTGTCCCAGGCATTCAGCAGATCGACGATGCCACCGAGCATCGCCGCATCGTCGAACGAGACATTGTCCGGCAGAATCGCGAGTTGGCGTGCCTGCAGGCGGGCGAATTCCTGCGCCACGGCCATGCGCGGCGGCATGCGAAAGGCGGGATCGAGACAGAGATTGGTCCGCCCCTTGCGGCAGTTGGCGCAGCGGCCGCAATGGGCAAGCGCCAGTGCGGACACGCGGTCGCCCACCCTGACCGACGTCACGTTGGCACCGACCGCCGTGACCACCCCCGAAATATCGGCACCGAATCCGGTGGGATAGGCGCTGACATAGCGCCCTCCCTTGTTGAGATAGGTTGCGATATCGGTGCCGTAGGGCGCCAGGCGCACGATCCGGAGAATGGCATCATCGGGTCCTGCCTCAGGCATGGGTGCATCGACGATGCGCAGGTCGCCGGGACCGAACAGCAGGCCAGCCTTCATGTCCCCCCCTGACCAGCAGGCCGCCGCTTGGGATGCGGCCTGCAAGGACTGAGAGTATGGCCAGCCCGAGGGAAACTGGTATACGATTTTTCTATCGGCGCGACACCGAACATGACCGCGCCGCGACCCGCGCCGAGATCGGAGTGCTTGCCATGCGTCCGCATATTCCTGCCCTCGATACCGCCGCCATGCCATGGGCCGAGCGCAACAAGGGCATCTACTCGAAGATGCTGAGCCAGGATCCTGAAACCGGCGCGCGCACGGCGCTGCAGCGCCTCGTGCCCGAGGCCGGCTACACGCCGCCGACGGTGGCGCATTTCCATCACGCCGATGAAGAAATTCTCGTGGTGAAGGGGCTGCTCTCCTTCGACAGCCGGGACTGGCTGGGACCGCGGGGCTATGTCTTTCATCCCGCCGAGACGGTGCATGGGTTCAAGAGCGCCGTGCCGGAAGAGTCCTGGTTCATCTCCCGCGTTAGCAAGGAACTCGACTTCAACTACGTGCCCGAGCCGCCGCAGACCACCTATTACTCCGCCTACAACCGGCCGCCGAAGCGCGAAATTTCGGTTGTCAAACAGGCGGTCGACGCCGGTGGATGGGTGGATGAACGCGATGGCTATGGCGGCCGCGGCTGGACGCGGCAGCTCGTTCTGGGCCGCAACAGTCAGACGGGCGAAGGTTCGCACTTCATCCGCCTGCTGCCCGGCTGGGAAATGCCGAAGGGCGACTTCGTGCACGACGTCTACAACGAAAGCTTCGTGCTCGAGGGCGAGGTGCAGCTGGCAGACGGCACGCTGCGCAAGACCGGCAGCTACTCCTTCATTCCGCCTGGCATCGCCCAGCCCTCGGCAAGAAGTCCGAAGGGCGCGCTTCTGTATGTGAACGTCGGTGGCCCGCTCGACTTTCGGTCCGTGAGCTAGAGCAGCTTTCGAGGCTGCTCTAGTCTGCTGCTTTCCGTGCGTTGTGC
>CANJEJ010000022.1 GCA_947473325.1 Alphaproteobacteria bacterium | reverse complement strand
TCCCCGCCGCTTCCGGCAGCCGGCGCGCAATATAGGACGTGCGGCAATCGCCATCGCCAATGCATCGCCCCCACAGGTCGAGGAAATGACACTCGTCCTGATGTCCGCAGGATTGGAAACAGGGCGCGTGACGTTGCGCCGTACCGATCTCGAGAATGCGGCGGAGTTTGAAGGAAGCCCGGAGGAAATCTGGGCTAGGGCGAAGATCGAAGGTCCGGCAGCCAACGGCATTGCAGCGACCGCTCTCCGCAACCCATCGCGATATCCGGCCTTCAGCTATTCCTTCCGTCCGCAGGTTCGCCAGCATATTGGCGGCGGCGACCAATTTTTCCTGTACCAGCTTTGGGCGGCCTTGACGGCCAATGCGCAGCTAACCAGAGACTGGAGCGTGACTGCCACTGTTGGCAAGGACATCTACAACAACTTCGACCGGATCACGACCGAGCCCCAGCGAAGCCTTCCGCCCGTGCGTTCTGACGTCAAGAAGTACCTGCAGCAAGGCGAGGACAACATTGTCCGTCTGCAGGTCAACGGTTTGTGGACCCTGGCGCCAGATCTTTACGCGCGTGCCAGTTCGGGCATATTCGAGGAGATGTTCGCAGGAGTCGGCGGCGAAATTCTTTATCGCCCCTTTGGTGCCCGCTTTGCCGTTGGTGCCGACCTTAACTATGTGCGGCAGCGTGACTATGACCAGATGTTTTCTTTCCTGGACTACACGGTCACGACGGGCCATCTGAATATGTACTATCAGTTGCCCATCTATGACCTGCTTGGCATCGTCAGCGTCGGACGCTATCTCGCCAAGGACAAGGGCGCGACGTTCCAGCTTTCCCGCCGCTTCGAGAGCGGGATTCAGGCAGGCGTCTTCTTTACGCTGACTGACGTGCCGTTCGCGGTCTTTGGCGAGGGCAGCTTCGACAAGGGCTTCTTCATCACCGTGCCCTTTGATCTGTTCGCCACACGCTCTTCGACGGCTAGCGGATCCTTCGCTTTCCGTCCGCTCACCAAGGACGGTGGCCAGAGGCTGTCCGTCGGCCCACGGCTTTATGACGTCACATCGGGCGGAAACCTGAATTCCCTCGCACGCGACTGGGGGCAGATTCTTGAGTAACGCCGATCCTGCTCAGGCGTCCGTGGCGGTTCGATCGGCTGTTCGTCCCGTGATTCTCTATGTGATCAACGAGGCCTATTTTCTTCTCTCGCACCGATCGGAAATCTTGCGTGCCGCAACCGCGCGCTACGCGACTTTCGTCGCAGCACCAGAAGATCACGTCTGGGCTCCGGAAGGCTTTACCATTGCCGAGGTTGAGCACCTCGGGGCCCGCTATGTGCCCATCCGGATGTCGCGGCGGGGGCAGAACCCATTTGATGAGTTGGGAACCTTGCGGTCGATCCTGCGCGTTTTCCGTCAGACCAAGCCTGACGTCGTGCATCTTCTGACGATCAAGGCAAACCTGTATGGCGGTCTGATCGCCCGCCTCATGGGGATACCGGCCGTGGTCTTCAGCGTGACGGGGTTGGGGCAGGTGTTTGTCGCGCGCGGCATGCTTGCCGCGTTGCGGCGCGCGGTCGTCACCCTGGCCCTCCGCTTTGCCTTCGGCCATCCGGGTGCGCGGGTGATTGTGCAGAATGCCGAGGACCTTCGTTACCTCGTCGAGAAACAGATCGTAACGCCCGACAAGGCTGTCCTGATCCGCGGCGCGGGGGTCGATGCCGATGTGTTTCGACCGACGCCAGAGCCCGAAGGGGCGGTGACCATCGTTTTGGCGAGCCGCCTGCTTTGGGAAAAAGGGGTGGGCACGTTCGTCGAGGCGGCGAAGATCCTAGGCGGTTGCAGCACGCGAGCCCGTTTCGTGGTGGTGGGCGATACCAAGGCCAGCAATCCCCGATCGGTTCCCAAGGAGACGCTGGAGGAATGGGTGAATGCGGGTCTGATTGAATGGTGGGGCCGGCGAACCGACATGCCGGCCGTCCTGGCGCAGGCCCACGTTTTTTGCCTGCCGACCGGCTATGGCGAGGGAATACCCAAGGTCCTGCTGGAAGCGGGTGCTTCTGCACGGCCCATCGTGGCATCGGACATTGCCGGTTGCCGGGAGGTCGTGCAGCCTGGCGTGAATGGCCTCCTGGTGCCGCCGAATGACCCCGCTCAGCTTGCGCAAGCGCTTGATTTCATGATTAGTCACGGCGAGGAGCGCCGCCAGATGGGGCAAGCTGGCCGTGCGATTGCGGAACGGGAGTTCAACGTCGATACGGTGGTGAAGACAACACTCGCCCTTTACGATGAACTGCTCGGGGCAAGTTCACAGTAGGCTTGGGCGGTTGGCTGCGGGATGCGGCAACGCGAGGTAACAAGTGTCTGCAGATATTCTTTTGGAGAAGAACCGGGATGACGCCCATACAGACATCATCGATGTCCGCTTTTTATTGCGGGTATGGCTGCGCTGGTCATGGGTTCTGGTAATCCTGGCGTTGCTTGGTGTGGCCAAGGGCGTCATGGACGTCAAAAATTTAGCACCCGTTTACGTGGCCAAGATGACGGTGTTGCCGGACTCGGGAGGTGGTGTTGGGGGCGGTCAGGTCGGCGGCGTTCTTGGCAATCTGGGGCTGCAGATTGGCTCGAATGCGCCGACCACGTTCGATCGCATGAAAGTTGTCATGCGGTCACTGCAACTGGCCGAGGTTCTGCAGAAGAAATACGGCATGATGCAGATCATGTTCGCAGGATCCTGGGACGCGGACAGGCAGCAGTGGAAGCGCCCGACAGGGGATGATTTCGAGCGCCAACAGAGGATCAGTGCGTTCTTCGGCCAACCGCTCTGGCAAGAGCCTAGTCTGGAATCTCTGGCTCGCGCGGTGGGCGGGTCCGTTGTCTTCCGCAAGGACAAGGACACCCCTTTCTGGGAAGTGAGTGTCAGCGGCGGCGATCGCGCCGCCGCGTTGAGACTGCTCACGATTGCCTACTCAGAAGCGGACGAGTTGCTCCGCGGTCAGGACAGGGTCGAATCCCAGCAGCGGCGGCGCTATCTGGAGAGCCAGCTAGTCGGACTCACCAACGTCGACGTCCGTCAGGCTCTTGTTGGCCTCATGTCGTCCGAGCAGCGCAGAGCGATGATGCTCGAATCCAGTCTGCCCTATGCGGCGCGCATCCTCGAACCGCCCTTTGTCTCCGAATATCCTGAAGGCCGGAAAATCAGAATCCTGATCGCCCTTCCGGCGATCATTCTGGTTCTTGCGGGGCTTCTGGTAATCACCGCGGTCGCGCTCTTCCGCCGCGAATAGTCGTCACATTGCAAGCTATCCGATTAACGACTCGTACAAGGCTTGGTAGTGCGCGACCATGATGGGCAGGGCGTAGTACTCTTGGACGCGCTGTCTCGCTGCAGCGCCGCGTACATGCCGCCGGACAGGATCTGCTTCGACGAGTTGCAGCACGGCTTCGGCCAACCTGTCGGGATCGGCTGCCGGCGCCACCAGTCCGGTGTCAGCGATCACCACAGCGGCATCGCCAACGTCGGTCGAAACGCAGGGCACGCCGCAGGACATGGCTTCGATCAGCACGTTGGGAAAGCCTTCGCCCGTTGACGTGCACATGGCGACATCAAACGCGGCGTTGAGGCGCGGCGTATCCCGCCGTTCGCCGAGGAGGTGAACGCGGTCGGAAATTTCCAGGTGGCGTAGAAGTTTCGTCAGATCTTCGTTCGCCGGCGAGACGCCCGAACCCACTGCCACAAAATGTACATCAGGGCGACGCCGGGTGACGCGCGCCGCCGTCTGCAGGAATGTCGGATAATCCTTGAGGGGATCATAGCGCGCGACGAGCCCGACAAGCAGAGTGTCCGGGGGGACGCCGAGCTCCGCCCGTACTTCGCGATAGGCGGTGGGATCGGGCCTGAAAGTGGCTATGTCCAGCCCGTTCGGGATGATGCGCCACTGGCGCGGGCGATAGCCAAGACTGGTGTGGACACGCTGGCCGGCCGTCGAGTTCGAGACAACGACCCTTGGTATCGAGGAAAGCAGGGAAAGTAGTCGGAGGACGACACCCGCCTGTCCGCGAACATAGCGTTCATCCGTGACGGAGCAGCGGATGTTCCAGGCAATTGTGCGTATGCCTGCAATGCCACCGGCAAGCAACCCCAGAAGATCGGCATGATAGAGCCATGTCTGTATCACGTCAGGTTTCTGTTGCCTCAGCACCCTGACCAGTCTCACAAACGCGCTCAGGCTGAAGCGGCCTCGCCGCATTCCCAGTGCAAAGACGGGAATGCCCGCCTCGCGCAGGCGCGGGCCATACACACCCTCGTCGGTGAGCGATATGACTATCTGCTCCTGCTTTTCCCGGTCCGTGGCGGTGACAAGGCGGAAAAGCGCGGTCTCTGCACCGCCCGTGGCCAGACTGGTAATGAGGTGACAGACGCGCAGCAAACGACTGTCTCTAGCGACGGCAGAGAAAGTGCCACATCGGCAGCCGTGGCGAGATCTTGATCTCGCTGAACGTGTCTTTCAGGCTTTCAATCTCTGCGCGAGAGAAGCGCTGCTCAATGCGCGTGAAGAAGCGGTCGTAGACGTCCTGGCGAATGCGCTTCAAAGACTTGTCGTGATAGAAATCGAACAGCGGCACCCGCGCTTGAAGACCGAAGGGCTTCAGAATCCAGCCCAGGCCGATCAGCGGCATGTAAATGGTCCACATGCAGAGCTCGGTCAGAATCTGGCGAGCCGCCGGACCTTCCACCCGTGCCAGCACCAGGCGAAGCGCGCTGACCATCGGCAGCAGCAGCCGGTAGTGAAGCGGGCGATTGTCGAGCGCCGAATAGAGGTAGATGAGTAGTTGCGGCGCAAAGCGCCGCAGCCCGCGAACCTCGGACAGCGCATTGCTTTCCAGGTGGTGCAGGACGCCAATGCAGAAAAGCAAATCGCAGCAGTCGCTGCGGAAAGGCAGCGCTGTAAGATCGCCCATGAAGAACACGGCGTTGGGACAGTCGGCGAGATTGCGTCGGGCGACGAAAATGGCCTCCGAGAAATCGACCAGCACCAGTTCGCGCGCGGTATGCCGCAGAAAATAGCTCCAGCGACCGATGCCGCAACCGACGTCGCAGGTTCGCTTCCCTGCCAACGCTGCAATGTCCACGACATCGAAATAGTCGTCGAACTCCTTCCTGTGCTCCGGCAGGACCTCGGGATAGGTCTGCCACTCGGCGCCGAAGGTCTGCTGAATGTCGGCAGCGAATGGTTTGTCACCACCCAGGCTTTCCGGTGTCGTGCCGCGCAGCCGCCTAGGTCGCAAGCTTTCCGGCAGCAGGATGATGACATCATCGACGATTGGATAGGTTGCCGCGCCCACAGTCAGAGTGGTGCCGGTCACCGTGACATCCTCCGTGCCGAAGATATCAGCGAGCAGCTCGACCTTGTCCGCGTAATAGCTCACAGAGTCGACCCGGACGGGTCCAGCAGCACAGGGGTGCCGGCCAAATGCGCAACGCTGCGGTAAAGACCTTCGCTGCGCCGAACCATCGACTCGAGTGAGTAGTGATTCTCGATGCGGCACCGCGCCTGGCGGCCCATTTCCTGGCGCGCGATCGGTGCCAGCTGGAAGAAATCGAGCCACAGCTTGGCAAGGGCGCTGTCGTCGCCCCGTGCCGCAACATATCCGGCATCGCCGACGATGGAAGCGCAGTCGCCGACATCCGTCACCACGCAACTGCGCCCGCAGGCCATGGCTTCGCCGATGGCGTTGGGGAAACCCTCGCCATAGGCAGACGTCAAAGTCATCAGGTCGCAGGCGTTGATCAGGTCGGGAATGTCCCGGCGCTCGCCAACCCAACGGATATTCTGCTCGACGCCGAGCTGCTGGGCGAATTGCCGGATTGTTTCCATCAGCGTGTCCGACCCACCGCCTACACAAAGGAAGAACAGGTCCGGCTTGCGGGTTACGGCGCGCCGGACCGCACGCAGGAAAGTGAAGTGGTCTTTCTGTGGGTCAATACGGGCGATCATTCCGACGACTGGGGCGGCCTTTGGAATATTGAGCGTCTCCCGGACTCGGTTGCGGGCGTCATCCGCGGGAACAAAACGGCGGGTGTCGATCCCGTTGGGCAACACCGAGACACGACCGTTCGGGAAGCCGGCGGCCGTCACATGCAACCGACCGGCTTCTGAATTGGCGACGATGGCATCGGGCAGGCGGGACAGCATAACCTCGGCCCGAAAGGTGGCGCGGCGCGTCCAGTCATAGTTCTCAAGCTTCATATCGGAAGCGCGGACACCCCAGACGACCTTGGTCTGGGGCGAAATAGGCTTGAGGAGAGCCGCGAGTACATTGGGCGGACCCAGAAAGCTGTGCAGGATTTGCGGGCGGAAATCCTGCAGCTTGCGGCGCAGTTGCCGCGCGGGCTCGATCAGATCCCAGCGGCTCCGCTTGTGCAGGCTTTCGATGCGGATGCCGCCAGCGCGAATGTGCCGGCACAACTCGCCGGTTTCGTAGAAGCAATAGACACGCGGCTCGAACAGGGCTGGATCGAGTCCGAGCGCGATATGCGCCAATTGCTGCTCGGCACCGCCGGTGGCCTCCAGCGACCGGGCGAGAAAGGCAACGCGGATACGATTGTCGGACATGCTGATGCCGTCCCCTTACGAGGCCAGCGCCCCGCTTTGCGACAGGACGCGACGGAAATGCGCGATGGTGGGGCCTAGGCCCTCCTGCAACGAAACGTGCGGCTGCCAGCCCAGTGTCTTTCGTGCGAGTGCTATGTCGGGCTGCCTGTGGGTAGGGTCATCCTGGGGCAGGGGGTGAAATTCGATGGTCGAGCGCGATCCGGTCTGGCGCAGGATCTCTTCCGCCAGTTCGAGCATGGTGAACTCGCCCGGATTGCCCAGGTTGATCGGGCCCGTCACCTCGGCCGGCGTGTCCATCAGACGAATAAATCCATCAATCATGTCATCGACGAAGCAGAAGGAACGTGTCTGGCTGCCATCGCCATAGATTGTCAACGGCTTGCCACCCAGCGCCTGGACCACGAAATTCGACACCACCCGCCCATCGTTCGGCATCATCCGCGGGCCATAGGTGTTGAATATCCGGGCCACCTTGATCGACGTGTTGAACTGGCGGTGGTAATCGAAGAACAGCGTCTCGGCGCAGCGCTTGCCTTCGTCATAGCAAGCGCGTGGGCCGATCGGATTGACGTTGCCGTTGTATTGCTCGTGCTGCGGATGAACCTGGGGCGAGCCATAGACCTCGCTGGTCGAGGCCTGGAAGATTGGCACCTTCAGGCGCTTCGCCAGACCCAGCATGTTGATGGCGCCATGCACGCTGGTCTTGGTCGTCTGAACGGGATCGAACTGGTAATGCACCGGTGAGGCCGGGCAGGCGAGATTGTAGATCTCGTCGACCTCGATATAGAGCGGAAAGGTCACATCGTGGCGGATAAGTTCGAAGGCCGGATTGCCGAGCAGATGGCGGACATTGTCATGCGAGCCCGTGAAGAAGTTGTCGGCGCATACCACATGATGCCCTGCATCAAGCAGCCGCTCGCAGAGATGACTTCCCAGAAAACCCGCGCCCCCTGTTACCAAGACCTGCCGCCGCAACGCCCTCATAGCCCCGCTTTCCTTGTGTCTCTCTAGGATGCAGCATGTTGCTTTACGGCAACCCCCCTGCACTTCAGGAGCAGGGACTGGAAGCGCTCGGCAAAGTCCCGGCGGCCCTCCGGCGCTGCTACATGATATTTATACACATTCTGCGCGGTGCGGGCGATTTCTTGCGTTGCCGCAGGTCTTTCCAGCGCCTGGCTCAGGGTGCTTTCCAGGTCAGCCAGGTCCCACCGCAGCGGCAGCATCGTTTCATTGTCCCGGTAATAGTCGGGAAAGGTCTCCAGATGGGCCATGGACGGCTTCACCAGCGCCGCGCCGGAGACAAAGGCCTCGTAGTCGCGATAGGCGAACTCCCCCCAGCCGAAGGGGGACAGGACGAGCCGGCTTTGGCGGAGCTCAGCAAAGAAGGCACGTGGGCTGACGCGAGAAGTTGGAATTCTATCTCCCAGCAGGCTCTTGAGGCGCAGGCGCTGGTGAACTACGGAGGCGCGCCTGTGCGACGTGCTTATGCGGCAGGACAGGGCCAACGGCCGCGGGCCCGATGGCTCGGCCGTCTGCAGCGGCAGGTTGAGTAGTATCGGCATCGGTAGCCGGCTAAACAGGCTGCTCGCACGATTGGCTAGAAGGCCATGGTTTGTCAGCCCGTAGCCCCATGACAGATGAAGCTTGGCCAGTTGATCCTGCGGCACAGCGGTCGACGATGATGTCTTCTTGTCGTCCACGCCATCGACCCGGTGGTAGTGATCAGTGAAAAGGCGACCGCCGTAGTGAGGCACGGTGTACTGTGAGCGGTCGCTTAATAGATATCCCTTCCAGTAGGCACGAGACCGAAGCAAGGCGGGCACACGAATAAGACCGCTGCTGTCACCGAGATCACAGTAGATCAGCGCTGTGCCCCGGTTGCCGATCATTTCGATCTGCTGCAGGATCTCAGTTCTTCTAACATCCCATGCTGAGCCAAAATACTTGTCATCGAGTAGCAGGAAGTCAGCGTCCGTGGCTGCGTCGGTGAGCGCTGAAAAGAAACGCACGAGGATGCCCTTGTCCCTGAGTTCGGCTCGGCACCGAAAAACAGGGGAAAAGAACGCCCTCGTATTCGTCTCGCTCCAGGGACCGTGAATAATATGAACGCGGGTCGCAGTCATTGCCGGTGCCAGTCCGCGCAGATTGCGGCAAAGTGATTGCGAAACATCAAGAGGTTGGCAGCTGAAGCGTTTGAAGCCAGGCGTCGAGATAGTCGTCGTGCATGGCCGCCACGCGGCTCCGGGCACGTTCTCCATACTGCTGACGTTGCGCCGGCTGGTCGATGAGTTGCTGCAGCGCGACGCGCAGCGCGTCCGAATTGTCAACGGGCACCACCAGGCCGCTTACCCGGTCTTGAATGATCTCGAGCGCGTCACCGCACCCTTCGCTGACCACCGCCGGCAAAGCAGAAAGGCTGGCCTCGAGGACAACGTTGGGAGTGCCCTCGAACCGTGATGGCGCGGCCAGAATAGATGATGATTGATAGAGGGTCACGACGTCGGCAATGGGCTGCAGAATGCGGATCCGCTCGGCAATGCCAAGGGTCTCGGCCTGTGCCAGCAGTGAATGAAGCTCAGGACCAGAGCCCACAATATGGAGTTGCCAACCGGGTGCGTGAACCCCGCTCCAGGCATCGAGCAACACGTCAAAACCTTTCTGTGCAGACAGGCGACCCACCGCCAGCACGATCTGCGAGCGTCCCATAGTGGCTGGCTTGCCGACGGGCAGGGGGTTTCGCAGTAGAAAAAGCCGTTGACGGGGTACATAGCGCGACAGTGCGTTCAACGCTTCCATCGAGTTTGCAGTGACAAGGGTGGCCCATCGATAGGTCGCCCAGCGCAGCATCTGCCAGGGAAAACCGAGAGTCTGCTTATCGGGATTGTTGCGTTCGCAAACGACCAGCCGAAAAGGCATCAGGGCGCTTGCCACTATCGCAAGTATATTGGTCACGCCGATGAAGCTGCACACGGATACGGGTGAGAGACGAGTCAGTTCCCGGCGCAACCTCCATGCAATGTTGAGGTTGCCTAGAACCCCGGAGAGTTTGTTTCGGCTCGGCTTCTGAAGCCCCAGCGCGATACGCTGAATTCTCTGGTCCAGGGCAAAAAAGTCGTTTGACCCGTCGGAGAGCGTGATGACGGTGATTCCATGCCCGCGCTCGGCCAGTTCACCACTGATCCGTTGCAGCACGCGTTGACTTCCCCCTGCGCTCAGGTCACCAATGATGAAGGCGACGTCGGTGCGGGAATTGATCGGTGTCTTTTCAAACATCAGCTAGGCTGGTGGTAGACAGAACATTCCGCGTGGATTGCCGCCTCACCTGACCCTGCGCGACCTCGTAGACAGCGTCGGCGACCTGTGTCACGTCCTGCTGGTGGGAAACGGCAACGACTGTGAGTTGGCCGGAAAGACGACGTAGCGTAGTGCAGAAGGCCGCTGCCGAGGCAGCGTCAAGCGCGCTGGTCGGTTCGTCAAGAATGAGCAGGAGCGGTTTGCGTACCAACGCCCGGGCCAGGGAAATACGCTGTCTTTGGCCGCCGGAAAGCTGCATGCCGCGTTCACCCACACTGGAGTCGATACCAAGCGGCATGTCATCGACAAATGCCAGTGCGTCGGACGCTCGCAGCGCATCGAGGACGTCTTGCCGGCGTATGGAAGGATCGCCCAATGTGACGTTCGCCATGATCGAGTCATTCAGCAGGACGGTTTCCTGCGGTACATATCCTATGCGCGACCGCCACGCGTGAAGGTCGGTCTGTTGAAGATCGATTCCATCGATCTCAACGAAGCCCTCAATTGGTTTATACAGTCCCAGGATGAGGTCGAGGATTGATGTTTTACCGCTGCCCGATGGTCCAACAAGTGTTGTTATCTGCGCAGCTCTGATATCAAGCGAGATACCGCGCAAGACGGACTGCGCGCCATAATTGAACGTGACGTTACGAAATGTGATGCCGCTCTCCAGCGTCGGAGCTTTCGTGCCACTTCTGATCTCGGCGGCCTCATCCGTCTTCTTCACGAGAGCGAGCATGGCGATCAGGAAATCCTGCGTGGCCACAAGGCTCTGGTGAGCAGACTGCAGAGACGAAAGACGCCCGGCTGAACGATAAAATATCATTGTAAGCACGAGAAG
Source organism: Alphaproteobacteria bacterium (assembly GCA_947473325.1). GTDB lineage: Bacteria > Pseudomonadota > Alphaproteobacteria > SHVP01 > SHVP01 > CANJEJ01. Next base: position 17,277 of record CANJEJ010000022.1, on the reverse strand, counting down.
GTCTGCCATTGCTATGTTCAGGGTTGTCAGGGCAACCCAGGCGCCTAGGCAGAGTAGGCCGATGATGATCGGTTCGTTCAACGTGGTCAGACTTGCCTTGCTATGAACAACGCGGCGCTGCGCCGTCTCGAGTTGCAGGATGTCGTTGTTTAGGTAGTACAGCAGTCGCTGTTCCACTCCCATCGCCTTGATGGGCTTCACCATGCCGAAATGATCCACGAGGCGCGACAGCAAGCGTTGAAACAGGCCCTGCTGCTGCTTGCCGGCTCTTCCCGCAAGTGTGATGAAGCGGTGCATAGCAAAGAAAACAGCAAAGCCGCCCACCAGTGCGGCCAAGGTTCCTTGCCACGAGAAGAAAAATGATATGACGAAATATACCAGCACCTGGATGCCGAAGGCTGTGACCTGGAAGGCCGAGGTAATCGTGCCGCCGGCCTGGGCAGCTTCGGTGGAGATGCTGTTCGCCAGCGCACCCATGGATTGACTGGTGAAGATCTCCCAACGTGCGCGCAGAAGACTGCGGACGAATTCCAGGCGCAGCCGTGTCGTGAACCCGACGCCGGCATACCCGATAGCGAGATTCGCCCAGAGCTGCAGACCACCCTTGGCGACAAAGATCACTGTCATGAGAAGAAGAATCGTGCCGGTTCCTGGTTCGATTCCGAGACGGGAAAGTGTGCCAAAAACTGCTGCGCTGAAGCGATCGCCGGTCTGAAAGCCCGTTGACAGCAGCAGGGGCAAAAATAAGGTCAGTCCAATTCCTTCGCTGATTCCCGCAGCCAGCATCAGAAATATGGTAGCCGCACTGGCCATCGGATTCAGCCGGAGGAACACCGGAATAAGGCGCAGGCCACGGGCGCTGGTATGGACCAACGGTGACAGGTCGTTGAACCGAAAGGAGAACATGAGCGGCTAGTACGCCTTCTCCATCAGGAACCAGGTGATGTCATCCTGCGGAAAGCGCCCGCCATGATAGGCGAAGCCATAGTCGATGAGTTTGAGGTCGGAAAATCGCTGCATCATCTCGCCGGCAAAGTCGCGTTTGAAAAGACGTTTCTGATGGCCGCGATAGGTGACCTCCACCGGAGTCGGATTGTAGTACTCCGCCACGACGACGTAGCGACGTGCGCTGGAGTGCAGCGCGTCATAGACGGCCGGCAGTTGCGAAGGGTCGATGTGGATCAGAACGGTCTTGATAAAGACCAGGTCGTGGCGTTCGGTCGCTGCGGGTTGCAGGATCGAGCGCTCATCCACCGTCACGTAGCCCAGCCGGCGCAGGGCCGCGGCCGCTTTGGCATTGATCTCGATCGCCGAGAATGTCGCCTCAGGCAGCAGGTTGTGCAAGGCCATCAGGTTGAGGCCGATATTGGCCCCGAATTCGATGACGCTGCCGATGGGGCCGCATTGCCGTAGGATTCTGCTGAACAGGGCAGTGTTGCTGGCCACAATCTGCGCGCCGGCGTTGCGCTCGATATACTGGTCGCCAAATTCGCCGGCCCAGAAGGCCTCCTGCTCGGTGCGATAAGTCATAGAACCTTCTTCTGCTCGACGTGGCGATTGATGGCTTCCAACTCGGGATGGAGGGCGAGGAACGCCAGGCAATCTTCTAGTGTAAAGTGCGGACGGGATGGGGCCACGCCTTCGAGGATGCGGGTCACCAGATTGAAATCTTCCGCCGTATCGACGGTCCAGCGGTGGCGGCTGCAGTCGGTGTGATAGGGCGCGTTGACGACACGGTAACGATTGGGCTGACGCCAGACGAACAGGGTCACATGCTCGCGGTCCTGCGCGTCGTTGGCAAGGCGATCGGCTTCCAGCAGTACTGCGCCCGACAGCACCTCGGTGTCCATGCCGCGCGGATAGGTCTGCGGGATGCGGTTGCTGCCGTAGTCAGCACGCGGTCGCGCCGTCAGGAAGGTATCGAGCGTGTCGTCGATCACCGCGGGATCGATCAGCGGGCAGTCTGAAGTCACGCGCACAACGACATCGGCGCTGAACTGGCGTACGGCACCGGCGTAGCGGGCAAGCACGTCCTCCTCGGGGCCTCGAAACACTGCCGCACCCAGCGCTGCGGCATGGTCGCAGATGACGTCGTCGCCTGAGTTGGTGGTGGTGGCGACCACCACCTGGTCAACGTGGCTGGCCCGGGCCACGCGGCTCACATGCCAGTCGAGTAGCGTGCGCCCCAGAACCGTCTTCAGAACCTTGCCCGGGAGGCGCGTCGAGGTCATGCGCGCCTGGGTGATGGCGACCACCTTCATCGCGCGGGCCAGCCCATGAGGTCGCAACGGATGGCACGCGCCAGGGCCGTTAGCAGACGCCGGTTGGCACGGAAGCGCGATCCGATGCGAGGCGCGTCCTGTCGTGGGTGGATAAGCACGGGAACGGTCTGCCATCGCGCGCCATGGCTCATGCTGGCGAGAGCGAGTTCGGTGCCAAGGCCGTGGATGTGGTCGAAGCAGCCATGCCGTGCGTAGAGCTCACTGCGGTAACCCTTCAGCCCACAGAGGATGTCAGGGAGCCCGAAGCGCAGGCGTGCATAGAGATTGAAGAGCACCTCACCCAGTCGAGCCGCCGCCGGGCGGATGCCCAGAACGAGATCGGCCCGATTTTCAAGTAGCGGCGGCAGGATGTCGGCCAGGCTGCGCGGGTCGTGCTGCCCATCTGCGTCGAAGGTGACGATCACCGCATGCCGTGCGGTAACCGCATGGGCGAAGCCGCTCTCCAGGGCACCTTCATAGCCGCGATTGATCGCATGGGTCAGCACCTCGGCTCCCGCCGCGCGTGCAATGTCGGCCGTGCCATCGCGCGAGGCGTCGTCCACGACAATGACGTGGCCCCAGCCGCGCAGGCCGGCAACGACCGCCCCGATCGTCGCCGCCTCGTTATGTGCCGGCACGACGATGGCTGCACTCATGTCAGATCGGTCGGCCGCAGGTAGTCGCCGCGAGGGATGTCGCGGGTAAGGGTGCGGCCCACGAGATCTGCCTGGCGGTAGGGTGGAATGGCGTCAGCGGGGCAAGGGCGCAGTGCAATCAGATCGGCGGCATGCAAGGTTTCGCCGGCCTTCATCGGCCGGGTGGTGCGGATGGATCGGCGCTGGACGACTGCGGTGTCGATCTCGTTGTCCATGATCCGCTTGTCTTCTGGCCCCAGCGCGAGCTGAAGCTCTTGCGTGCGGTCCACCATTTCGCGCCAAGCGCGGGCATCCATGGCGAAGGCATGATCTGGTCCCTCGCGTGTCGTGTCGTCGGTGAAGTGCTTCTCGATGGCGCGCGCGCCTAGCGCCACCGCGCCCAAAACGGTTGCGTGACCCGGTGTGTGGTCCGACAGGCCAAGCAGCAGATCGGGATATTCCCGCGCGTAGGTCTTAAGCACGTTGAGGGCGATGTGGCGGAAGTTTTCGAGCGAGCCCGTGTAGTTGGTATTGCATTGCATCAGCACGATGTCATGCGTGTGGTGGCGCGCCGCAGCGACGGCCCTACGCACATCGTCCATGGTCGCGGCGCCGGTGGCGAGGAAGAGTGGCTTGCCATCCCTTGCCATCGCCTCAATGTTTTCGAGCCAGGTGATATCGCCGGAACCGACCTTCCAGGCGCAGACATGGGGAGACAACTGCGCCAGCAGACTGAGGTCGTAGGGCGCGGTGAAGTAGTCGATGCCTGCATCGTCGCAGGCCTTGTGCAATGCCTCAGTCCAGTCGACAGGCAGCGAGGCGGCGGCATAGACCTCGGACACCTCCTTCTTCCAGCTGGATTGATGCGATTGCTTGCCGCCCATGGTCTTGAATCCATAGTCCGAAACGATTGTCTCGGCCTTGAAATTCTGGAATTTCGCGGCATGGGCGCCGGCCTCGGCGCAGAGATGGATGAGGTCAACGGCGCGCTGCAGGCTGCCGTCGTGATTCGCCGCGATATCAGCGATAAAATAGGTCGGCTGCTCTATGCCGATGACATGGCGCCCAACCGGAATGTCCTTGATCGTGCTCATAGGCGATAGACCTCTTCCTGCAGGGTGGGCATCGGCCGGCCCAACGCCGCCTCGAGACGGGACACGTCCATCCGCAGGTCGAGTGGCCGGGGCGCGCGCATCGCCACCGCTGTCGAAAGCCCGTCCCGCGCGTGCGCAAGCGACAGGCCCAGATGCCTGGCGATCATAACGGCAAAGTCGCGTTTCGACGCGCCGTTTCTCGCCCCCATGTTGAAGGTGCCATGAATCCCGCGGGCAACGCATTCCAGCGTCAGTGCGGCCAAGGTGGAGAATTGAAGCGGCGAGAACAGGACGTCGGTGAACAGGGTCATGGGGTCGCCCCGTCGCAGGCCGTCAATGATCCAGTCGCTGAAGCTGTGACGTCCAGGAGTGCGAGACGGTCCGAACATGTTGCAGCGAAGAATCAGGGTGTTACTGCGACCGAGCGCGGCGCGTTCACCGGCCAGCTTACTGCGGCCATAGGCGTTTACCGGTGACTCCTCGCCCTCCCGTTTTAGGCCTGATCGGTCGGGGTAGACCTGATCGGTCGAAATATAGACAAGGCGGGCCTGCGGCGGCAGGGCCATGGCAAGGTTCTGCGTGGCCATGGCATTGGCGCGATCTGCAGCGATGGGGTCGTCCTCGCACCGGTCCACGTTCGTCATCGCGGCTGCATGCAGGACGATGTCCGGGCGCAGTTCATCGACCAGCCGGATGACAGCCTCCGGGCTTGTCAGGTCGGAGTTGCACGCGGAGTTGGTCCGCGCTATCCCCACAGCCTTTCCAACACGGCCCGCTTCCTCCAGAAGGTAGGGACCAAGCAGACCTGTCGCCCCCGTCACGAGAAAACGCATGGCGCGGACTCAGGAAGGCCGGCCGGAGCGGGAGGCACGGCCAGGTTCTGGGTCGGGGGTTCCCGGCACGATCAAGCCGGCATCGATGAGCGTATCGACGGCCTTGTTGATGGTCGTGTGCGGCAATCCGGAGCGCATGGCGATGGACAGGGGAGTCTCCTGACCGTCGGCCATGTGCATGACCCAGCGGATCGCATCCAGCTGTTCTGCCGGCGATGCCTCGGCGGCGGAACGCTGCGAACCGCCGATTTCCGGATACAGGCCTCGCTTGCCCAACATCGGCTCGCAATAGGGCATCCGGGAGTTCAGGGGCCGTTCGCATTCGAGGATATGAATGGTGGATTCGTAGAGCGCCAGCGTCGAAATCAATTCCCTAGCGGAGATGAAGGTCAGGTTGTCGAGCGACGTATGATATTCATCATACGTGTAGTATTTCGACTTGCTGATTGTCCCCGTTGGAATGCGGAAGAACGGCGCGGAATAGTTGCGCTCATCGGAACCGCCGGCATCGAAGGGAAATTCCTCCCAATTGATACCGGCGTCGGTCAGGGCCTTTCGCGCGGCGCGATCAACGAGCGAGTGGCCCGCGAAACTGGACTTGTACCCGTGCTCTCCTGGTCCTGCGACACAGGTAACGACAAAGCCACCCGCGACGCCGGTCATTGCGGCTTCATTGCGCGCCATATAGATGACCGACCCGATAGTCTCAGGAACTACAATGAACCTGTATCGGTTGCGCAGGGGGCGATGCGCCATGCGCGCCAGCAGGAAGGTCCACAGAATCAAGCCGGACAGATTGTCATTTCCCAGGGATGGATGGCAGCTGTAGGTGGAAATCAGATACTCCGGCCCGTCCCCGTCCGACAGAAGGCGTTCACCATAGCTGAGGGAGCCAGGGGCTTTGGTCGAGTCGATGACGACGCGATATGTCGCGTTTCGGTCGAAAGCATCGCGCTGTCGCTGGGTGATGGCGAAGCCCCAGGTGCTTGAATAGTAGGCCGTGCGATAAGGGATGGCGTCGGGCTGGCTCGGCAGGCTGTGCAGATGCTGGTCAAGCTCTGCAAAAGTCAGGGTTTGATTGATCGGGATGCTGTAGCTGACGATGTGGAGATTGCTCGCCCGGAAATCGACAAGCCGTTTGCCGTTCATATCGGCAATGAATGCGTCGCGAATATTCCATTCGTCGGGCACCGTCCAGTCATAGGCGATTGTGCCGGAAGCTACTTCATGCACCTGCAGGTTGGCATACCCCGCCAGGATCGCCAGAGTCTCCCTTACCCCATCTCCGGTTATCGATCTGCAAATCGGATACAGACGATTCATCAATGCCTGGACATCGGCCTCGGCAGGCAGTGCTCCGAAGGGGGAGGTTAAGGGCATCGTGATCAAGCGGCTGCAGGCTTAGTCAAACTGACGAACAAGCTTCGGCCTCCGCTGCTCGATTGTCCCGTCGAGAAAAGCGTCCACGATACGGTTCTCGAAAACATCGTAAATCTGCCTCAGGTGTTCCGGCCGGAAATCCGAAGAAAGAAAATTCTTGCCCGTGCCACGTTGCTGTCGCGCAGTCACGGTTTGCCCGGATTCAATCATCTTCAGCAGCCTTACCAGGTCCGCCCCGGCGGCATGCACGGTCTTGCATCCGATGTCGTGAATACCGTCGCCACGCATCAACTCGGGCACTGACTGGTGGATGATGGCGCCCGCATCTGGCTCTGCCACGATACGATGCAGCGTGGCGCCGGAGAAAGCCGGCTCCAGAAAGTAGAACGGCCAGAACAGTGTTGCGGCACCGCGATAGCGTGGGGACAGGCCGAGATGAAGATTGATGGTCTGTGGCGGGAGCAGGTCGTAGAGAGGGGGCTTGATCAAGCCGGTCCCAAAAATGAGCGCGACGTCCGGTTGAAGCCGGCGCAGGAAGTCAACGGCATCGGGGTCTTCTATGGAAGCGACCTCCAGCACTTCTGCCATGGGTGCCTTTGGCACCTTGGCAAAATAGTGGGATTCGCGCGCTTCACGATCGTTGAAATGGCGCAGCACGTTTTTCTGGTCGCGGCTCGGTACGCTGGTTAGCGACGGCGCGTTCATCGTCTCGCGTCGCAAAAGAACGGCGCCCGCAAGATTAAATGACTTTGCTATCTGCTCCACAACCCACAAATGCCGCGGGTGATTGCCAGTCAGGGTCAGAACTTTCATGGATAGGCCTGGCCAGAGTCGTGAGACGAATGAGAAAAGAAACGCTGTGCAAAGGACTCATCGGCAAGAGTCTCGGCGGTCTTCATGCCGTCGATGATCGCTTCGTCATCAATGGATATTCTGTTGTCCGCGCCGAGCAAGGCGGTGACGACTGCACAGCGCTTTCTCAGGGGGCCGATAATCTCGGGAAGCCAGTCGCGTCCTTCGACATCGACCAGGAGCACTGGCATATTGTGAAGGAGAACATAGGGAAAGGTCGTCGAAAAGGGATAGAGGTAGACAGCTGCATCGACATGGCTGGCAGCTTCTTCAAAAGAGCCAAACGCGACGTGATCGACATACGGCTGCATCATTGAGCCCATGAACTGGGCTGAGTCGGGGTGCGGCTTGTAAATCACCTGGTAACCTGCGCTGCGCAGGGCCAGGGCAACCTGAATTTCCAATGGCGTGCGCATCAGCGGAAAACCCGTCCAGTCATATGTCAGGGTTCTCGCGAGTCCAGGAAACCCCGCCAGGAGAATGCGTTTGACGGTGCGGCGAGGGAAGGGATTGGCGCGCCACTTGTCATACACGCCGATGCCGATCGAAGAAAACCTGGTATCGGCGGTTCGTGAAATTCCACTTCGGTGGGTCATGAGGCGATATGCATCTGCCTGCCCGGTCGTTCCGCAGATGAACTCGTCGCAACCGCGAACCTCGCTGAAAGCCATGTAGGGATGATGCACCCAAACCGGATTGTGTCCGTGTTGAAAGCCAATCACTCGCGTCCCGCGCCGCTTCAACGCACGGATGACCGCACGGAACATGACGTTGCCCGGAGAACCCCAAAGCACGGTCTCGGGTATGGTGCTTCGTAGTGAAGCACCATTGTAGATGCTGCGGACCTGCGCAAGCCGCTCACACCACAGCCCAATGAGGCCCCGAAGATCGGCGGCAGGAAGTGTTGCGGGCAAGACCGCTGCAATTTCCGCGAGTGCTTCTTCAAGAAGCCGGCGTACGGCAGGAGGGACGCCAGCCGCGGCGGCTGTCTGCTGCCAGTCCGCCGGGTTCGGGAAGTCGCAGGGAAGATTCTCGCGCGACAGATAGGCTTCCTTCAGGATGTTGCCTGCACCGACACTCCATGTGGCGGGCCGTACTGCTGTGCCCCGAATGCGCGAGAGAAACGAAGAATGGCTGTTGCCAAGCCAGCGTCGCCGGGCGTCGCGAGCATTTACACCAGCGCGGTTCAGTGGTCGCATTTGTTTTCGGAAGGCGTCCGCAAGTTTTTCGTAGTCGGGATAGTAGAAGCCCACCCCGTCACCTCTTGTAAACACTTCCAATCCAGCTCTCGCCGCTCTCGCCGTGACGGTGATAGCGTGAATGCGCTGGACGAGATAGTCGCCATAGCGCAGATCTGAGAAGATGCAGTCGGACCATTCATCGTCGGCAGAGTCCGCCGCGCGGCAAATCGCCCCAATTGCCGCCAAGCTTAGTGCGCGAGTTTCTGCAGGTCCGACGGGCCACGAGGCATCGCGGCACCATCTGTCAAGGCCGTACTCCGCTACGGCCGTCATGTCCCCCGGCAACGATGTCATAGGCCGGCCAGTGCATTCTCGATGCTGGTAAGGGTAATCATCCGATAAAAGACACGACTACTGGTGGTCGAGGTCGAGTTGTTGCAGCAAGGCAATGGTGCGTGTGCGGTCAAGCCAGTCCGTGTTGTTGTCGGATGAATAGTGGAAGCCTTCCGCCACCGCCTTCTCTTGCGCATGGTACTGACGCTGGGCTCCATAAAGGGCCGGGCGGATAATGTAGCGGTCGGGAAGATCAAGAGACAGCCGCGCATCGTCCTCCGTCAGCAGGACTTCATGCAGCTTCTCTCCGGGCCTGATGCCGACGTCGCGGATAGCAATGCCGGGTGACATGACATCCGCCAGATCGACGACTTTCATGCTCGGAATTTTTGGCACGAATATTTCGCCGCCTTGCATAAGGGGAAGGCAGGACAGAACAAAATCAACGCCCTGTGTCAGCGTGATCCAGAATCGGCTCATGCGACGGTCCGTGATGGGCAGGTCCTTGGCACCTTCGGCGATCAGGCGCCGGAACATCGGTACGACGCTGCCGCGCGAGCCCAGAACATTGCCATAGCGGACCACACCAAACAGCGGCTTCGTCTCGCCGCCCACAAGCCATTTGGCGGCAACAAATATCTTGTCCGAAGCGAGCTTCGACGCGCCATAGAGGTTGATGGGGCTGGCCGCCTTGTCGGTGGACAGCGCAATTACCCGTTCCACGCCAGCCCTGATCGAGGCGGTTACCACATTCTCTGCCCCGTGGACGTTGGTGCGGATGCACTCGAATGGATTGTACTCGGCGGCAGTCACATGCTTGAGCGCTGCTGCATGAATGACAACATGTACGCTGCGAAATGCCATGACCATGCGGTCGAGGTCGCGGACATCGCCAATGAAGAATCGAAGGTTAGGCGCGTCACGGAAGATTGGCCGCTCCTTCATCTCATACTGCTTCTGCTCGTCACGCGAGAAGATGATGACCTTCCCGGGCTTGTGCTGGCGGAGCAGGCGGCTGACAAAGGCCTGACCAAAGGATCCGGTGCCGCCTGTGACGAGCACGGTTTTGCCTTCAAGGCTGTAGGACATGGCTTCGCTATCGTGAAAGGACGTGGCGGGGATATTCAGGCGAGATAGTTGGTGGCGGCGCGAGCTTTGCCCTTTTCAAGTCGCTCGCGCCACCAGGCGGCTGTGCGATGGATGCCTTCTGGCAAGGAAACAGCAGGGCTCCATCCGGTCGCGTTGGAAAACTTGCTAGAGTCGGCGATCAGGGCGCGGACCTCCGAGGCGCTCGGTCGTAGCCGTTCCGCGCTTTCGATCACCGGCTTGTTGATGTTCAGCGAGCGCAAGATGGTGGAGACAAGATCGCCGATGGTGATGGATTTGCCCGATCCAGCGTTGAAGGGTTCGCCATAGGCCATGCCGACCGCAGTTCCCGCCGCCATGAAAGCCGCAGCCGTATCGTCGACAAAGGTGAAGTCCCGGCGCGGGGTGAGGTCGCCCAGCCTGATCTCGACACAGGCAGGATCAAGCGCCTGGCGCAGGATCGTCGGAATGATCGCGCGCTCACTTTGCCGGGGTCCATAGGTATTGAAGGGGCGCAGGATGACAACCGGCACCTCATGCGAGCGGGCATAGGCTTCAGCCATGGCGTCCGCTCCAATCTTGCTCGCGGAATAGGGCGATTGTCCGTGCAGGGGGTGCCGCTCGTCGATTGGCTCGTACTGGGCGGTCCCGTACACCTCAGAGGTTGAGGTCACGACGACACGGGATGGTCCGTGGATGCGGGCGCCTTCCAGCACATTCAGGGTGCCGACGATATTTGTGTCGACATAGGAATGAGCGACGGCATAGCTGTGCGGAATCGAGATCAGGGCGGCAAGGTGAAGGACAATGTCCTGCCCCTGCATCAAGCGATGAACAAAGGCCGCGTCTCGGATATCGCCACGCACGATATCCAGCGTGTCGGTCTGGTTGATCGTGTCGAGCCAGCCGGCGGAATCGAACGAGTTGTAGAGAGCCAAGGCCCTGACGCGCGCTCCGGCGCCCAGAAGCTTCTCCGTCAGTCGCGATCCGATGAAGCCATCGGCGCCGGTTACCAGGACCGGGCGTCCCTTCCAGTTGGTCATGGCTGGCCTAAGCCGTTCGCGTGCCGGGCCTCTGCGGCCTCAAGGTCCGCCGGACTGCCAACGTCGGCCCAATATTCGTGAATGGGAAACACGCCGATGTTGAGGCCGGCCGTGCGGGCGTCGTTCAGAAGATCTGGCATGTCGAGACGCTTGTGGTCCTGAATCAGGGACAGGACGGTAGGTGACAGAAAGTAGAGACCGGCGGCGACGAAATTCAGCAGCGTTGGCTTCTCGTCGATGCCCAGGAAGGCGCCGTTCTGGTCGTGCCGAACAATGCCATAGGGCACCTGGACACGGTGATAGGCGACGGCAATCGTTGCGTCGAAACCTTGCTGCTGATGAAAGCTCTGGAAGGCACGAAAGTCGACCTGCGTGAGGATGTCACCGTTGAGAACCAAGAGGGGGTGGGCGGGCCGCTCCGGCAGCAAACTGATCGCGCCGGCTGTGCCCAGCCGTTCCGGCTCCCTGACGAGACGAACTTCGGCACGGTTGGCGCGCGCCGCGACAAACTCCTCGATCTTCTCGGCGAGATGATGAACCGCAATCCAGATCTGCTCGACGCCCGCTGTTTCCAGGCGGTCCAGGATGTAATCGAGAATCGGGCGGCCGTTGATTGGCAGAAGAGGCTTTGGCGTCATGCGGGTGCGCTCGCCAAGCCTTGACCCCAGGCCGCCAGCCATGATGAGAGCTGTCTGCGCCTTGGCAAAGGATTCCTGGGTGGCCACGAGTACGGCGGTGGGCCGCCGCTCCGTGTCAAGGATCGGCACGAAATTGATGTCGGCGCCAAACCCCTGCATGGGCAGCTTGGCGTGGGCCGAAATCACTTTCGGCGTTCTTTGCATCCAGTTGTGCACCGGATCTTCAAGTGTTGCCCCGGCCAGGATGGCACGGCGGACATCGCCGTCGGTCAGGACGCCGATTAGTCTTCCTTCTGAATCGACAATCAGCCGGAACGGCCGCGCACTGTCGTTCAGGCGTGCCATGGCAATGCGCAACGCTTCATCCGCACCGGTCAGGAAAGACGAAATAGCGGTCAGGCGCTTCACAGATGTTGCTTTGTCTCGAGGTACCGGAGCACGTCTGTCATACCAAAGCATTCACCATCCCGATACAGCGCTTCGAACAGCTGCTGCATCCACGCATAGTCTTCTGGCGTGTCGACCATCCAGGTGTGATGGCTCAGGTTCTCGCCATGCTCGAAGGAGGTTACCCTGAACTGTTCGGGGCGGTCCCGGATCCAGGTGGCAAAGAGCTCCCTGTCCTCGGGCGTGGCAAGGTGCTCATGGGCCCAGGTGATGGCGGACGCCGAGAGAACGTCGCACGAAAGGCCCATCGGAAAGGTCCACCGCACCCGGTTCGAACAGAAGTCAGAGCTCTGGGCGATAGCCATGCGCACCATGTCGCGCATCACGGTGGGCTCGATAAGGGGGCAATCCCCTCCCGTCTTGAGAACATAATCGGCGCCACTTGCCGCTACGACTGCGTGAAGGCGTGCTGCGAGATCGTCTTCTTCACGTTCCCGGACGGCCTCCAGACCCTGGGCAGCGCAATATTCCACAAGCGGATCGTTTCGCGGATCGGACGTCGTGGCGAGGTAGAGATGCTCGCAGCAGCCCGCAGCCCGCATGCGGTCTATCATATGCCAGATCAGGGGTTTGCCGGCGAGCGGCAGCATCGCCTTTCCCGGCAACCGGGAAGACCCCATCCTTGCCTGCAGTGCACCTATGACCCTTGTCATGCCGCTGCCAAGCCGAGAATGGCATCCGACAGCCGCCGTGTGCTCCCTTGCAACTCAACGGCCAGCGAGGGTGTCCCGGTCGCGGGCGCGTTTAATGCGGCGACAAGGCCATCGACATCCTCGACGCGCGGGATATAGCCACGACGGCTCAACATCCCGCGATCAATACCTTGAAGGTGCGGCTGGACGCTGATGACGCGGCGTCCTCCCAGATAGGCTGTGATCATTGGTGACGAGAACATGCTCAGGACGGTGCCACAGCGCTTAAGGGCGTGATCCGTGCTCTTCGCCAAGGTCGCTGGTGCTATCCGTTCAGGGGTCGCATTGGAGAAGGAGGGGTGAGGGCAATAGAGCATGCTGCTGATCAGATCCGGTCTTTGGTCCATTGTCTTTCGGGCCAGCGCCCAAACATCCCACTCGTCGTAGCCTAGGGAGCGGCCGTAGTCCCGCGCCACAGGTTGACCCAGGAAGGCAACATTGCGCGCGGAGGCAGGGGGCAGCGCGGCAATCGATTCCCAGACAGGGCTTCCCACCGCAACCAGACGTTCCCGCGGCAGGCCTTCAGCCGCCGCTTCCTCACATGAATCCAAGTCGATCACGCCGATACGATCAGGCCAGCGAGGCTCATGCGGGGCTGGAAAGCGGAAGCCGTAATTGTACCACTGATCAACGAATTGAAACACGGGAATGCCCGCTTTTCGGGCCCGATGCCGTATATCAGCTTCCACAGGATAGCCCGCCGCGGACATGGCAATGACATCGAAAGCGGTCAGGTCAAGGTCTGCGGCCATGCCCAGGGTGTCGAGAACCCGGCCCGGCAGGACGTGCGAGGCGTCGGAAGACACGAACAGGGTCGCTTCGACGTCTTGCGTTTGCCAGAAGGTCAGCAATTGCTCAAAGGCCCGGGCAGGGCCTATTTCCAGGGCTACCACGCCCACTTTCAGCACCATGGCCGTCAGCCGGGCAAGACGCCGGACACATCTGCCCGCACCAGGGCATCCCGTGCAGCCAGAATCCTTTGACAGGCAGCGACGAACAAATCCGCGTCACGCTCGGTGGCAGGGGGGCGGAACGCCGTGCTGATGATGATCTCCTGGTCCTGCAGCCGTTCAACCGTGGGGCAAATTCCCCGCTGATAGGACAACTGCTTGGAACGCGGGCTGGCCGAGAAGGGAAAGCCGTTGGGGCCGAAGCAGATCTTCTGCTGGTAGAGCGGTTCGAGATAGATCGGCTTTACATATCCACCCCGCGCGTAGAAGCCTTCCGCCATCATCGCCTTGCAGAAAAGCTCCCGGGACATTCCGGTCTGGGCTTCATCGTAACGCAGTGGGTACATGTAGTATACATGACTGCAGCCCTCGGCGACGACAGGGGGAATCAGGCCTGGCGTGCCCTTGAGGCCGTGACTGATCCGCTCGGCATTGCGGATGCGCTGATTGTTAAACGACGGCAGCCGAGCAAACTGGACACGCGCCACTGCGGCCTCCATCTCGGACATGCGCAGGTTCAGGCCAACGGTGTTTACGATGTCGGTGACGCCCATGTCGGCGACGACAACCTCGCCATGGTTGCGCATCAGTGCTGCCTTGAGCGCCAGCTTGTCGTCATTCGTTACGACGACACCCCCTTCGCCCGATTGCATCGTCTTGTGGCGGTTGAAGCTGAACACGCCGAGATCGCCAATGGTGCCGGCCTTACGCCCCTTATAGTTGGCATCAGGCGACTGGGCATTGTCCTCGATCAGGAAGAGCTTGTGACGGTCGGCGATCGCCCGCAATTCGCCCAGGCGAGCAGGGTGGCCAAATATGTTCACCGCCATGATGCCCCGCGTATAAGGGGTAATGTTCGCTTCCACGGATGCCGGGTCGAGGCCGAACGTCTCGTCCTCGATGTCGGCGAACACGGGAATTGCACCGGTCATCAGGATGGCTGTCGCTGACGCCGACATCGTGTACGGCGAAACAATCACCTCGTCGCCCGGGCCGACTCCCGTGGCCGACACCGCGCAATGTAGTCCCGAGGTGGCGGAGTTTACGGCGATCGCATGTTTGACGCCAAAGTGCTCCTTGAAGGCGCGTTCCAGCCCTTGCACTTCCTCGCCACCCCAGAAATGTGGCGTCGCCGATCCCACGAAGCCGGACAATTCGCCGCGGTCGAGTACGCGCAAGACTGCAGCCTTCTCGGCCTCACCAATCGTGTTCTCAACAGGCTGACCAGCTGGGCGCAAAGGCGCACCCCCGAGCAATGCAGGCAGTGACGTCATGAGTCGGGTTCCTCGAATTTCAGAAAATTGACAAGCTGGCCTTGGTTGTTCGCGGAGAGAACAACGGCATCGAGCACCCTTTGCCCCTGCAAGGCTTGCTGGCCCGAGCAGCCCGTCAAAGGTGCGCCCCTGAGCAGGTGGTCCCGAATGGCGGCGTAGAGCTCTGCAAAGCCGCTGACTGGGCCGGTATCCGTTCGTTTCACGCCAAGGAAGGACAACCCCCGATAGACTCTGCTCGGCTGGGGCTCCAGGATGCGCCGGACCGATCCCCCCTCGCCATACTGAAGCATGCGGTCGGGAAACGAGAACTCCATGTCGAACACTTCGTACGTGGCGCCCCGAATACCCTCGACAAGAACTTGCGGTCCAGATTCGAGGCGCCCGTGAAAAGAGATGACGGGATCAGGAGCTGAGCCCCGATCACTCAGTGCTCCCACATACAGAAAGGGACCGAACCACCATGTCAGCAAATCCACCAGGTGGCTGCCTTGGTTGAGCACCCCCTTGCCGTACCGCGCATGGATCGAAACAGGCGCCGTGGTCATCATTTGACCGAATGCCTGCGTGGACGGGTCGAATCGACGGTTGAAATTGACTACCACAGGGATGCCGCGTTCCTGCGCCATTCGCAGTAGATCTATCGCCGTGCTTTCATCTTCCGCTAGGGGTTTCTCGCAAACAATCACGCGTGGCCGAAGCCGCAGGGCGTCAGAGAATTGCGCTCGTCGAGCTCCCGTGGGGCCACAGATCGTGACGATATCCACCGGCTGAGCGTTTTCCTCCAGGGCGCGAACGGGCTTTGGCAGGCGTGCTCCCCAAATATCGTGGGCTGTTGCGCAGGCCCGCCCGTCGGGATCGAGCGCAATGGCGAGTTTCAAGCCTGGCGTGTCCAGAATTGCGCCGACATGGTTCACCTGCGCATCAGGTGCCAAGCCGACGTTGCTCGCGCCAATGCGGCCTAGACCCAGTACAGCGACGCGCAGCATTGAACTAGGCGCTACGCGCCATCCATTCGGCGCGCAGAAGACTCATCATCAGGGAATCAAAGTATCTGCCATTTCGGTAGACGAGATTGCGCCGCCGACCCTCGTGGACGAAGCCTGCCTTTTCATAGCTTCGAATGGCTCCTTTGTTCTCGGCGTTCACGCCGAGGAAAATCAGCTCCAGGTTGACCGTCATGAAGCCATATGTGCACAAGTTCTCAAGTGCTTGCGTTCCTTTGCCCTTGTTCCAGGCCGAAGGCTCGCCAATCAGGATGTTCATTTGCGCGCGGCGCGCCGGCCACTGGATCTGATAGAGACCGCAGGTGCCGATTGGTTGGCTGGTGTCGGAATCCAAAATGGCGAAGACGATATTGTCGGGGCTCTCGGCCATCGACCTATAGTCGGCCTCCGCCTGGATGTCAGAAATGGGCCGCCAGCCCATTTCCAGGTATTCCGTAACTCTCGGATCGGCGAGCCAGCGGCGATACGCGGTTACGTCTTCCCGTTGCCACCCGCGAAGGGAAATCCCATCGCTTTTGCTCGCGCGCGTTCTCGTCATGGCAGCTCTTCGTTCCGGCTCGGGTGTAGAGGCTGAAGATAGGTTGCCGCAGCGCGGAGGTCGTCGAACCAGACGCCGGGTTGGCTGCAGGCCTGCTTGAGAACTGGCGCCCAACCCACCGGGTCAGCACTCATGGCTGCGGCCAGCGCCTCAATGCGGTCTGCTGCCGCCGCCCGGTCTGTCCGCGGTGGCAAAGAGGATTGGTGGCCGAGAAAGAGCCGGCAGCGATCTAGCGCTGCTGCGATGTCAGGCGCCGGACGCCCTCCCAATGTGTTGGCGCCGTGCAATCGATACTCTGCGACGGCCCCTGGACAGCGCCGCGCTTCGGCTCCGGCCTCCAGCAGCATGGAGAAGAACCACCAGTCAGCGGCTTTTTGATTGTCAGGAATGCGCATTGCCGTGGGTGGGATGGATTCTGCCCGTACCGCCGTGTTGGAGAAGCCAAGAAAATTGCGCTCCACCAGCGCCTCTGAACCTGAAATGCGATCAGGAACATCGGCGTCCGCGAAAAAGCTGGGGGCGACAAGATTGCCTGATGAATCGATCAGGCGCAGATCACCAAACGAAATGTCTGCGGTCTCCAGTATGGCGAGATGACCGGCGGCCTCGGCCAAGAGCGCGTCGTCGAAATCGCAGAACACGATGCTGCCGCAATTCGATGCTGCCGCAGCTTCGATCATCCTGCTGCGCACCCGTCCGATACCACTTCCGTGTGCCTCCACGATGTGAACCATGCCGGCCGTGCTGGAGAAGGCATCCGCCGCGGCGTGAAAACCATCATTCGCCAGAACCAGATCAACGGGCCGACCAAGAGCGCGATCCAGTTTCCGAATTCCATCGAGATACGCCGGCAGGAAGGGTCGCGCCGCTTCATAGATCGACGTGCAAACGACGACGGCCTTCAAGCCGGCTTCCTGCTGGCCTCGGCTACCGGCCCTGTGTCTTCCAGGCGGACAAACTCGTTGTACGGAATTTCCTGCAGTGCCACGCGCCCGATCAGCAGGTGTGCATCATTGGGTGAAACGCCGGTACCAGG
>CANJEJ010000021.1 GCA_947473325.1 Alphaproteobacteria bacterium | reverse complement strand
TGGCGAAATAGGCGATACGGATGTTCCACGCATCGCGACCGGCCAGCGGCTTGATCTGATCCGGCGGGTCTTCGCTCGGCTTCGCCTTGCTGATGGCGCTGACGGTGTCGTAGAGCCCTTCCGGCCCCGACCCGTCGTAAATCTTCCGGTTGAGGAACTTGTCGCCCTTTTGCGCGGCGGCAATGAGCTGAAGGAAATGCTGGGTCGGGAAGACCGTGCCGGCCTCCAGCTCGATCTCCTCCATGTCGCCCTGGGTGAAGGTGACCTTGCCGGGCTTGTCGAGCGCTTCGAGCATCGCGCGGCCGGCAAACTCTTCCGTCACCTTGCCATCGACGACGTTCTTGGTGTTGAAGCGAATCACCAGCCCGTTCAGCGTCTCGACCGTGTTGTGGCTGTTGTCGGAAACGGTCTGGCGCCCATCGTTGGTTTCGGTCCGCAGCAGCATGCGCTGGTTCTGGGCAATACTCTCGCAGGAATCCTTCACCTCAAGCGCCAGCCGCCCGTTCACGGCGCTGAAGCCGGCGCCATCGCGCGTTGCCGACAGCGACAGGTCGTAGACGCCCAGATGCCCCTGCAACTTGACCGGCGCGGCCAGGGCCGCACTGGCGGGAACGACGGCGAGCAACAGCAGGGCGCACAACGCTTTCATGGACGGAAATATCCCAGGTGACAGAGGCAACAGTTCGCCATTGTACAACGTCTGCCCCTGCCGTGCCGTGCGACCGCACGCAAAAAGACCGGGTTGAAGATACCCGGCAGGAAGTGTCGCGGCTGGGCAAATCTTGCCGGGTCCGATCTTCGTAACCCTTTGTTAATGCGTTGAAAATCGTGGCACATCGCTTGCGTATCTCCGGCCAAGAACAGTTTATCCGGAGGTCCCATGTCACCCCTGCAGCTCGCCGTCCTGTCACAGATCGATACCGTCGATCGCCGGGCGATTGCCGACCTGGCGGCGGGGCTTGGCGCCGAGATTGGCCGCAGCAAGTCGCGCACTCTCAACATCCTGGTGCGTGCGCTCAACCGCATTGCCGACTCCGAGCAGAAGATCGCCGAGAAGGACGAGTTGATCGCCGAGTTGCAGTCGCAGGCGCTGACCGACCCGCTGACCGGCTTGATCAACCGCCGCGGCTTCGAGGACTCGGTGCGCCGCGCCGTCGCTTCGGCCCACCGCTTCGACGAATCGGGCGTGCTCGCCTACATCGATCTCGACGAGTTCAAGCCGGTCAACGACCGCTTCGGCCACGAGACCGGCGATGTGGTGCTGAAGTACGTCGCCGAATTCCTGCACAACAGCGTGCGCGCGACCGACACGGTCTCGCGCCTCGGCGGCGACGAATTCGCCCTGCTGTTCGCCCAGACCACGCCGCAGGAGGGCGAGCGCCGCGCCCGCACCCTGCAGCTGCTGCTCAACGCCTCGCATATCAGCGTCGAGGGCAACCTGATCTCGATCCAGGCCAGCATGGGCGTGGCCGCCTTCGTGTCGGGTTCGGACGCCCGCGGCCTGATGCGCCGCGCCGATGCCGCCATGTACATGGACAAGGGTCGCCGCCAGCGCGACCGTGCCGGCCGCCTGAAGATGGCCCTTGCCGCGGAATAACCGCTGCCAGCTTCCAGGCTGAAAATGCCCTCACCGGGAAATCGGTGAGGGCTTTTTTTTTCAGTAGCCGAGAAGGCGAGGCAGCCAGAGCACCAGGCTCGGGAAGAACAGCACCAGCAGGCAGACGCCGAACTGGATCAGCATCAGCGGCCAGTTCTCCTTCACCAGCTGCCAGATCGTCATGCCCGTCATCGCGCACATGACGAAGAGCAACGTTCCGATGGGTGGAGTCAGCATCCCGACCACCAGGGTCAGAATGAAGACCATCGCAAAATGGATCGGATCGATCCCATAGGTCAGCGCCACGGGAGCAAAGATCGGCACCAGCATGACGTAGGCGGCGGTCGGCTCCACAAACATGCCGACCACCACCAGCATCAGGAAGACGATGACAAGGAAGCCCGTCGGATCCTTGGTCCACTGCCCGATGAGGGCGGAAAGCTGCTGGGGTATCTGGTCTATCGTGAACAGGAAGGTCACCGTCGCGGCAAAGGCGATGATCGTGCCGACGATGCCGGTGGTGATCGCGGCCGAAAGAAGCGATCCCGGCAGATGGCTCAGCTTCAGCTCGCGCGTCACGAAGAAGCCGATCAGCATCGCCATGACGACGGCAATCGCGCCGCCTTCGGTGGCGGTAAAGGCGCCGCCGATGATGCCGCCGATGACCACGACCGGCATGGTCAGGACCGGCAATGTGCGCCAGCCCTCGCGCAGCACGCGGGAGACCTGGAACCGCTCGCCGCTCTGCGGGAAATTGCGCAACTTCGCGATGATGAAGACATAGGCGACCATGAAGGCCACGATCAGCAGCGCCGGCACGACGCCGGCGATGAACAAGGCGCCCACGGCGACGCCCGGGCCTGCAATCGAGGCGTAGACGATCATCGCCGTGCTGGGCGGCTGGATGGGGCCCAGGTTGGCGGTCGCCGCAATGAGCGAGGCGGAAAAGGGACGACCGTAGAGCTTCTCCATCGGTCGCAGCAGCGCCGATCCGAGCGCGGCAGCATCGGCCACCGCCGTGCCCGAGACAGAGGCGAGGCCGAGGCCTGTCACGATGGTGACATGACCAAGGCCGCCGCGGATGGAGCCCACCAGCGTGTTGGCGAAGGCGATGATGCGGTTGACGATCCCGCCATGCACCATCAGTTCGCCCGCAAGCATGAAGAAGGGGATCGCCATCAGCGGGAAGGAGTTGACCGAGAACATCAGCCGGCCGCCCATCATGTCGACCGGCAGGTCGGACATGGAGAGGCCGACAATGGTGGAGAGCCCCAGCGCGAAGGCGAGCGGCACGCCCAGCAGCGCAAAGGCGAAAAAGGCCAGCATGATGACGATGCTCAAGGTGCTCTCCGCCTAGGATACTTCGCCGGCGACGTCCGGCCGCCTTGGCCGCTCACCTTCGACAAGTTGCACCACGAGATGCAGGATGGAATGAACCGCACCGATCACGATCGGGATGAAGAACACGCTGGCAGGCAGCGGCAAGGTGGACAGGATCTCACCCCAGCGCCCAACCACGGAATGCGCCGACACCACGACCACGAGCCCCATCAGGCCGATGGTCAGCACCACCGTCAGACGAAAGGCCGCGCGGACAGCGGCGCCCTTTAGCAAGTTGTCGAGCATGGTGATGCCGACATGGTAGCCCTTGGCCACGCCGAGCGGCATGGTCAGGAAGATGATCCAGACGAAGCAGAGCCGCGACAGTTCGTTCGAGAAGATCATCGAATAGTTGAGGACATAGCGGAGGAAGACCTCCGCCGCGACGACAATGACCAGGACCGCCGTCAGACCCATGACGAATCGGCTGGCTACCCAGTCTATGCGGGAGAGCAAGGTGCGCATGGATGAAGGGGCGGGAAGAACCCGCCCCTTTTTCCGTTTCTTGCCGTTACTTCTGCTGGACGAGGCCGACCACGCGGTCGATGTAGTCCTTGCCCAGCGTGCCGGCCATTTCCTGATAGACGGGCGCCGTCGCCAGGCGGAAGGCCTCGCGCTGCGCCGGCGTCAGCACCGTCACCTGGACACCCTTTGCCTTGACCTCGGCCAGGTTGGCGCCGTCTTCTGTTTCCGCAATGCGGCGCTGTTCCAGCGTCGCCGCACGGCCCGCATCGAGGATGGCCTTGCGGTCTTCGGCGGAGAAGCGCGCAAGCACGCTCTTGCTCGCCGCGAAGATCAGGATGTCGTAGAAGTGGCCGCTGTCGGTGGCGTATTTCTGGTTCGCCTCGTTCAGCTTGAAGATGTTGATGACGGCATAGGGGTTCTCCTGTCCGTCGGCCACGCCCTGGCGCAGGGCCGCGAACATCTCGCTCGCGTCGATCGCGACCGGATTGGCGCCGAGCAGGCGGAAGGTGGCGATGTGCACCGGGTTGTTCTGCAGCCGGATCTTCAGGCCGCGCACGTCTTCCGGCTTGGTGATCGGCAGCTTGCTGTTGGTGAGGTGGCGGAAGCCGAGTTCCATGAAGCCCATCAGCACCAGGCCCTTTTCATCGAGCTTCTGCGCCAGTTCCTGTCCCACGGGGCCGTCGAGCACGCGGAACGCATCGGCCCGCGTCGGGAACATGAAGGGCAGGTTGGTGACGCCCAACTGCGGCACCTGGCTGTTGAAGAAGGCGGACGATACGAAGACGCCGAAAGTGATGCCCTGCTGCGTCTGGTTCACCATTTCCGGGGCCTGGCCCAGTTGCGAGGTCGCGAAGACGCTGACCTTGTAGCGGCCGTTGGTGTTCTTCTCGACCTGCGACGCGAATACGTCGCGGATCGCGCGCGTGCTGGAATGCGCATCGCCGAAACCGCTGCCGATGCGCAGGTCGGTCTGTGCCAGCGCCGGAGCGCTGACGCCCACCACGATCGAAGCCGCAGCCAGAAACTGCCAATACCGACGCATACCCATAACCAATCCTCCCGCGTTAGCTGATTTCCATGGAACTGGACGCACCACGATCCACGGCCCGCGGGCCTGATCTGTCTCGGAGTCGGGGTGAAGGGGCACGAGAATACCGCGGCAGGAGCGGAAATCAATCACACGAATAGAAAGAGATTCTTGTGCGCCGGATAGGGAATCTTGTGCAGCGCACGCCGGAACCACAAGTATTCCGGGTAGTTCCGCACGTCAGGCGTCGGTCGGCACCAGCGTGTAGAGCTCCTGCGGCTTCTGCACACCGCGCAACGCATAGCGCCCCACCGAGACCAGCCGCCCCCCGCAATCGCCCGCCGCCTTGGCGAAGGCCGACGAGATCAGCAGCGAGCGGTCGAGCGGCCGGCACATCGCCTCGATCCGGCTCACCTCGTTCACCGCCGGCCCGATGACGGTGAAGTCGAGCCGGTCGTGCGAGCCGATGTTGCCGTACATCATCTCGCCGAGATGCAGCGCGATGTAGAAGTCGGACGCCGGCTGGTTCGCCGCGCGCCGGCTTGCGTTCAGTTCCGACACCCCGGCCATCACCGCATCGGCCGCGCGGAGGGCCTGGCCACAGGCATCGGCCCCGCCATCGAGCGGGAAGAAGGCGAGCAGGCCGTCACCCATGAATTTCAGCACCTGCCCGCCTTCGGCATGCACGGCGCCCACCATGCAGTCGAAATATTCGTTCAGCAGCTTGACGAGATCTTCCTGCGGCAGCACCTCGGCCATCCGGGTGAAACCTTGCAGGTCGGCGAACCACAGCACCGCCGAGATGCTGGTGATGGAACCGCGGTCGATCTGTCCCGAAAGCACGCGCCGCCCCGCGTCCTTACCGAGATAGGTTTCCAGCATCGCCTGGGCCATCCGGTAGTTGGAGCCGCTCTTCACGCCCAGCGCGAGCATCGGCACGAGTCTTTCCAGCGCGACGACCTCATCGGACGAGAAGCCATGCACCCCCGTGCCCGTCCAGGAAGACACCATGCCGGATTCGGCTTGCAGGTTCCCCTCCTGCTCGAAGGACATGGCCATGCCGACATAGTCGGTGCCGCCCTTCTCGCGCAATTCGTCGAGGATCGGAAAGGGCAGCGGCGCGTTCGACTGGTTGAGGCGGTAGCGCAAGCGCGACTCGTTGGTTGCGAGCATGTGGTAGTAGGGACTTGCCTTGAAGCCATCATCCCCGGTTCCCACGTTGCCCCAGCGTCGCTCCCAGTCGGTTGTCTGAAGTTCGTCCGCCCGCCACCAGGTGTAGGAATGACCGCCATAGAGCGGATGCAGCGAGCGGTAGGAGATGTTCGCGCGCAGCAGCGGCACACCTGCGGCGGCCAACTGGTCGCACAGGCCCTGGAACAGGACGGAGTCGGATGACCCCTTCAGGCTTTCGCCCGTCAGCCATTCGGCAATGGGCTGGATTTTCGTCTCGTCCATGGCCCCTCCGGCCGGCGGCAACGCCATCTATGTAGGCCTCCGCCCCCGCCCTGCCAACAGCGACAGTCACAGGGCGGACGGGGTATGATGGCCCATCCCTTTATTGCAACCGGAGGACAGGATGGCGGGACAGATCGATGCGCGGCTGAAGGAATTGGGAATCACCCTGCCGGCGGCGACATTGCCGCAGGGCAGCTATGTTCCCTATGCCGTCACCGGTTCGCTGGTCTTCCTCGCCGGGCAGATTCCGCTCGCCGACGGCAAGATGCAGCACCCCGGCATCGTGCCGACCAAGGTGACGCTGGAACAGGCAAACGCTGCCGCGCGAATCTGCGCCATCAACCTGCTGACCCAGCTCAAGGCCGCCTGCGGCGGCGATCTCGACCGAGTCGTGCGCTGCGTCAAGGTGGGGGGCTTCGTCGCCTGCGCACCCGACTTCACCGACCACCCAAAGGTGGTAAACGGGGCGTCGGACTTCTTCGCCCAGGTCTTCGGCGACAAGGCGAAGCACGCCCGCTTTGCCGTCGGCGCGCCATCGCTGCCGCTCGGCGCCTCGGTCGAGGTGGAAGCGATTTTCGAGATCAAGTGAGTTTCCAGCGCCATGGGTGACGCCGAACCGCGGCTCAGCATCAAGCTGCATGGCAGCATCGCCGCCATCGGCGAAGCAGCCTGGGATGCCTGTGCCGGCGAGGACAACCCCTTCGTCTCCTGGCGCTTCCTCAACGCCCTGGAGGAAAGCGGCAGTGTGTCGGCACGCACTGGCTGGGCGCCGCAGCACCTAACGGTGGAGGACGATACCGGCCAGGTGATCGGCTGCGCGCCGATGTACCTGAAAGGCCACAGCCAGGGTGAATATGTCTTCGACCATGGCTGGGCCCAGGCCTTCGAGCAAGCGGGCGGGCGCTACTACCCCAAGCTCCTGATCGCGGTGCCCTTCTCACCCGTCCCAGGCCCGCGCCTCCTCACCCATCGCGACCTGCGGCGCGAGGATGTCTTGCCGCTGGTCATTGCCGGTGCAACCGAAGCAGCCAAGCAGCTCAAGGTCTCGTCACTGCACATCAACTTCCCGCCCGAGGACGAATGGGCCTTCCTCGGCGAGCACGGCTTCCTGCAGCGCACCGGCGAACAGTTCCACTGGGCAAATGACGGCTACAAGACCTTCGACGATTTTCTCGCCGCGCTGTCGTCACGCAAGCGCAAGGCGATTCGCAAGGAGCGCGAAGGCGCGGTCGAGAACGGCATCGCGCTGCATGTCTTCACCGGCGATGCGATAGCCGAAGAACACTGGGACGCCTTCTTCGCCTTCTATCTCGACACCGGCAGCCGCAAATGGGGCCGCCCCTACCTGAATCGCGAATTCTTCACCCTGCTCGGCGCCGCCATGGCCGACCGAATCGCGCTGGTGATGGCCGAGCGTGACGGCCGATGGATTGCGGGAGCGCTGAACATGATCGGCGCCGACACGCTGTATGGCCGCTACTGGGGTTGCCTGGAGGAACACCGCTTCCTCCATTTCGAGACCTGCTACTACCAGGCCATCGACTTCGCCATCGCCCACGGCCTTGCCAGGGTCGAGGCAGGCGCGCAGGGCACGCACAAGCTGGCGCGCGGCTATCTGCCGGTGCACACCTTCAGCGCCCACTGGATTCGTGACCCCGGCTTCCGCCGCGCGGTCGAGCAGTTCCTGGTGCGCGAACGCGCCGCCGTCGACCAGGAAATCGAGGCACTGGACGAATATTCGCCGTTCCGGCGCGAACAGGATTGACCCTATCCGCATTCGCGGGGCGGGCAGCGGACCGCCAAGGCGCTGGCCCCGCCTTTCAGGCCGCGCGATACTGAGCACTGCCGCCGGACCCACCCACCATGCAAAAAGCCTCTTGGGGCGACCTGTTCCGCGACGGTCGCGCCGTCTACACCGTGTCGCTCGCCATGGGCATTGCACTGCACGCGATGGATTCTTTCATCGTGTCCACGGTGATGCCCACGATCGTGCGCGACATCGGCGGCACCGCCTTCTACGCCTGGGTGGTCATGCTCTACATGACCGCCTCAATCGTCGGCGCCGCGAGTGCGGGGCCGATCAAGGCGCGGCTCGGCCGCCGCCGCGGCTATGCGGCCTCGGGCATCGTCTTCCTGATCGGTACCCTGATCGCGGGGATGGCACCAACCATGCCGGTGCTGCTGCTCGGTCGTCTGGTGCAGGGCTTCGGCGTCGGCCTGCTGGTGTCGCAGAACGTGGCGCTGATCAGCGAATTGTTCCCGAGCGCGCTGCGCCCGCGGATGATTGCCATTACCTCCACCATGTGGGCGACCTCGGCCATCCTCGGCCCCATGATCGGCGGGATCTTCGCCGAGCTGCACTGGTGGCGCGGCGCGTTCTGGTTCGCCGTGCCGATCATCCTCGCCTTCACCGTGCTGACCTGGATCAAGTTGCCGGACGGCACTGCGGCAACAGTGCACCGCCGATTCCCGGTCGGTCGCATCACCATGCTGGGCGTTGGCGTGCTGGTCGTCGGCTCGACCAGCGTGCTGCCGGAAGTGCTGCGCGAGCATCTGGGTGAATCGGGACTGCCGGACCTGGTCGTGCGCCTGATTGCGTTAGCGGCAGGCCTGGGTCTGGTCGCGCTGACCGTGCGGCTGGATGCCGGCGCAGAAACCCGCGTCTTTCCGTCCCGCCCCTTCTCGATCTCCCATCCGGTCGGCACGGCCTATTGGGCTTTCATGCTGATCGGCATGGCGCCGGTGTGTCTCGGCATCTACATGCCGCTCGCCTACCAGACGATCTATGGCCTGCCGCCGCTGGTCTCCGGCTATCTGAGCGCGGCCTTTGCCATGTTCTGGTCGCTCGGATCGACGGTCACCGCCGGCCTGCCGCTGCAACGCCAGCGCATCGCCCTCGTGCTAGGCCCCAGCATCGTCGCCTGTGGCGTCGTCCTGATTGGCCTGATGATCGGCAAGGTGCCCTTCTATGTCATCGGCATCACCACCTGCATCAGCGGCTTCGGCATCGGCATCTGCATGTCGCATCTGATGAACTGGACGATGACTGTGGCGCGGCCGGGAGAGGAAAGCATCACCGCCACCACCATCCACACCATCCGCTCGCTCGGCATCGCCTTTGGCGCCGCCGGCGCCGGCGTGATTGCCAACATGGCGGGACTGGGCCGCGGCATCAGCCCGGAGACCGTGCAGGCCTCGGTCCACAGCGTCGAACTGGTTGCCGCCATTGCGCCCGCCGCCGGCGCAATTCTCGCCCTCCACCTGCTTGCGCAGCGGAAGCGCCACGACGCCGCCGGTGCGGCGGTGCTGCCGAAGGCCGCCGAGTAGCATGGCCGAGGCCGCGATCACCGCGCTGGTGGACGACTTCGCCACCGCTTGGACGGCGCGCGACCTCGATCGCCTGCGCCGTCTGTGGGTGCTGGATGACCCTGGCGTCTATTACCTGGCAGCCAGCGTGCGCGAGCCGGCTTTCGGGCCAGCGTCCGTCGAATCCCATTTTCGTCTGGCCCTCGCACGCCACAGCCGCCTGTTCTGGCGCATCGAAGGCCTGCGCGCGCGCACCCTTGATGCCGACACTGCCACCGCTTTCTTCTTCGCAGACTGGGCCGCACGCCGCGCCGAACCGGCGGGCGTGCCAGAGCAGGCGCCGGTCGGCGGGCGGCTGAAATGTGTGGCCACCTTCCGCCGCATCGGAAGCACCTGGCGCTTCCTCAATCTCGCAGAAGCGGCCTATGCGCCTTTCCGCTTCTTCGTCTCGGATTTCGAGCGCGACGCGGCAGACGGCTTCGCCGGCATGCCGAAGCGGGCCGCGCCATGACCTGGCATGATCCCGACCTGACAAGCGACCTCGCCGTCCTAGTCGACCGCTATGTCGGCTATTCGGCGACGATGGATTTTGCCGGCAAGCGCGCGCTATGGGACAAGGACGACCCGCACATCCTGCTGATGCCGGAGGAAGACCGCGCACCCCATGTCGGCTGGGAGGCGATCAACCCGTATTGGAAGGACTGGTCGGCGGTGATGGAATACGTCCGCTCGGCCGCCGCCAACCATGCCGCGCGGCAAATCGCGCCGGGCATCGCACTCTGCTTCTACGACATGCGCTGGATCGCCAGGCTGCACACCGCGAAGAAGCCAATATCGGGCGACGTGCGCGTCACCTCGTGGTGGCGGCAGAAGCCCGAGGGGTGGCGGCTGTTTCAACTGCTTGAATCGCCGCTCGACGGCGCGGCGCGCATGCGGCTGGCAGAGGAACGGGCGGCGCAGGCCGTCTTCGCCACGCCGCCCGTCTAGTTCCTTAGTGAACGAACTCCGGCACCTTTTTCGGACTCTTCGGACCCTTGGGGCCGCCCGAGCCGCTGGGGCCTGAACCGCCCTTCTTGCCCTTCTTGCCCGAATACGGCGGGCGCAGATCGACAATGTCGAAGACGAGTTTGTCGTCCCCGAGCTTCACCGTGACGGTGCCGCCGCGCTGCAGCTTGCCGAACAGCAATTCGTCGGCAAGGGGCTTCTTCAGGTGTTCCTGGATAAAGCGGGCCAGCGGCCGCGCACCATACAGCTTGTCGTAGCCCTTCTCGGCGATCCAGGCGCTAGCCTCCGGTGACAGTTCCACCCGGACCTTGCGGTCGGCGAGCTGCGCCTCGAGCTGCGTCACGAACTTCGCCACCACCTGCTGGATGATCACCGGCGACAGGCCGGCGAAAGCGATCGTCGCGTCCAGGCGGTTGCGGAATTCCGGCGTGAACATGCGCTTGATCGCTTCCTCGTCCTCGCCCTCGCGCATCTCGCGGCCGAAACCGATGGCCTGCTTGCTCATCTCGGACGCGCCCGCATTGGTCGTCATGATGATGACGACATTGCGGAAGTCGACATGCTTGCCGTTGTGGTCGGTAAGCTTGCCGTGGTCCATGACCTGCAGGAGCACGTTGTAGAGATCCGGATGTGCCTTCTCGATTTCGTCGAGGAGCAGCACCGAATGCGGATGCTGGTCGATGGCATCGGTCAACAGGCCGCCTTGGTCGAAGCCGACATACCCCGGCGGTGCGCCGAGCAGGCGCGACACCGTGTGCCGCTCCATGTATTCCGACATGTCGAAGCGGATCAGCTCCACGCCCATGATCTTGGCGAGCTGCTTCGCCACCTCGGTCTTGCCGACGCCGGTGGGACCCGAGAACAGGTAGGAGCCGATCGGCTTTTCCGGCTCGCGCAGGCCGGCTCGCGCCAGCTTGATGACATTGGCCAGCGCCTCGATCGCCTTGTCCTGGCCGAACACGACGGCCTTCAGGTCGGCTTCGAGATTCTTCAGGCCGGCCATGTCGCTCTTGGACACGGTCTTCGGGGGAATGCGGGCGATTTTGGCAATGATGTCTTCGACATCCTTGGTGTTGATCGTCTTCTTGCGGCGCGCGAGCGGCACCAGCATCTGTGCCGCGCCCACTTCGTCGATCACGTCGATCGCCTTGTCGGGCAGCTTGCGGTCGTTGATGTAGCGCGCGGCCAGTTCCACCGCCGAGCGGATCGCGTCTTCGGTGTAGTGCAGCTTGTGGAATTCCTCGTAGTAGGGCTTGAGGCCCTGGAGGATCTTCACGGCGTCTTCGATCGACGGTTCGTTGACGTCGATCTTCTGGAAGCGGCGCAGCAGCGCGCGGTCCTTCTCGAAGTAGGAGCGGAATTCCTTGTAGGTGGTCGAGCCGATGCAGCGGATCGCGCCCGACGCGAGTGCCGGCTTCAGCAGGTTCGACGCATCCATCGCGCCGCCCGAGGTGGCACCGGCGCCAATCACCGTGTGTATCTCGTCGATGAAGAGCACCGCGCCGGGGAAATTCTCCAGTTCGTGCAATACCGCCTTGAGACGTTCCTCGAAGTCGCCGCGATAGCGCGTGCCGGCGAGCAGCGAACCCATATCGAGTGAGAAAATCGTCGCGTCCTGCAGCACCTCCGGCACTTCCTTGCGGATGATGCGGAGCGCGAGGCCTTCGGCGATCGCGGTCTTGCCGACGCCGGGGTCGCCGACGAAGAGCGGGTTGTTCTTCGACCGGCGGCACAGGATCTGGATTGTGCGGTCGATCTCGGCCTGGCGCCCGATCAACGGGTCGATCTTGCCGGTCTTCGCCTTTTCATTGAGGTTGACGCAATAGGTGGTAAGCGCCTCTGTCGCCTGCTTCTGCTGCGGCTTCTCGCCACCTTCGGTATTGGCGCCTTCTTCCGAAGAACCGCGTACATTGCGCGTCTCGGACCGGCCCGGCGCCTTGGCAACGCCGTGCGAGATGTAGCTGACGGCATCGAGGCGCGTCATGTCCTGCTGCTGCAGGAAGTAGGCGGCGTGCGATTCCCGTTCCGAGAAGATGGCGACGAGCACGTTGGCGCCCGTCACTTCCTCGCGGCCCGAAGACTGCACATGGATGAGCGCACGCTGGATGACGCGCTGGAAGCCGGCGGTCGGCTTCGCGTCGTCGTCGCTTTCGACGACAAGATTGGCGAGCTCCTCGTCCAGATACTCGGTCAGCGTCGCGCGCAGCTCGTCGAGGTCGACGGTACACGCTCGCATCACGGCGGCGGCGTCGGCGTCCTCCGTCAGCGCGAAGAGCAAATGCTCCAGCGTCGCATATTCGTGGTGACGCTCATTGGCGACCGCGAGAGCGCGGTGCAGCGACTTTTCGAGATTGGATGAGAATGCTGGCACTATTCTTTTTCCATCGTGCACTGGAGGGGATGCTGGTTCTGCCTTGCGAAGTCGACGACCTGCGTCACCTTCGTCTCGGCAACCTCATAGGTGAACACGCCGCAAACGCCGATGCCCTTGCGATGGACATGGAGCATGATGCGCGTCGCCTCCTGGCGACTCTTGTGAAAGAAGCGTTCGAGCACGAACACGACGAACTCCATGGGAGTGAAGTCGTCGTTCAAGATCAGAACCTTGTACATCGGCGGCTTCTTCGTCTTCGGCGCCGTCCGCGTGACGACGCCGGTCTGATTGCCGTCGGTATTTTGGGGTGCCTTGCTCATTGTCCGTGCGCGGGCCGACTGTGGTCCTCGCCACCATTATGGGGCAGGGAGAGGCCCAAAGAGAACCCCCGGACTCACAGGACAAAGATGGGGTGCAAATCCCGTCATCACAACCGCGTGGCGATTGTGGGTATAAGTAAAGAAAAACCCGGCGCCCCTGAAGGGACGCCGGGCTGTACAACCCGAACTAGACGTTGGCGAGATCAGGCGAAGGGGCGGGCGAAACGGTCCACCATCTTCGAGATCTGCGCATTGAGCGGCGCGAAGGCCTGGTTGGCGGCCTGCAGCGACAGCTCGCCGATCTTGGTCGACTCTTCGACGGCCTTGCTGACGCCGGCCTGGAAGAATTCGGTCTGGATCTGGGCCGCCTCCTGCACGTTCTTGGCGGCAAACACGGCCTGGGTCGCGTTCACGGTCTGGTTGATCGCAGTCTTCGACAGCTCGAGGACATGAGCGTTGATGGCTTCGTAGCCCTTGAAGAAGGCTTCCGAAGCGGCGATCGACGCGTCGATCGAGGCCCGGCCGAGCGAGGCGAATTCGTCATAGCGCTTGGAGGCAATATCGGCCTGGTCCTGGCCGAAGGACATGGCCTTCTCGAAGCCGCGGGTCGACGCGTGAGCGCCTTCCTTGATGAAGCTCTCGACGGTGTCCTTGCTGGCCTTCATGGCCGTTTCCATGGTCTGCGAGGCAACTTCGGCGCCGGCCTGAAAGGTCTTGCGGGCGTCGTTCTTGGGGGACGTGTTCATTCGGGCAACCTCTATCTGTCGTTCAGCCGGTGCGGCGCATGCTGCAGTGCAACATTGGTGACTATATGGGTCCCGCTGCCGGAGCGTCAAGGCGAAATGCTGCGCCGCAACATAGGACTGCGTCAAGCTGCCACAGGGAGGACGGCAGAGCTCTTTGCGCGAAATGGTGCCGGAGTGTGGCGATGGGTCGCCGTCCGTCGCGCGCAGGAGACCGCGCCCCAGTTTTTGCCCCCTGCCCGCCCCATCTTTGACGCAACTGCCCCACCTCGGTGCTGACTCTTAAGGGCCGTCAGAGGAAATACCGCACAGGCCCTTGATTTTGCTCGCAGACTTGACTTGGCCCCTCCTTTAACTATTATTTGCCACACGCTCGGCGACGGCTTCGTCCCGGGGGGACCGAAGCTCACGTCAGTCGAGGGTCTTAAGGAATGGAAGCACGGCAATCCGGCGCAATGCGCGCCAGCGGGAAGTCTCTGGCAGTCGCCGTTGGTGCAGCCGTTCTTGCTGTCCTTCTTCTGTTCGGTACCGCCGCCGATGCGGCGACCAAGACAACGACGAAGCGCAACCCCGCCCCACCGCCCGCGCCCACCTATGCCGCGCTGATTATCGACGCCGCGACGGGTGAGGAACTCCACAACACCAATGCCGACGACCGGGTCTATCCCGCATCGCTGACCAAGATCATGACGCTCTACATGGTCTTTGATGCGCTGGAGGCAAAAAGACTGCGGCTCGACCAGCCGCTGACCGTGTCGGCCAATGCCGCCCGCCAGGCGCCGTCCAAGCTCTACCTGCAGGCCGGCCAGACGATCACGGTGGAACAGGCCATCCTCGCCGCTGTCACCAAGTCGGCCAATGACGCCGCGGTCGTGCTGGGCGAAGCCATCGGCGGCAGCGAGGCCGAGTTCGCCCGCATGATGACGAACAAGGCCCGCGCGCTGGGCATGAGCCAGACCAGCTTCGCCAACGCCTCGGGCCTGCCCAATCCGGCACAGGAA
This sequence comes from Alphaproteobacteria bacterium, assembly GCA_947473325.1. Lineage (GTDB taxonomy): Bacteria > Pseudomonadota > Alphaproteobacteria > SHVP01 > SHVP01 > CANJEJ01. The sequence continues at coordinate 13,656 of CANJEJ010000021.1, read as the reverse complement.
ACCACGGCGCGCGATTATTCGCGCCTCGCCGTCGCCATGATCAAGCGCTTCCCGAAATACTACTCGTTCTTCGCGACCGACGAGTTCAACTACAAGGGCGCGGTCTACCGCAACCACAACAAGCTGCTCGGCTCCTATGACGGCACGGACGGCATCAAGACCGGCTTCATCAATGCCTCGGGCTTCAACCTGGTCGCCTCGGTGAAGCGCGGCGACCAGCGCCTGATCGGTGTCGTGTTCGGCGGCCGCACCGGCGCCCAGCGCGACCGTCAGATGGAATCGCTGCTCGACGAAGGCTTTGCCACGGTCGAGGCGCGCAACTACACCGGCAGCCAGCCGCGCATGATGGCGAGCCGGCCGTCGAAGCAATATGCGATAGCCGCCGCCGCCCAGGCGTCCGAAGACAATATCGACCAGGGTTCCTCCGACGGTGCCGCCGGCCGTGTGACGGCCGCCGCGGCCACCCTGTCGGCGCCGCGCGCACCCGCCAGCAACGGCCAGCGCACCATCACCACCGCCGCGCTGCCCGCAACCGCGGCAAGCGGCTGGGGCATCCAGGTCGGCGCCTTCCGCGGCCAGGACGCCGCCTATCGCCAGGTGACGGAAGCCGCCCGCCTCGCGCCCAAGGTCAACAACGCCAAGGTCGCGATCATCAAGGCCAATGTCGATGGCGACTATCTCTACCGCGCCCGCCTGGTCGGCATGACCGAGGCCGATGCCCGCGCCGCCTGCGGAACGCTGTCGCGGCAGGGCATGACCTGCGTGCCGCTGCCGGTCGAGCCGACGCGCATCAACTGATCTAACTGGGGGTCTGGCGAGAGGGCGGCGGGCTTCGGCCTGCCGCCTTTTTGTTTGCCTAGTGGCCGGTGATGACGGTCGCGTCGACGCCGCTTGCCTTCAACTGTGCCGCGAGCTGGCCCTTGAGGCGAGCGAGCCCGGCCTGATCCTTCGCCTCGCAGCGCGCCACCAGCACGGCCTGGGTGTTGGAGGCGCGAAGCAGCCACCAGCCGTCGGGCGTGTTGACCCGCGCGCCATCGATATTATTGAAGTCGGCGCCCGCCTTGCGCAGCCGCGCCAGCACCTCGTCCACCACGATGAACTTGCGCGTGTCGGCGCAATCAAAGCGCATTTCCGGCGTGTTGACCATCTCGGGCAACTCATCGCGCAACGCATCGAGCCGCTTGCCGCTGCGCTTCAGCACCTGCAGCAGGCGGAGGCCGGCATAGATCGCGTCGTCATGGCCGTAGAAATCATCAGCGAAGAAGATGTGTGCGCTCATCTCGCCGCCCAGCTTGGCGCCGAGTTCCTTCATCTTCTTCTTGATGTGCGAATGACCGGTGCTCCAGATCAGCGGCGTGCCGCCCAGGCGCTTCACCTCGTCGAACAACATGGAAGAGCATTTGACGTCGCCGATGATGACCGCGCCGGGATACTTCGCCAGCACGTCGCGCGCGAGCAGCGCCATGAGCTGATCGCCCCACAGGATGCGGCCCTTTGAATCGACAACGCCGAGCCGGTCGGCATCGCCATCGAAGGCAATGCCGAAATCGCAGCGCTCGCGCGCCACTGTTTCGATCACCTGGACAAGATTTTCGGGCACCGTCGGGTCGGGATGATGGGCCGGGAAGTTGCCATCGACCACCTCGTTGAGCAGGACATGGCGACCCTTGAGCTTCTCGATCAGGCGCGGCACCACCGTGCCGGCGGCGCCATTGCCGATGTCCCAGGCCACCGCGATGTCGGATGGCAGGTCGAGTCCGCGAATCAGGCGGGCAATGTAGGCATCGATCAGGTCCACCGTCTCGACCCGGCCCGTCCCGGTGATGAAATCGCCGGCCGCGGCGAGCTTGCCGAGATCGACGATGTCGTCGGCGAAGAAGGGGCCGTGGCCCATCATCATCTTGAAGCCGTTGTGCGTCGGCGGATTATGCGAGCCCGTCACCATGATGCCGGCATCGGTGCCCAGTTCATGCACGGCGAAATAGAGCATCGGCGTCGGGCCGAGGCCGATGCGGCGCACGCGCAGGCCGGTCGAGACCAGCCCTTCGACCAGCGCCGCCTCAAGCTCCGGCGACGACAGACGGCCGTCATAGCCCACGGCGATCGTGCGGCCACCCTTGCGGACCAGAACGGTGCCGAAGGCGCGGCCGAGCGCGCGAGCATCCGCGGCATGTAGGGTCTCGCCGACAATGCCGCGCACGTCATAGGCGCGCAGCACGGTGGGATGAAAATTATGTCCGGTCATGGCGTCTCTTCTCAGGCCGCTCGACCCAGGCTGACATAGCGCAGGCCCGCGGCCTTCATCGCCGCCGGGTCGTGCAGGTTCCGGAAATCAACAACCACCGGGCCGCGCAGCGCCGCCTTCAGGCGGGCGAGGTCGAGCGTCTTGAAGTCGTTCCATTCGGTGACGATCACCGCGACGTCGGCATCCCTGGCGGCATCATAGGAGTCGCGCGTCCAGATGAGTCCCGCCATTTCCGCGTGCTTCTTCGCCTCGTCCATGCCGGCCGGATCATAGGCGCGCAAAATGGCCCCGGCCGCACGCAACTCGGGCACGAGATCGAGGCTGGGGCTTTCGCGCATGTCGTCGGTGTTGGCCTTGAAGGTGAGGCCGAGCAGCGCGACGGTCTTGCCCTTCACCGAGCCGCCCAGCGCCACGGCGACGCGGGCCGCGAGCGTCTTCTTGCGGTCCTCGTTGACGCCGATGGTGGTCTCGACAATCCGCGTCGGGCTGTCGCCCGCGCGCATCATGTGGGCGAGCGCGCGCGTGTCCTTGGGGAAGCAGGAACCGCCATACCCGGGCCCGGTGGACAAGCCCCAGCGGCCGATGCGCTTGTCGAGACCCATGCCACGCGCCACCGCTTCGACATCGGCCCCGACCTTTTCGCAATAGTCGGCGATTTCGTTGATGAAGCTGATCTTCACCGCGAGGAAAGCGTTGGCCGCATATTTCGTCAGCTCCGCCGTCTCCACCGTGGTGGCGACGAACTGGCCTTCGTTCCGGATCAGCGGCGTGTGCAGCTGGCGCAGCTGGTCGCGCGCCCGCGCCGTATCGGTGCCGACGACGATGCGGTCGGGTTCCATGAAGTCGCTGATTGCTGCGCCTTCGCGCAGAAATTCCGGCGTCGAGGCGATATCGACCGCGAAGCCCGGCCGCCGTTCGCGCAGAATCTTCTCGACCTTGCGGTTGGTGCCAACCGGCACCGTCGACTTGGTGACGACGACCGCATAGCCGGTCAGCGCATCGGCGATCTCGGCGGCAGCGGCAAAGACATAGGAAAGGTCGGCGGAACCGTCGTCGGCACTCGGCGTGCCCACCGCGATGAAGACGAGATCGGCGCCGGCGACGGCACTTTTCAGGTCGGTGGTGAAGGTGAGGCGTCCGGCCTTCACCCCTTCGGCAACCACGGCATCAAGACCTGGCTCGTAGATCGGGATCTGCCCGGCCTTGAGCGCTTCGATCTTGGCGGCAACCTTGTCCACGCAGGTCACCTGGGCGCCGATCTTCGCGAAACAGGAACCCGACACCAGCCCGACATAGCCCGTGCCGATCATCACCACTTTCATCGAACGCTCCTGCCGGCCGCCAGGGACTCGGCTACAGTTTCACGGTGCGGAGATAGGCAGCGAGTTCGTCGCGCAGGTCTTCGCGCTCGAGCGCGAAGGCGATGTTGGCCTGCAGATAGCCGCTCTTGTTGCCGCAGTCGAAGCGCTTGCCGTTGATCTGGATGCCGTAGAAGGGCGCCTTGCCGGCCATCCAGGACAATGCATCGGTCAGCTGGATCTCGCCGCCCTTGCCGCGTTCTTGCCGGTTCAGATAGTCGAACACTATCGGCGTTAGAATGTAGCGGCCGACGACGGCGAGGTTGGACGGCGCGTCCTTGGGCAGTGGCTTTTCCACAAGGCCACGCACCTCGAAGACGGATTCGCCATTCTTGCGCTTCACGTCGATGACGCCGTAACTCGAGATGTGGGCGCTGTCGACCGGCTCTACCGCGACCATGCCGCCCTTGCCGGGGTAGGCATCGACCATCTGCTTCAGGCAGGGCGTCGGCGCGAGGAAGACGTCGTCGGCGAGCAGCACGGCAAAGGGTTCGTCGCCGATGAGGTGGCGCGCGCACCACACGGCATGGCCGAGGCCGAGCGGTTCCTGCTGCCGGGTATAGGCAACCTTGCCCGGCGGCGGCAGCCAGTCGCGCAGCGAGTTGAGCTGCTCCCAGCTGCCACGACGTTCGAGCAGTTCTTCCAGCTCGTGCGAATGATCGAAGTGATCCTCGATCGCCGACTTGCCGCGGCCGGTGACGAAGATGAACTCCTCGATGCCGGCGGCGCGCGCCTCTTCGACGGCGTAGTGGATCAGCGGCTTGTCGACGAGCGGGAGCATTTCCTTGGGCAACGCCTTGGTGGCGGGCAGGAAACGCGTGCCAAGGCCACCGACGGGGAAGACCGCCTTACGGACACGAACGGCCATGCTCTGGAACTGCTCCGGGCTGTGCTCAGGGTGGCGGGGTTGTGCCATGCCCCCGGCTGGCGAGCAAGACGCTTAGTCCCCCAGCAGCAAGTCCTTGGCCTGGTTGATTTTTGCAGCGAGGAAGGTGGAGCCGCCCTGATCGGGATGGACCTTCAGCATCAGCCGGTGATAGGCGGCCCGGATTTCAGCCGCGCTGGCGCCCGGGGCAACCCCGAGCACCTCATACGCCTCGGTCTGGGTCATCGGGCCAGAACGGGACCCGGGCGGTGGCCGGCCGGAACCATTGGGCCGCGTACCGGAGCGGCGGAACAGGCCGGCCGCCTGGGTGAACAGCCAGCGCCGAACCATCGGAAGAACGAGGAGACCGACGGGCGCGAGCAGCCCTGCCCCGCCCCGGACGACGAGGAACAGCACGAGGGCGACCGCGACCAGAAGCCCGGCGCCCTTGGCCACGCGCACCAGCTCCGCCGGCGGTGCCGAGCCGAACCAGCGCATGGCGTAGTAGACGGCGAAACCCGCCACAATGAGGGCGGCAAACCAGACCACGTTGTTCTCTCCAGGGCAGCAGCCCTGCTTTATACCCCAGCCACGCGGCGCCGGCGCTCGCGAAGCCGCGAGGCGCCGCCTATCATCACCCGAGCATGGCTGAGCAGATCGATGTTCTCGTGGTGGGTGCGGGCGTGGTGGGCCTGGCCGTGGCCCGGGCCTTGGCACGGGCGGGCCAGGAGGTCGTGGTGGCCGAACGCCATGACGCCATCGGGACCGAGGTCAGCGCCCGCAACAGCGAGGTGATTCACGCCGGCATCTATTACCCCGCCGGATCTCAGCGCGCCCGGCTGTGCACCGCCGGGCGCGATGCGCTTTATCGATTCTGTACCGCCTATGGCGTCGATCATCGCCGCACTGGCAAGCTGATCGTCGCGGCCGAAGACGCCGACCTGCCCGCGCTCGACGCCATCGCGCGCGCGGGCGCCGCGAATGGCGTGGCCGACCTGCAGCGTCTCGACGCCCAGGCCACTCAAGCGCGTGCGCCGCTGCTGCGCACGGCAGGCGCCCTGTGGTCGCCTTCCACCGGCATCGTCGACAGCCACGGCCTGATGCTCGCCCTCCGGGGCGACGCGGAAGCCCATGGCGCCATGATTGCGTTGCGGTCCCCCGTCACCGCAATCAGGCCACAAGGCGATGGATTTCGCATCACGATGGCCGATGGTGGCGATGGCTACGAACTCGACGCCCGCTACGTCGTCAATGCCGCAGGCCTGGGCGCCGCCACCGTCGCGGGCGCGACCAAGGGACTCCATGCCCGTCATGTGCCGCGCCACCACATCGCCAAGGGCAGCTATTTCACCCTGGCGGGCCGTTCGCCCTTTGACACCCTGGTCTATCCCATTCCCGAGCCGGGCGGCCTCGGCATACACCTGACGCTCGACCTCGGCGGCCGGGCACGCTTCGGCCCCGACGTGGAATGGACCGACCATGTCGACTACGCGGTCGATCCCGCCCGGGCCGCGGCCTTCTGCCGCGCCATCCGCCGCTACTGGCCCGGCCTGCCCGACGGTGCGCTGGAGCCTGCATATAGCGGCATCCGCCCCCGCATCACAGGCCCGGGCGAATCCGCCGCGGATTTTGTCATCCAGGACGCGGACACGCACGGTTTGGAGGGGCTTGTTAACCTGTTTGGGATTGAATCGCCGGGCCTGACCTCTGCGCTCGCCATTGGGGCGGAGGTCGCCGGTCGGCTTGGCCTGGGCCCCCGCCTGGGCGAGGCCGGTTTCCTTGCTGCTGAATTGGCCCTGCGTTAGGTTTGGGCCCGTAATTTTCCGGGAGTTCCGCGCATGAAGCGCCTGTTCGTTGCCGCCATCGCCGCCGTTGCCTTTTCAACCGCCGCCGCGCAGGCCGCCTCCATTGGCGTCAACGGCTGGGAAGCGCAGCTCACCGGCACCAACGACTCCCAGACCAACTTCGGCGATGACGACTGGCGCGGCGTGGTGGGCGGCGGCATCGGCCTCGCCCCGGAATTCATTGGCGCCGACGACATGGAAGCCGTGGGCCTGCCGTTGGTCGACGTGGAATGGCGCAACGCCTATTTCTTCAGCACCCAGCGCGGCGCCGGACTCAACCTCATTCGCCGGTCCAGTTTCAAGTTCGGACCCCGCATCACCTATGACAACGGCCGCGATTCCAGCGACAGCACGATCCTGCGCGGGTTGCGCGACGTCGAGGGCTCTTTCGAGGCCGGCGTCTTCCTGACCGGCATCAGCGGCAACTGGCGCTATTCGGCCGACGTGCGACAGGGCCTGGGCGACGAAGGACATGACGGCCTGGTCGGGACGATCGACATCGCCCGCGCGGGCCAGCTCAACGACAAGGCTTCGCTGATCGTTGGCGGCTTCACCCACTATGCCAGCAAGAAATATCTCGATGCCTATTTCGGCGTGCCGACGGCAACGGCCAATTTTGCGCGCTACACCGTTCAGGGTGGGGGCTTCACCGACTTCGGCGGCTACCTGAACCTGATCTACAATTTCACCGACAACTGGTTCATGTCCGGCATGATTCGCGCCGCGCTGCTGTTCGGCGATGCGGCCGACAGCCCGATCTCGCAGTCCGACGGCCAGTATTACGTCGGCACCGTGCTGGGTTACCGGTTCTAGGCCAGCACCACCCGCTTAGAGCAGCCCCAGGTCGCGCAGCTCCGCCAGCAGCTTCGGCGGCAGTCCCTTGGCGTCAGCGGCACCGCCCTTCGCATCGGCAGGCGCCTCGTCGGGCTTAAGGTAACGCCAGCCCTGGTGGGGCCGGCGCGGTTGCGGGACGGTCGGCACAAGCTTCGAATCGAGCACGAAGGCGCAGCGCTTGCCATGGTTGTTCGCCTCGACCTCCTCAAGAGCGACGATGCGCTGGCGCACCTGCACGAAGCCCTTGATGATCCAGTAGATCGAACCGCCGTCGGTGATCTCGTCGGCGCGTGAAGGGAACATCCGTGTCAGGTGGCGCAGCTTCGGTTTAGCCTCGCGGCTTTTGGCCGCAGCAAGGCGATCCTTCTGCACCCGGCGGAGATGCGGAATATCCTCGATCCCGACGGCGATCTTGATGATGTGGAGAGGCATGTCGTCCTTCCTACACCTTCCCCTCGGGCGACCCAAGCCCGGCCGGTTCGCGTGGCGAACAGCGCCCCGACAACGATGACGGTGCCGGTGCAGGCCGCTAGACTGCGGCGCCAACCAAGGAGACGCCGTGGCCAACGGACCCAACGACCTTCCCGTTCTGATTGCCGGCGCCGGCCCGGTCGCCCTGACCGCCGCCTATGCGCTGTTACGCCAGAACATCCCGGTCCAGCTCTTCGACACCTACGCCACCGTACCGAGCGAGCCACGCGCGTCGACCTTCCACCCGCCGACGGTCGAACTGCTGGAAAAGATCGGCGTCGCCGAGGAATTGCTCCGCATGGGGATCGAGGTGCGCTACTGGCAGCAGCGCGACCGCAAGAAGGGCCTGATCGCAGAGCTCGACCTCAACATCCTGGCGGACATCACGCGCTATCCGTACCGCCTCCATTGCGAGCAGCACAAATATGCCGGGATGCTGCTGCGCCGGGTCGAGGAGATGTCGCCCGGCAGCGTGCACCGCAATTCGCGCGTGCTGTCGGCACGCCAGGATGCCGACGCCGCCTATCTCACCGTCGAAACGCGGGCGGGAACGCGCGAGATCAAGGGCCGCTACCTGATCGGCGCCGATGGCGGCCGCAGCATCGTCCGCCACAGCCTGGGCGTCAGCTTCGAGGGCAAGACCTTCGAGGAACGCTTCCTTGTCCTCACCACGCCCTTTGACTTCGCGCCTTACGGCTTCACCGGCACCTGCTACATCGCTGATCCGGTCGAATGGTGCTCGATATTCCGAGTGCCGGCCGATGGGCCGCCGGGGCGCTGGCGCGTCGTGTTCCCGGAATCAAGCGACCGGCCGGATGCCGAGGTGTTCGACGAAGCCGAGTGCCAGGCGCGTCTGCAGAACTTCTTTCCGCACCCTGAGGGCAAGGACTACCAGATCGTTCACAAGAACATCTACCAGGTGCACCAGCGTATCGCCGGCAGTTTCCATGTCGGTCGCATCTTCCTCGCCGGCGACGCCGCGCACATCAACAACCCGCTCGGCGGCATGGGCCTCAATTTCGGCATCCACGATGCGCTCAACGCATCCGAGAAGATCGGCCAGGTTTGGCGCGGCGAAGCGGACGAAAGCGTGTTCGGCCGCTATGACCGCCAGCGCCGCACGGTGGCGGAGGAATACCTCCTCGCCCAGACGGCGCAGAACAAGCGCGACCTCGAAGAGCGCGATCCCGTGGCACGCGAGAAGCGCCAGGCGGAATGGCGCGAGACCGCGGCCGACCCGAAGAAAGCCCGCGCCTTCCTGATGAAGACGGCCATGTTCGAAAGCGTGCGCCGCGCCAACGAGATCCAATAGCAGACACAGCAGCAAGGATATCTGCCATGACCGACGCGCTCGGCTACCGCCTGAAAATCGCCGTCATCGCCCCGTCGACCAACACGATCGTGCAGCCCGAAATGGATGCGATGCGCCCACGTGGCGTGACCAACCACATGGGCCGCATTGTGATCCCGAACGCGAAGCTGGGCTCGGACGCCGATTTCTCGGCTCATATCGAGCGCATGCGTTCGGGCATCGATGCCGCCATCGACAGCGTGATGTCGGCCGAGCCCGGCTACATCGCCAACGGCCTGTCCCTCGAAGCCTTCTGGGAAGGCCTCAAGGGCAGCCTGCAGATGGTCGAGAACCTCGAGAAGAAGTACAAGCTCGGCGTCTCGATGGGCAACAACGGCATCCTTGCCGCGCTCAAGAAATATTCCGGCATCCGGAAGGTCGCCCTGATCACACCGCACCGGCCGATGGGCGATGCGCGGGTGAAGGTGTTCTTCGAGGAGGCGGGCTACACCGTCACCGACCTGCACAGCTTCAACGTGATGGTGCCGGCGCAGATCTGCCACGTTCCCGCCGCCGACCTGCGCGCCGCCGTGAAGAAGGTGAACGAATCGAAGCCGGATGCAATCATTCAGGTCGGCACCGGGCTGTGCATGGCCGAGATTGCGGGCGAGGCCGAGTTCCTGCTCGACAAGCCGGTGATCGCGATCAACACCGCCATCTACTGGCACGCGCTGCGCCAGAACAACATCTCCGACAAGATTCGCGGCTTCGGCAGCCTGCTCGAGACGTACTGAACACCGGCAAGGCCGGCGCTACTCGATCTCGACCAGCACGGCGCCTTCTGTGACGAAGGCGCCGACAGCGCCATGCAGCGCCGTCACCGTACCGGCGGCCGGCGCGGTGAGGGTGTGCTCCATCTTCATAGCCTCGACCACGACCAGCGCCGCGCCGCGCTGCACGGCATCGCCGACCGCGACATGAAGCTTGGTGACCTTGCCCGGCATCGGTGCCACGACGCCACCCGCGACAGCCTCGACGACGCCGCTTCGGGCCAGCGGATCAACGATGCTTACCAGCGCATTGCCATCTTCATCCAGAACCAGCCGCTGACCATGACCGAGGTCATACACGGTACCGGACGGCACGGCATCCCGTGGCAGCAGCGCTCCGTTGATCGTCATGGTAAGGGCGCGAAGCACGACGATCTGCCTGCCGCCGCCGCCATCGACAAGGAAATGCTCTTCCGCAGCCAGGTTGCTTCGCCAGCCCGTTCGGTCGTTCCAGGGTGACATCCAGTCGTCTCCCGCGGCAGGCATGCCTTCCAGGCTGCGGTCGGCAAGATGGGCAGACAAGGCGAGAATGATCTGCGCCGGTGACGCCGGACGGCGGCCGGGCACGGCCGTTTCAAGATGGGTGTCGAGCCACTGCGTGTGAACGGGGCCCGCGACGAAATCCGCATCGCGCGTCATTACCAGCAGAAGCGCGCGGTTGGTCGCCACGCCGTCCACCGACAGTGCGGCCAACGCGTCGTTCAGGGCTTCCAACGCTGCGGCGCGTGTGTCGCCGCGCGCGATCACCTTGGCGATCATCGGGTCATAGAAGGGCGTGATGCGGTCGCCCGCCGCGACGCCGGCGTCGACGCGAATCCCCTCGCCTGTCGGCAACCCGAAGCGTGTGAGCGTGCCGGGCGACGGCAGGAAGTCGCGTTCCGGCGCTTCCGCGTAGAGCCGCGCCTCGATGGCGTGGCCCTGCGCGACGATCCGGTCCTGCTTCAGCGGCAGCGCTTCCCCCGCCGCCACACGCAGTTGCCATTCGACGAGATCGAGTTCCGTGATCATCTCGGTCACCGGATGCTCGACCTGCAGCCTTGTGTTCATTTCCATGAAGTAAAAGGCGCCGTCGGCGCCGAGGATGAATTCGACCGTGCCGGCGTTGACGTAACCCACCGCCCGGGCGGCGGCAATGGCTGCGGAATGCAGGCGCACGCGCAATTCGGGATCGAGGCCCGGCGCGGGCGCCTCCTCGATCACCTTCTGGTGGCGGCGCTGCAGCGAGCAGTCGCGCTCGAACAGATGCACGACATGGCCCTGCGTGTCGGCAAAGACCTGCACCTCGACATGGCGCGGGCGTTCGACATAGCGCTCGACCACAATCTCGGCATCGCCAAAGGACGACAGGGATTCACGCTGCGTCGCCTCCAGCGCCACGGCGAAGCCGGCAGCGTCGTCGACACGGCGCATGCCCTTGCCACCACCGCCCTTCGCCGGCTTGAGCAGGACGGGAAAACCGATGCGCGCCGCTTCGCGCGCCAGCGATGATGCGGACTGGTCGGCGCCTTGATAGCCCGGCACGACGGGCACACCCGCCTTGATCATCAACGCACGCGCTGCCGTCTTCGAGCCCATCGCGCGAATGGCACCGGCGGGCGGGCCGACGAAGACAAGCCCCGCCTGGGCGCAGGCCTCGGCAAAGTCGGCATTCTCGGACAGGAAGCCGTAACCCGGATGGATCGCCTGCGCACCCGTCTCGCGCGCGGCGGCGACCAGGGCGGGAATGGACAGGTAACTCTCCGCCACCGGTGCCGGACCGATGCGAACGGCGGCGTCGCAGGCACGCACATGGAACGCGTTCGCGTCGGCATCGGAATGGACAGCGATGGTGCGGATGCCCATCGCGCGGGCGGTGCGTGCGATACGCGCCGCGATCTCGCCGCGGTTCGCGATCAGCAGCGTGCGGAACATGGTGGCGATGTCAGATTACCCAGTTCGCCTTGCGGCGTTCAAGAAAGGCGCCGATTCCTTCCTTGCCTTCTTCGGAGGCGCGGCGCTTGGCGATGCGCCTGGCGAGATCGTCCATCAGTGTCCGGTCGATGGGCCGGCCGGTCACATCGGCGACCACTTTCTTCGCTTCGAACACCGCGCCTGGTGCCGTCTTCAGCACCTGGTCGATCACATGCTCGCCCTGCGCCGTCAGCGCGGTCTCGTTGGCGACCACCTCATGCACCAAGCCCAGGCGCTGGGCATCGAGTGCGCTGAAACGTTCGCCAGTCTGGAAATAGCGTCCCGCCTGGCGCGGGCCGATCGCGCCGACCACCCAGGGACTGATCATTGCCGGGATGATGCCAAGCTTGACCTCGGTCAGCGCGAAGACGGCATGTTTCACCGCGACCACGATGTCGGTCGCGGCCAGCAGGCCGACACCGCCGCCATAGACGGCGCCCTGTACCAGCGCCACCGTCGGCACCGGCATAGACGACAGCGCGATCAGCATGTTGCCGATCTTGTGCGCGTCCGCCTCGTTCTCCGCCTCGCTGTAACCCGCCGCCTTTCGCATGTAATTGAGGTCGGCGCCGGCGCAGAAGGATTCGCCCTTGGCGATGATGAGGACGATGCGCAGTTCCTTGATCTCGCGCAATTCCTCCAGCGTCTGGGTCATGCCGAGCATCATGTCTTCGTTGAAGGCATTGTGCACGTCGGGGCGGTTGAGCGTGATTGTCGCCGCGCCCCGCGGATCCAACTGCAGCAAAACGCTGCGATCTGCCATGGCCTGGGTCATCTCGTCACATCCGGAAAACACCAAAGCGGGTGTCGGGTATCGGCGCGTTCAGGGCTGCCGAAAGCGAGAGCGCCACAACGGTACGCGTCTCGGCAGGGTCGATGATGCCGTCGTCCCACAAACGGGCGCTGGCGTAGTAGGGATGGCCTTGCGTGTCGTATTGCTGGCGGATGCCGGAGACGAAGGCCTGCTCCGCGCCCTCGTCCACCGTTTCGCCGCGCGCGGCGCGGCCGTCACGCCGGACCTGGGACAGCACGCTCGCCGCCTGCTCGCCACCCATGACGGAGATGCGGGCATTGGGCCACATCCACAGGAAGCGCGGGTCATAGGCGCGGCCGCACATGCCGTAATTGCCGGCGCCGAAGGAGCCGCCGATGATGACGGTGATCTTCGGCACGGCGGCGCAGGCGACCGCGGTAACAAGTTTCGCGCCGTCCTTGGCGATGCCGCCGGCTTCGTATTTGCGGCCGACCATGAAACCGGTGATGTTCTGCAGGAAGAGCAGCGGAATCTTGCGCTGACAGCACAGCTCGATGAAATGCGCACCCTTCTGCGCTGATTCCGAGAAGAGGATGCCGTTGTTGGCGACGATGCCGACGGGATAGCCATGGACATGGGCGAATCCCGTCACCAGCGTCGGGCCATAGAGCGTCTTGAACTCGTCGAACACGGAGCCGTCGGCGAGGCGCGCGATCACCTCGCGCACGTCGAAGGGCGTGCGCAGGTCGGGCGGCACCACGCCATAGATGTCGTCGGCGCGATAGAGCGGATCCTGCGGTTCCAGCGTCGCCACCGGCAGCACCTTGGCGCCACCGAGATTGGCGACGATGCGGCGTGCGATGGCGAGCGCGTGGCGGTCGTCTTCGGCAAAGTGATCGGTGACACCTGATTCGCGGGAATGAACCAGCGCGCCGCCAAGGTCTTCCGCGCTCACCACCTCGCCCGTCGCCGCCTTCACCAGCGGCGGGCCGCCGAGGAAGATGGTGCCGGTGCCCTTCACGATGACGCTTTCATCCGCCATCGCCGGCACATAGGCGCCGCCCGCGGTGGAGGAACCCATCACCACGGCGATCTGCGGAATGCCCGCGGCAGAGAGCGTCGCCTGGTTGAAGAAAATGCGGCCGAAATGATCGCGGTCGGGAAACACCTCGTCCTGGTTCGGCAGGTTGGCGCCGCCGGAATCAACGAGGTAG
>CANJEJ010000020.1 GCA_947473325.1 Alphaproteobacteria bacterium | reverse complement strand
ATAGCCGTTGATTTCCATCGCCACGCAGATTTCGCGGATTTTCGGGCGGGTCCAGGCCATTGAAACTCTCCTCAAACAGTCCCTCAGCATGTGCAGCACGGACTTTGATATAGGGTCTGCTTAAGCTAACAGGCAAGGGAAACGCCCGTCCATGCCGCGATGGGTGGGCCTATCAGGTTTTGTGATGAAGATTCGTATTCTGGGCGCTGCCGCGGGCGGCGGCTTTCCGCAGTGGAACTCCCATGCCACGGCCTGCCGCCGGGCGCGGACCGGCGATCCGGCCGCGAAACCGCGGACCCAGGCCTCCGTCGCGGTGAGCGCCGATGGCGCACACTGGTTCCTGCTCAATGCCTCGCCCGACCTGCGCCAGCAGATCGAGGCCAATGCCTGCCTGCACCCGAAGCAGGGGCTGCGATCCTCCCCCATTGCCGGTGTTGTATTGACCAATGCCGATGTGGATGCCATTGCCGGCCTGCTCACCCTGCGCGAACGGCAGGCCTTTTCCGTCTATGGCACCGCGCGCACCCAGGCCGTGCTCGATGCCAACCCGATCTTCGAGGTGCTGGCGCGCGATCTGGTCGCGCGCCGTCCCCTGACCGTCGGACAGGCCGAACGCCTCGTGTTGCCCGACGGGTCCTCCAGCGACCTCACGATCGAGCTCTTCCCCGTGCCGGGCAAGGTGCCGCTTTATCTCGAGGAGGCGGGCCGTACGCCGGAGATCGTCGAAGGCGAAGGCACCGTCGGGGCCCATGTCAGCAGTGGTGCGCGAAGCATGTTCTTCATCCCCAGCTGCGCCGGCATGACGGCGGCACTGGCGCAGCGCCTGCAGGGCGCCGACCTTGTGCTGTTCGACGCCACGCTATGGTCCGACGACGAAATGGTCCGCGCCGGACTGGGCAGCAAGACGGGATTGCGAATGGGACATATGAGCATGAGTGGACCGCACGGCACGCTCGCCGCCTTCCGCACCATCGCCGTGAAGCGCAAGGTGCTCATCCACATCAACAACTCCAACCCGATCCTGCTCGACGATTCACCCGAACGCGCGGCGGTCACGGCGGCGGGCTGGGGCGTGGGTTTTGACGGAATGGAGATCGACCTATGAGTGCGCGCGTGCTGTCCCCCGGCGAGCTGGAGGCCGCGCTGCGGCAGATCGGCGCCGAGCGTTATCACTCGAACCATCCGCTGCACAAGCTGATGTACCAGGGTAAGCTTAACCGTGGGCAGCTGCAGGCCTGGGCGCTCAACCGCTATTACTACCAGGCCCGCATCCCGGCCAAGGATGCGACGCTGATCGCGCGGCTGCCGACGCCGGACCTGCGCCGCGCCTGGCGCAAGCGGCTGCATGACCATGACGGCGATGGGCCTGAGACGGGTGGCATCGAACGCTGGCTGCGACTGACGGACGGCCTCGGCCTAGACCGCGACTATGTCATCTCGACGCGAGGCCTGCTGCCGATCACCCGCTTTGCGGTGGACGCTTATATTGGCCTGGTGCGCGACCGCTCGATCCTTGAGGGCATCGCCTCCTGCCTGACCGAGCTGTTCTCGCCCGCGATCATTTCCGAACGCGTCGGCGGCATGCTGCGCAACTACGACTTCATCACCGAAGACACGCTGGCCTATTTCAAGCCGCGGCTCGACCAGGCGCCGGAAGATGCCGAATTCGCGCTCGCCTATGTCAAGGAACATGCGCGGACGGAGGAGCAGCAGGAGGCTGTGCTCGCCGTGCTGCGCGCCAAGTGCGACATCCTGTGGGCGATGCTGGACGCGCTGCACATCGCCTATGTCGAGCCGCGGATGATTCCGCCCGGCGCCTTCGTGCCGGCCGATTGAATCACAACGTCTGGGTGATCCGCTCGGCGTCGTTGGTGGCGCCGTAGATGCCGCGCGGTGCCAGGCAATCGCCAATCGCCAGCGTATCCTCCGGCGTGGCGCGCGGGCGCGTGCCGGTCGACAGGATGATGGTGTCGAAGGGACCGATGCGCTCGCCGTTGTCGAGCGTCGCCATGCCGTTTTCCACCGCCGTCACCAGCGTGTTGCTGCGCGTGACGATGCCGTTGGCGCGAGCGCGCGGCACCACGAGCGCGCTATCGCCGGTCAGGTCGAGCTCCGGGCCGCCCAGCGCCGCTTCCGGCGTTGTCACGAGAACGCTGGTCACGCGAGGGTCGGCGTTCAGGGTTTCCGCCAGCGACACCACGGGCCAGCCGCCCTCTTCGTCGATGACCAGGACCTTGCCATGCGCCGTGACGGCCCCGCGCAGCACATCGCGGCCATGCGCGAGGCCAGCGGTGCCAGGAATGCCGTCGGGCAGATAGGGGCGGATGCGCCAGACCTGGGTGATGGCAGGCTCGGCACCGACCGCCCAGATGACAACATCGGCGGCAAGCTTCTCGTCAAGCCTGACCGGGCGGTTGAGCAGAACGTTCACGCCGAGCCGCCGCAATTCGTTGGCCCACCACTGCAGGGCCGGCAGCATCTCGCCGCGGTTGGGCGCATGCGCGGCCAGATGCATCTGGCCGCCCAAATTGCCGTTTGCTTCATACAGCGTCACGGTATGGCCGCGTTCGGCGGACAGGCGCGCGGCTTCAAGCCCCGCGGGGCCGCCACCGATCACCGCGATGCGCTTCGGTGTCAGTGCCCGGGTGATCGGCGGCGTGGCACTTTCGCGGCCGGTCACCGGGTTGAGGACGCAGGTGCCGGGGATGCGCCGCGCGACAAAGCCGATGCAACCCAGGTTGCAGCTCATGCAGGGGCGGATCTCGGCCTCGCGGCCGCTCTCCAGCTTGCGCATCCAGTCGGGTTCGGCGATCCAGGTGCGCGCCATGGCGATGACGTCGGCCTGACCCGCGGAAAGGATGGCTTCGGCCTCGGCCGCCGTGCGGATCTTGCCCGCCACCGTCACCGGCACCGAAAGTGCCGCCTTGAACTGGGCCGCCTCGTCCGCGAGTCCGGCGCGTGGCATGGTCATCGGCGGGATGGTCTGCGGAAAGGACCAATGCGAGCCGGTGATCAGGCTGACATAGTCGACGAGGCCGCGTTCATCGAGAAACTTCATGCAGGGCAGGGAGTCCTCGATGTCGTAGTCGTCCGGGTCGCCGGGAATGTGGTGGGCGACCGAGGTGCGCACGCCCACGGCGATGTCCGGACCGGCAGCGTCGCGCACCGCTTCCAGCACCTCAACCACGATGCGCATGCGGTTCTCGAGCGAGCCGCCATATTCGTCGGTGCGCCAGTTGAGGCGCGGCGACATGAAATTGCCGAGCAGGTAGTCGGTGGCCGTCTGAACCTCGAGCACGTCGAGGCCCGCCTCACGGCATCGCCGGGCGGCGGCGGCATAAGCATTCACCAGTTCGGCGATCTCGCGCCGCGTGATCACCTTCGGTGTCTCGCGCGTGCGTGGGCCCGGGATCATCGACGGCGCCACCGCATGGGAGGCGCCATAGCGATGCGAAATGTTGTGCCCGCCATGCCAGAGGATGATCGACAGTTTCGAGCCCGCCTGGTGCACGGCATCAGCCAGCCGCCGCAGGGACGGCACGGCATCGTCGGAGAACACGCTGGCGGCACTGAAGTTCAGGCTCGATTCATGGACGGGTGCGGACTCGATGCCAACCAGCGCGGCACCACCCTGCGCCCGGCGCAACAGATAGGCATGCAGGCGGTCCGACACGCCCGGCTCGAAATGCGACATCATCATCGAATGGCCGGGAATGATGGCGCGATGGCGCAAAACGCAGGGTCCCAGCTTGATGGGCGAGAACAGGTGAGGGTAAGGCGTCGGCCCAGCAGTCAAGACGGTCTCCCTGAGGGAAAAGCGGTGGTGGGCGTCGTGCGCGGCCGAAGCTGCTGAGCCTGCCGCCCATGCTGTTCATAAAATGGGCCTTGCGGCCCGTCCGGGGGCGAGAATAGTGGAAGGATGATGGTGCGCAAGTGCGCCTTCCAGCGCCGCGATGCGGCGGGAAGAAGCACTCCTCGCTTCACAAGCGATCATCTTCGCAGATGCAGCACCGCGTTTTCTTGTTCGCCGGCAACCCGCGTGTCTAGCATGACCTTGGCCGCAATCTCCGTGGCCTGAAGGGTTCCGCCGCACGATGAGCCGGGACAAGCGAATCGACGAAGCCCTGGTGCGCAGCCGCGCGGCGCGCAGCCTCGTCGATCTGTTCGACAGTTTGTATGAAGGTGCGGTTCTCGTCGACACGCAGGCGCGCATCGTCTGGATGAACGACAAGTTCAAGGCGCTGGTCGGCTGGAACGGCGTCGAGGATATCGAGGGCCGCCCGGTCGAAGAGGTGATCGCCAACAGCCGGTTGCGCGAGGTGGTGGAAAGCGGCCGTGCCGAACTGCTCGATGTCTATCCCATCAACAACCGCCAACTCGTCGTGTCGCGCATTCCGCTGCGCGACGATGATGGCGTGGTGAACGGAGCGCTCGGCCTCATTCTGTATGACCGGCTGCAGGCGCTGCGTCCGATCGTGTCGAAATTCCAGACGATGCAGGAAGAACTGGCGCGCGCCGGACAGGAAATTGCCAAGGGCCGCCGTGCGCGCTATCGCTTCAGCCAGTTCGTCGGTGAGAGCGCCGCCGCCCGCGCCATCAAGGCGCAGGCACGCCGTGCGGCGGCACGCGATGGCAATGTCCTGCTGATGGGCGAAACGGGCACGGGCAAGGAACTGCTCGCCCATGCAATCCATGCCGCGAGCCCGCGGGCGCAGGGACCGATGGTGCGCGTCAATGCCGCCGCTATCCCGGAAACCCTGCTGGAATCGGAGCTTTTCGGCACTGCGCCAGGCGCCTTCACCGGCGCCGGCACCAAGGCGCGGCCGGGCAAGTTCGAACTTGCGCATCGCGGCACGCTGTTCCTCGACGAAGTCGGCGACATGCCACTGTCGCTGCAACCCAAGCTGCTGCGCGCGCTGCAGGAGGGTGAGATCGAGCCGCTGGGCTCCAACCGTGTGCTGTCGGTCGATGTGCGGGTAATCGCGGCGACCAGCCGTGATCTCAAGGCGGCTGTCGATGCCGGCACCTTTCGAGCGGATCTCTTCTATCGGCTCAACGTGCTGCCGCTGGTGATCCCGCCTCTGCGCGAGCGGCGCGACGACATTCCGGCTTTGGCCGACACCGTGCTTGACGACATTGCGATGGAGGCGGGGGAGCCGCCGCGCGAACTCGCGCCCGACGCGCTGGCGCTGCTGGCGGCGAGCTCCTGGCCCGGCAATGTGCGCGAGCTCAGCAATGTGCTGGAACAGGCAACCGCACAGGTCGATGCGCCGGTGCTGACCGCGGCGCATCTTGCCCCCCTCCTCTCGGCGCGCGAGGCGCCGCGCCTTGTGGCCGGTCGCGATCTTGCAACCACGCCCGCCGAACCGCTGCGTCCCCTGCGCCAGGTGATGGCGGAGGCCGAGCGCACGGCCCTGCTCGAAGCGCTCGAGGTGGCCGGTGGCGTCAAGGTGCAGGCGGCACGCCTGCTCGGCATCAGCCGGGCACAATTCTATGAGAAACTCGCCACCCACGGCCTGATGTCCGACAAGACGGACATTCCCAAGGCTGTCTGACTCTCCGGACAGCAGCTGCAAGTCATTGGGAAGCATAAACTTATTCGCTACGCCTGAGCGGCTGTCCGGCCTTCCGGGCAGTGTGCGGTGCAGCACGTTGAGATCGAAATCAGCGAAAGGCCAGAAAACCGGACTTTCTGCGCGTGGCACGGCGCTTGCCATGTAAAGCGCAAGGCCCGGAGTCCTCCGGGCCGGGGGAGCCATCACGGGAGAAACCCGATGCGGATATCGCTCGGCCTGACTGCTGCGGCAGTCGGTCTGGTCCTGGCCGGCGGCGCTGCCGCGCAGGACATTAAACTGGGACTGATTTACGGCAAGACGGGCCCGCTCGAGGCCTATGCGAAGCAGACCGAAGCCGGGCTGATGCTGGGCCTCGAATATGCGACGGGCGGCACCATGATGGTGAACGGTCGCAAGATTACGGTCATTGCCAAGGACGACCAGCTCAAGCCGGAGCTGGCGAAGACTCTGCTCGCCGAAGCCTATGGCGATGACAAGGTCGACCTTGCCATCGGCACCACGTCCTCGGCCGCGGCGCTCGCCATGCTGCCGGTGGCCGAGGAATACAAGAAGGTGTTGATCGTCGAGCCGGCGGTGGCCGACTCGATCACCGGCGACAAGTGGAACCGCTACATCTTCCGCACGGGCCGCAATTCGAGCCAGGACGCGATCTCCAACGCCGTCGCCATCGGCAAGCCGGGAGTCCATATCGCCACGCTGGCGCAGGACTACGCCTTTGGCCGCGACGGCGTCGCCGCCTTCAAGTCGGCGCTCGCCGGCACCGGTGCCAACCTCGTCTTCGAGGAATACGCGCCGCAGAACCAGACCGATTTCACCGCCTCGGCCCAGCGCATCTTCGATGCGATGAAGGACAAGCAGGGCCGCAAGATTGTCTGGGTGATCTGGGCCGGCGCGGTCAACCCGCTCGCCAAGATGCAGGACCTCAACCCCGGCCGCTTTGGCATCGAACTGTCGACCGGCGGCAACATCCTGCCGGCGCTCGAGGCCTACAAGCCGTTCCCGGGCATGGAGGGCGCGACCTACTACTATTACGAGATCCCGAAGAACCCGGTGAACGACTGGCTCGTCGCGGAGCACATGAAGCGCTTCAAGGAGCCGCCTGACTTCTTCACCGCCGGTGGCATGGCAGCCGGAATCGCGGCGGTTTCCGCGCTGAAGAAGGCGGGTTCCAGCGACGCCGAGAAGCTCATCACGGCCATGGAAGGCATGGAGTTCGACACGCCGAAGGGCAAGATGGTTTTCCGCAAGGAAGACCACCAGGCGCTCCAGTCCATGTATCATTTCAAGGTCAAGGTGGATCCGAACGTAAAATGGGCCGTGCTCGAATCGGTGCGCGAGCTGCGCATCGAAGACATGAAGGTGCCGATCCTGAACAAGCGGTAGCCATGGGGTGGGGCCGGGTGGATAAACTCGGCCCCAACCACCGGACCGACGCATGAACAACATCCGCGCGCTGCCCACGGCCACCCCGCCGGCACCCGTGCTGGAAACCCGGGACCTCACCATTCGTTTCGGTGGCCACACGGCCGTCAACACCGTGAGCTGCGCCTTCAGCCCAGGCCACCTCACCGCCATCGTCGGCCCGAACGGCGCCGGCAAGACCACCTATTTCAACCTCATGTCCGGCCAGTTAAAGGCGAACGAGGGGCAGGTGCTGCTGCGCGGCGACGACATCACCACGCTGTCCGCGCCGTCGCGCACCCGGCGGGGTATCGGCCGTGCCTTCCAGCTCACCAACCTGTTTCCCAACCTGACGGTGCATGAGAACGTGCGCCTTGCCGTGCAAAGCCGCGCCCGCGTTGGCCTCGATATTTTCACCCTGTGGTCGCGGCGGCGCGACCTGATAGACGAGGCGGACGAACTGCTGCGCAGCATCACGCTGCTCGACCGGCGCGATGCGCTGGCGAGCGCGCTGCCGCATGGCGACCAGCGCAAGCTCGAGGTCGCGATCCTGCTCGCGCTTGATCCCGACGTGCTGATGTTCGACGAGCCGACGGCTGGCATGAGCGTGGATGAGGTGCCGGTTATTCTCGACCTCATCCATGGAATTAAGGCGCGCGGGGACAAGACGGTGCTGCTGGTCGAGCACAAGATGGATGTCGTGCGCTCGCTCGCCGACCGCATCGTCGTGCTGCACAACGGCTATCTCGTCGCCGACGGCGACCCGGCCGAGGTAATGGCCTCGCCCATTGTGCAGGACGCCTATCTTGGCATGGGGCTCGCCGACCATGTCTGACGCGCTCCTGCAGCTGTCCGGCGTGCACACGCATATTGGCCACTACCACATCCTGCAGGGCGTCGATCTCGTCGTGCCACGCGGCGAACTCACCATGCTGCTTGGGCGCAATGGGGCGGGCAAGACGACGACGCTGCGCACGATCCTTGGCATGTGGCGCGCCTCGGCGGGTCATATCGCCTTTGACGGCCAGGAGATTGCGGCTCGCGCGACACCCGAGATCGCGCGTGCCGGTGTCGCCTATGTGCCCGAGAACATGGGCATCTTCAGCGGCCTGACGGTGCGCGAGAATATTCTTGTCGCGGCCCGCGCCGGGGCGCCCGAAGCGCGACGCCTGCAATGGGTCCTTGGCCTTTTCCCGGCGCTGGAGAAATTCTGGAACCTGTCGGCGGGCGCCTTGTCGGGCGGGCAGAAGCAGATGCTCGCCATTGCCCGCGCCATGATCGAGCCGCGCAAGCTCTTGCTGATCGACGAGCCGACCAAGGGCCTTGCCCCCGCCATCATCGGCAACATGATCGAAGCCTTCCGCGAGCTGAAGCGCACCGAGACGACGATCCTGCTGGTGGAGCAGAACTTCCGCTTTGCCAGTGCGCTTGGCGACCATGTTGCGGTGATGGACGATGGCCGCATCGTCCATGCTGGCGCGATGGCGGCGCTGGCCAAGGACCGCGACCTGCAGCAGCGGCTGCTCGGCCTCAGCCTCGATTCCCATCAATAGGACGGTCATGGCCATTGTCCAGCGCAGCGACACCACCGGACGCCCCGCCTGGCGCCTGCCCCGTCTTGCGGGCGACAGGCTGCCACTGCTGCTGGTGCCCGCGCTCGTGCTGCTTGCGCTGCCGCTGATCGGCGCCTTTCCGGCCTGGATCACGCTGACGCTCGCCGGCCTTGCCATGGGCATGATGATCTTCATCATGGCCTCGGGGCTGACGCTCGTCTTCGGCCTGATGGACGTGCTCAACTTCGGCCATGGCGCATTCATCTCGATCGGTGCCTTCCTCGCCACGCTGGTGCTGCTGCCGCTCGCCGCCTGGATGCAGGCCGACAACATCTGGATGAACCTTGCCGCCATCGCGCTCGCGATCGTCGTGGCGATGGCGGGCACCGGCGCCCTCGGGCTTGTCTTCGAACGCGTCATCGTGCGGCCAGTCTATGGCCAGCACCTGAAGCAGATTCTTGTCACCATGGGCGGCCTGATCATCGCCGAGCAGATGATCCATGTGCTGTGGGGGCCGCAGCAGATCGCCCTGCCGCTGCCCACCGGTATCCGTGGCGCTATCGTGGTGGGCGAGGTGGCGCTGGAGCGCTACCGGCTGTTCGCCGTCGGCGTCGGGCTTGTCGTGCTGATCGGCATGCTGCTGGTGCTGAACCGGACACGGCTCGGCCTGCTGATTCGTGCCGGTGTCGAGAACAGCGAGATGGTGCAGGCGCTTGGCTACGACATCCGCCGCCTTTTCGTGCTGGTCTTCGTCGCCGGATCGGCGCTCGCCGGTCTCGGCGGCGTGATGTGGGGCCTTTACCGGGAAGTCCTGGTCGCCGGCATGGGCATGGAGGTGATGGTCCTTGTCTTCATTGTCATCATCATCGGTGGGCTTGGTTCCGTCTGGGGCTGCTTCATCGGCGCGCTGATGGTGGCGCTGCTGGCCAACTACACCGGCTTCCTGATGCCCAAGGTGGCGCTCGGCTCCAACATCCTCCTCATGGTGCTGATCCTGCTGTGGCGTCCGCAGGGCCTGTATGGCGGGGCGAAACGCTGATGCTGCGCGCGTTGTTCTCTGGCGACTATCCGCGCAGCCGCGTGCTGATGGTGCTGCTCGTGCTGGTCTTTGTCGCGCTGTTGCTGGCGCCCTTCCTGTTTCCCGGCACGCGGCCGCTCAACGTCGCGGCAAAGATCTGCATCTTCATCGTGCTGGTGGCGTCCTATGACCTGCTGCTGGGCTATGCCGGCATCGTGTCCTTCGCCCACACGATGTTCTATGGCATCGGCGGCTATGGCATTGGCCTGGCCCTCTATGGCCTGGGGCCATCCTGGGGCGCGATCGGGGTCGGCTTCGTTCTCGCGCTGGCGCTGACGGCGGTGCTCTCGGCACTGATCGGGCTCTTCTCCCTGCGCGTGCGGGCGATCTTCTTCGCCATGATCACGCTGGCCGTGGCCTCGGCTTTCCTGATCCTCGCCTCGCAGCTTTCGGGTTTCACCGGCGGCGAGGATGGCCGCAGCTTCCGCGCGCCCACGGTGCTGCAGCCCGGCTTCAGGCTGTTCGATGGCGAGATATTCGGTGTTGCGATCAGCGGCCGGATCATCACCTACTACCTTGTCTTCTTCGCTGCGCTGGCGCTGTTCCTGTTCCTGCTGCGGGTGGTGAATTCGCCCTTTGGACGCGTGCTGCAGGCGATCCGCGAGAACGACTTCCGCGCCGAGGCGCTGGGCTATCGTACGGTTGTCTACCGCACGCTCGCCAATGTTCTGGCCGCCCTGGTGGCGACGATGGCCGGCGCACTGATGGCGATCTGGCTACGCTACACTGGCCCCGACACCATGCTCAGCTTCTCGATCATGATAGACATCCTGCTCATGGTCGTGATCGGCGGCATGGGCACGCTCTATGGCGCGGTCATCGGCGTCGTCATCCTGGTGCTGGCGCAGAACTATCTGCAGGCGCTGATGGGCGGCGTCAGCAAGGCGCTTGTCGGCGTGCCGCTGCTGCCCGATCTCCTGCACCCCGACCGCTGGGTGCTGTGGCTCGGTGTGCTCTTCGTGCTGAGCGTCTACTTCTTTCCGACCGGTATCGTCGGCCGGTTGCGCCAACGCCGCTAGCGACGGGCCGTCAGCGCCCCGCTGGTTGCAGCGTCGGCACCGTCTTCTGCAGCGATGGGCGTTCGGAGAATCTGGCGAACCAGGCGGCGAGCACCGGGCGATCGTCGCGCCAGTCGAATTCCGGATAGCGGAAATCGAGATAGCCGAGCGCACAGGCGATGGCGATGGTGCCGATGTCGAAGCTGTCGCCGAACTGCGGCGCCTCGTGCTCCATCTCGCTCGCGGCACCGGTCACTTTGGCCCATTGGCCGCTGCGCCATTCTTCCCACAGCTTCTCGGGGGGGCGCATCTTGGTCTCGTAGCGCACGATCAATCCGGCATCGAGCAGACCGTCGGCGAGCGACTGGCGCCGCAGCGCGGTCCAGCGCGCGGTGGGCGCGGCGGGGAAGAAGCGGCCGCCGGCAAAGGTGGTATCAAGGTATTCGCAGATCACCCGGCTGTCATACAGCGTCTCGCCCGAATCGAGGATCAGCGCCGGCAGCTTCATCAGCGGATTCGACTTCCGCAGCGCCGAGTCGGATTTCATCGGCGTGGTGGTGGAGGAAATGCGTTCGACCCCGGGCTCAAGGCCGGTCTCGTGCAGCAGGATCACCACCTTGCGCACATAGGGCGAAGCGGGGGCGTAATAGAGTTTCACGCGGCCATCCTAAGAAAGAAGGCCGGCGCCCGGAAGGCGCCGGCCCTTCACAATTGCGCTGAATCTGTCAACCGTCGATCGAAATACCTTCGTAGAGCACGGCGCGGTTCCAGTTTTTGAATCCCTTGACTCGCTTCGCCACGCCAGTGATATCGACGCCGTCGAACAGGTAGAGCGCCAGCGCCTCGTCATGCGACTGTTTCATCAGCTGCTTGAGCAGGGCCTCGCGCTTGGCGCGGTCCATCTCGGCGCCGGACTGGGCAAGCAGCGGGTTCAGTTCCTCGATGCAGGTGTAGCTGAAGGACAGGCCGCAGCCATACATGGCAAAGACCAGCGCCGGGTCCATGGCCGGGCCGACGAACATCGAGATGCTCGACATCATGCCTTCCCACTTCTTGTTGCGCAGCTTGTTGCCGAACTCCGCCTGGATCATCGGCTGCACCGTCAGCTTGATGCCGACCTGGGCCAGGTCGTTGGCGACGATCTGCACGATCTCGCTGCCGCCGACGAAATTGCCCGTCTGGGTTTCCATCAGCACTTCCATGCCGTTGGGATAGCCCGCTTCGGCCAGCAGCTGCTTTGCCTTAGCCGGATCGTACGGGTACGGCTTCACGTCCGGATTGTAGCCGAATGACGACGGCGTCGCCGGCTGGCCCGACATCTGGGTAATGCCCTTCAGGAACTCCTTGGTCATCGCCTCGCGGTTGACGGCGTAGTTGAAGGCCTGGCGCAGGCGCTTGTCGGCGAGCGGCGTCTTGCCATTCTTGTTGAACTTGTTGGGGAAGTCCTCGGTGAACAGCGCGACGGCTGCGACATAGGGTGCAGGATCGATGACCGCCGTGTGGCCGGCGGCGCGGATGCGCGGAATGTCGTCGGGGCCGGCGAAATAGATGATGTCGGTCTGCCCCGACTCCAGCGCCGCGATGCGCGAAGATGGTTCCGGCACCGACGTGATCTTCAGGTTCTTCACCTTGCCCTGGCGCCAGCTCGTGGGATTGGGTACGGCGGTCATCTCGTTGTCGTTCCAGCTTGTCACCCGGTAGGGGCCCGAGGACACAGGCTTGGACGAGAAGGCCTCGAGGCCCATCTCGTTGAAGGACTTCATGTCGGCCAGGTAGAAGGCGCCGAACTTAGCCACAAGCAACGGGTCGGGCTTCGGTGTGACAAATTCCACCGTGTGCGAATCCACCGCCTTGTAGCTGGTGACGGCGAAGCTGCGCATGATGCCGGAGGTCTTGCCCACATCAGTGTGCAGGTAGTCGAACACCTGGACGATATTGGCGGCGTCATTGGTGCGGCCGCTGCCGAAAGTGATGTCCTTCTTGAAAGTGACGCGCCAGGTGGTCGGATTCACCACCTCCCATTTCTCCACCGCCATCGGCTGGGGCCGACCCTTGTCGTCAATGCGGACGAACGGGTCATAGACCGCCTCCCACCAGAACATCGCGGGTGAGGTGAAGGTGGTGCCATAGACATGGCCGCGCGTGGTCGAGGTCGCGTACATGGCGATGCGCAGCGTGTCCTTGGCGTCCTGCGCCTGAGCGGGCAGGGCGGCGGCCAGGCTGAGGCCTGCGGCGGCGAGCATGGAAAAACGGGCGAAGGCCGGCGTCATCGAGATTCCCCTTGTTCGAATGGTCTGGACAGCGATTGGGGTGATTTTAGTATGCAGAATATTATGTAAGCGACTCGATTCTAGGTCCTGCATCTCGGTTGGAATGCAGAACCTCGCCGGATTGCCAGCTTTTTGCGAATTCCCGTGACGCAAGGCGGCTGGATCGACAACCATGCCGACATGTTCGATCCGCCCCAGCTGTTCATCGCCCACTACGCGGCGCGCCATGCCGAGACCCAGCCCGACAAGCCCTGCCTGATTTGCCGGGACACCGCGCTGTCCTGGCGTGACTTCGACCAGGCGACGGCACGGGTCGCTGGTGCGCTGCGGCGCGATGGCTGCGGCCGCGGCAGCACGGTAGGCCTGCTGACCGACAGTTCAGCCGAATCCGTTGTCGCCTATTTCGGCGCCCTGCGCAGCGGTGCCACAGTGGCGGCGCTGCCTACGATGGCAAGCGCCAAAACGCTGACCACCATGGTGGCCGATTCCGGAGCCCGGCTGGTGCTGGCCAGTGGCGCCTATCTCGACAAGCTGGCAGGTGTCACGCTGCGTCGTGTTGCGCTCGACGGCGCACCTGGCGGCGCCATGTCGTGGGATTCGTGGCTGCGCGGAGCGGAGCCTGCACCACCCGCCGCAAGCCAGGGACAGGACATCGCCTGTCTGATCTATTCCTCGGGCACCACCGGCGTGCCCAAGGGCATCGCCCTGACGCAGCAATGCCGGCTCAACCACGCCATGATCATGAGCGCCGAGCTGCGCTATGACAACGAGGCGGTGGTGATCGTCACCACGCCGATGCATTCCAATACGGCGTGGACATTGGCGCTCTGTGCCCTGTTCACCGGCGCGACGATGGTGGTGATGCCGCGCTGGGACGGGACCGACTTTGCGGCGCTGGTGGAACGCCTGCGCGGCACGCACACCATCATGGTACCGACTCAGTTCGAAGACCTGCTTGCAGTGCAGAAGCAATTGCCGCGTGATCTTTCCAGCCTGCGCTCGCTCACCACCGCCGGCTCGTCGATGCGCCAGCCGGTGAAGGAGGCCGTGATCGCCACCTTTCCCTGCGGCTTGTACGAGGTCTATGGCCTGACGGAAGGCTTTGCCGTTGTGCGTCGGCCGGAAGACCCGCCTCACGCGCTTATGTCGGTCGGCCGCGCCATGATGGGCAATGATGTCCGCCTGATCGACGATGACGGACGCGCCGTACCGCCCGGCCAGCCCGGTGAAATCGTCGGCCACGGCCCCATCCTGATGGCTGGCTATCACAACCGCCCCGATGAGACCGCACGCATGCTGTGGCGCAACCCCGAGAACGGATTGCCTTACCTGCGCTCCGGCGATATCGGACGCATCGACGAATACGGGTATCTCTACCTCGTCGATCGCAAGAAGGACATGATCTTGTCCGGCGGCTACAATGTCTTTCCCGCCGATATCGAACGCGTGCTGGGCGAGCGCACCGACCTCGCCGATCTCTGCGTCATCGGCGTTCCGCATTCGCGCTGGGGTGAAACGCCGCTTGCGCTGGTGGTTGCGGCGGATGGGTGCGAGGTGAACGTCGAGGAATTGCGCGACTGGGCCAATGTCCGGCTGGACAAGCACCAGCGCCTCTCCGGCGTCGAGGTCCGGCAAAGCCTGCCGCGCAATCCGACCGGCAAGATCCTGCGCCGCGAGCTGCGCGCGCCCTATTGGGCGAAGGAGCCCGCGTCATGAAGTACAAGGATGTTCTCTATGCGGCACGCGGCGGCGTCGCCACGATCACGATCAACCGCCCACAGGTGCACAATGCCTTCCGCGCCGAAACCTGCGAGGAGCTGATCCACGCCTTCAACCGCGCTGCCTGGGACGAGAAGATCGGCGTCATCGTGCTCACCGGCGCGGGCGAACGCGCCTTTTGCGCCGGCGGCGACCAGGGCAGCCACAGCACCGGGGGCTACACCGGTCGCGGCACCGTCGGCCTGCCCGTCGAGGAGCTGCACACCATTCTGCGCGACGCGCCGAAGCCGGTGATCGCCAAGGTGCGCGGCTGGTGCATCGGCGGCGGCAATGTGCTGGCGACGCTGTGCGATCTCACCATTGCGGCCGACAACGCGGTGTTCGGCCAGGTCGGGCCCGCCATGGGATCGGTCGATCCCGGCTATGGCACCAACCTGCTCGCCCGCACGGTGGGGCAGAAGCGGGCGAAGGAAATGTGGTTCCTGTGCCGCCGCTACACCGCCGAGCAGGCGCTCGCCATGGGACTCGTCAACGCGGTGGTGCCCGCCGCCCGGCTGGATGCCGAGGTTAAACGCTGGTGCGCCGAAATACTGGAGAAAAGCCCGACGGCGCTCGCCATCGCCAAGCGCACGATCAACGCCGACACGGAAATGTTTCGTGGTATCGGCAATCTCGGCAATCTCGCGGTGAAGCTCTATTACGGCACCGCCGAGGCGAAAGCGATTGCCAAGGCAGCCATCAGAAAACGAAAGACAGGGAGGAAGAAGACATGAAGCAAACAGCCTCTGCCGCCGTTCGAGCCCAGCTCAAGCACCCCATCATCGACGGCGACGGGCATATCGCCGAGATCCTGCCGGTGCTGATGGACTACCTTCACCAGGTCGGCGGCGAAGCCCTGGCAGCGCGCTTCATGCATCTGATCAATGCAAACAGCCCGTATGGCGAGGCCACCGGCTGGTACGGCATGACGGCGGCGCAGCGCCAGGCAAACCGGGTCATGCGGCCGCCCTTCTGGCTGGTCAATTCCGCCGATCCGCTGGAGCGCGCGACCACCATGCTGCCAGCCCTGATCCGCGACCGGATGGACGATTTCGGCATCGACTTCGCCGTCATGTACACATCCGTGGGCATCCCGATCGCGACCTCTGACGACACCGACCTGCGGCTCGGCGGTTGCCGCGCGCTCAACCTGATGTATCGCGACATCTTTGCGCCACATCGCGACCGCATGCTGGCATCGGCCGTCATCCCCATGCACACGCCGGACGAGGCTGTGGCGGAAATCCGCCACGCGGTCCAGACCCTCGGCTTCAAGACGGTCACCATTGCCGGTTGCGTGCGCCGCCCCATCGCGGCGGCGCAAGGCTCGCCTGCCGCGCGTCATGCGCACTGGATCGACCCGCTCGCCGTCGACAGCCTGTATGACTACGACCCGGTCTGGCGCACCTGCCAGGATCTCGGCGTCTCGGTCGCCACGCATCACAGCGGCATGGGGCCGGGCTGGGGATCGCGCGCGACCACGACCAACTTCATGTACAACCATATCGGCCATTTCGCCGCCGGTGCCGACGCCTCGTGCAAGGCGATGCTCATGGGCGGCGTGACGCGGCGCTTCCCCAAGCTCAACATCGCCTTCCTCGAAGGCGGTGCGGGCTGGGCAGCGAGCCTGCTCAACGACATCACCGAGCATTGGGAAAAACGCCAGATCCGCGAGCTGCGCGCGCACCGCGATCCCGCGCTGCTCGACCGTGCCGCCCTGGCGGAGATGTTCCGCCAGCATGGCGCCGGCATCGTAAAGGAAGGCCGGCCGCTTGAAGACTACGACAGTGTCTTCCTTAGCAAGCCAGGCGCCGACCCCGAAGACCAGCTCGACGAATGGGCGGCAGCCGGCATCGCACGCAAGGCCGACATCGGCGCGCGCTTCCTGCCCAACTTCTTCTTCGGCTGCGAGGCGGACGATCGCATGAACGGGGTTGCCTTCGACACCCGCTTCAACCCCTTCGGCGCCAAGCTCAACGCCTTTCTCGGCTCCGACATCAATCACTGGGATGTGCCCGACCCGACCATTGTCGTCGCCGAGGCCTGGGAGCTCGTGGAGAAGGGTGTCCTTACGGAAGCCGATTTCCGCGCCTTCACCTGTGGAAATGTCCATCGACTGCACGCGGGCATGAACGCGGATTTCTTCGCGGGCACCAGCGTCTCTGCATTTCAGCCCTGACCGGCCTCGGCTATCGTAGCCACGGCAGCCGCTGCGAGGCCGGATCATGACGGTATATGCCCCGAAGAATCTTGAGGCGCATCCGCCTTATCTCCACGCGCCTTCCAAAAGCACGGTGCCGCGCGCGCCGCTCCAGCCCCTGGTGGTGGTCCCGCAGACGCTGTCGGAACGCAGCGGACCGGTGTTCGGTGCGGAAAGCGTGCGGCCGGGCGACGATGATCTCACTCGCCAGCATGCGGGAGAGCTGCTCGGCGAGCGCATCATCGTCGCCGGCAAGGTGATGGATGAAGACGGCCGCGGCCTTCCCAATACGCTGGTCGAAATCTGGCAGGCCAATGCCGCCGGGCGGCGGACGCGCGATCGGCTCGCTGCCATGAAGGAGACCTAGGCTCATGCCGTCGGTGCAGGCGAATGGCGTCACGCTCTACTACGACCTGACCGGGCCCGAAGGTGCGCCTGTCGTCGTCTTTTCCAATTCGCTCGGCTCGACGCTGGAGATGTGGGATGCGCAGGTGGGGGTGCTCGCCGCGCGCTTCCGCTGCCTGCGCTATGACACGCGCGGCCACGGCCGGTCGCAGGCGGCGGCGCAGCCCGTCACAATCGGTGGCCTTGCGGCCGATCTTGCGGGCCTGCTCGATGCGCTGAAGATTGTGCAGGCTGATGTCGTCGGGCTGTCGCTTGGCGGCATGACGGCGCAGGCGCTTGCCGTCGCGCGCCCCGGACTGGTGCGCCGCCTCGTGTTGATGGCGACCTCGGCCAACATGACGGGCGTGCCCACCTGGGGCGAGCGCGCCACGCTGGTGCGCAAGGCGGGCTTGGGGGCTGTGGTCGACGCGGTGCTCGGCCGTATGTTCACCG
This sequence comes from Alphaproteobacteria bacterium, assembly GCA_947473325.1. Classification (GTDB taxonomy): domain Bacteria; phylum Pseudomonadota; class Alphaproteobacteria; order SHVP01; family SHVP01; genus CANJEJ01. Next base: position 11,002 of record CANJEJ010000020.1, on the reverse strand, counting down.
CCGGTTTCCGCGCCGCCCACCCCGCCACCGCGGCGCAGACGGCAGCGCAGATCAATGGCGCCGATCCCGGCAGCTATGCCGCCTGCTGCGAGGCGATCGGCGGCATGGATATCCGCGAGCAGATTCGCAGCATCACGGCGCCGACACTGATCATCGCCGGCGGCGCCGATCCGGCAACACCCGTGCCGATGCTGACAGAGATCCAGGGCCATATACCGGGATCGGACCTCGTGGTCGTCGGCGGTGCGGCGCATCTGCTGAACATCGAACGGCCCGATGCCGTGAACCGTCAGCTGCTTGCCTTCCTGTCCGAGGAGACAAAGCCCGGCAAGGCGGCGGATTTCGCCGCCGGGCTCGCCAACCGCAAGGCGGTACTTGGCGTCGATCATGTCGAACGCTCTCTTGCCCGCGCCAACAGCTTCGACCGCCCATGGCAGGACTTCATCACCCGCGTGGCCTGGGGCGAGATCTGGGGTGACGAGACACTACCGCGCAGGACTCGCTCGATGCTGACGTTGACCATGATGATCGCGCTGCACCGGGAAGAGGAGTTCAAGCTGCACTTGCGTCCGGCTCTGCGCAACGGCGTCAGCCTGGAAGAATTGCGGGCGCTGATGCTGCAGGCCGCCATCTATGCCGGCGTGCCAGCGACCAACGCCGCCTTCCGCTGGGCGCGCGATGTGCTGGGGGATGACGCGGGTGATTGACAAGATTGTCCGTTCGATGGCCGAGGCGATGGCAGGCATTCCGGATGGCGCCACCATCCTTCTCGGCGGTTTCGGCGCCGCGGGACAGCCGACGGCCCTGCTTGACGGGCTGATTGAGCAGGGCGCGACAGATCTGACGATCGTCGCGAACAACGCCGGCACCGGGCGCAAGGGCTTTGCCCGCCTCTTGGAACTCGGTCGCGTGCGTCGGGTTATCTGCAGTTTTCCGCGCAGCGCCGGCTCGGTCGTGTTCGAGGAGGTCTACCGCACGGGCAGGCTGGAGCTCGAGATCGTGCCGCAGGGCACACTGGCGGAACGGATGCGCGCCGCCGGCGCCGGCATTCCCGCCTTCTACACGCGCACGGCAGTCGGCACGAAGCTCGCCGAGGGCAAGGAAGTGCGCAACATCGACGGTGTCGACTATGTGATGGAGCGTGCGCTTCCTGGCGATGTCGCGTTGGTGGAAGCCTGGCAGGCCGATCGCTGGGGCAACCTGACCTATCGCCGCTCGGGCCGGAACTTCAACCCGGTGATGGCCATGGCGGCGAAGCTGACAATTGTCCAGGCGCAGCACATCGTCGATCTCGGAGCGCTGGACCCGGAAGGCATCGTCACGCCGGGTGTCTTCGTGAACCGGGTTGTCCATGTTCCCTATGGCGATCCGCCGCTCGGGTAAGGGAGAAACCGATGGCAGACAGCTTCACACCGATGAGCCGTGCCGCGATGGCTGCCCGCGTCGCGCGGGATATTCCCGAAGGCTGGTATGTGAATCTCGGCATCGGCATCCCGACGCTGGTCGCCGACCATGTCCCAGCTGATCGCGAGGTTGTCATCCATTCCGAGAACGGCATCCTGGGCGTCGGTCCCGCGCCGGCCGCCGATGCGGTCGACCCCTGGCTGATCAACGCGGGGAAAAGCCCAGTCACGCTGCGGCCGGGCGGCAGTTATTTCCACCATGCCGACAGTTTCGCGATCATTCGCGGCGGCCATATCGACCTCTGCGTCCTTGGTGCTTTTCAGGTTGCCGGCAATGGAGACTTCGCCAACTGGGCGACCTCATCCAACGACCTGGCGCCTGCGGTTGGTGGGGCCATGGATCTGGCGGCGGGGGCGAAACGCATCTGGGTGGTGATGGAACACACGACCAAGGAAGGCGCACCGCGCCTTGTGCAGACTTGCAGCTATCCGCTCACCGCGCTGGGTGTGGTCGGGCGCGTCTACACCAACCTCGCTGTGCTCGATGTGACGGCACAGGGCTTTGTCGTGCGCGACATGGTGCCGGGCCTGACCCTGCGCGATCTGCAGGACAGGACGGAAGCCCGACTGGTCGCCGGCTGACGCGAAGTTTCCGGGGATACGAGCCTGCGAACCGGCGGATGAAGCGAGCCTTATCCAGCCGGTCGCGCTCTGATTGAACCAGATGGCTCATCGCATCAACGTGCCGACCCGGCGCGGGCTCCCGGGATCAGGTGTGCGCTGCGGCCTGCTTTATCAGCGCGTCAACCTGCGGCACCGTCGGCATCTGGTGATAGAAGACGCGGTGGAAATCGCGAATGGCCGCGCGCAGGTCGCCGAAGCGCACCTCCGGGTAAAGCTTCTCGGCGAGCCAGCGCATGCCGATCAGGCGGTTCACGCCTGGCGGATCGTCCAGCCAGTTAAAGGGCAGGGTCGGTGCGTGGTAGACGCGCTTTGTCTTCACGGCTGCGATATTGGACCAGGCTGGATCCTTCATCACTGATTCGAAGAAGGCCTCGTCGATGGCGATGATCACTGTCGGGTCGGCGCGCTGGATTTCTTCCAACGTCAGCGGCTCGCGCGATCCCGGCACCGGCGGGGCGATATTCACGGCACCCAGCACGTCCAGGATATCGACGTTGATCGGGTTGGCGCGCACCGTGCCCTTCGGCCCGCGGGCGTAGAGGACCCGGGGGCGCTTGTCCTGGGGCACGGGCGCGATCTTCGCGCGCACGTCAGCGATCATGGCATCGGCGGCGCGGGCGAGTTCCTCGCCCCGGGCTTCGCGGCCAAGCAGGCCGCCAAGGATGCGATAGCTTTCCGCCGTCTTTGCCAGCGTGCCGTCGAGCAGAACATAGGCGATGCCGACCTGGCCCTGGATACGGTCTGCGAGCGCGGTATAGCCGGGATCGACAGCGCCGATGTCGAGGATGAAGTCGGCCTTGTGCGCCTTCACGGCGGCGACGTCGACGGTGTCGCCGCGGCCGGTCATGCGGGCATAGGCGGGAAGGTCCGCGAAGGGCGCCTTGAGATAGGGCTTCTCGTCCGGCAGCGGCGGGCGGATCCAGCCGATCATGGTTTCCGGCGCCAGCGTGTAGAGGAAGACAGACCCTGGCGGGCCGGAAGCCAGCACACGGTTGACCTTGGCCGGCACGGTGACTCGCCGTCCCGCGGCGTCGGTCAGGGTGCGGGCGTCCTGGGCCCACGCGTGGTCGATGAAGGGCGCGGCCAGCAGGGTTCCGGCGCCAAGTTCCAGGGCTCTACGTCGCGTTAGCATGGCCGTGCTCCTGTTGGACGGGCTATTCACGCACGGCGCCGAAATGCAGGTGTTCGCCGTTGACGTTGCCGTCGTTGGAATGCGCCGTGCCGGTGATGACCGGCGCATGCCCGGGATGCCGCGGCCGATGCTCGAACACGTTGCTGTCCTTGAAGCCTGCGTCCCGCGCGAGCTGGCGCAGGTCGAGGTCGTGCAGCGTGCCCATGAAGGGCTCGGCGTTGTAATGCGTGTCCCAGTCGGGCACGAACTGGTCCCAGGGCGACAGCTCTGCATAGGGCAGGCTGTCGACATGCACCATGACGCCGCCCCTGGCGAGCAGGCGGTGGCTTTCCTTGAAGATGCGCCGCAGCGCCTGGTTTGCCGTCTCGTGCAGCAGCAGGAACGAGACGATCAGGTCGAAATGCCCGTCGGGGAAATCGGTCGCCTCGGCGTTCTGCTGCGAGAAATGCAGCGGCACGCCGATCGATTCAGCCCGGGCATGGCCGTAGCGCACCATGGCGCCGCCGACGTCGATGGCATGCACCTCGGCCTGCGGCCAGGCTTCGGCATAGGGCACCGTGCTGGCACCGACGCCGCAGCCCATGTCGAGGATGCGGCGCGGCTTCAGCTTGGGGAAGTGTTCCTTCAGGTAGGACACCATGAAGCGGCCGTTGCGGTCGTTCAGCGTCGCGCCAGGCTTTGCCCGGTACATGTGCACGCCTCGGTCATACATGGCGCCAGCGAAGACATCGTTCTTCACCATCTCGCGCTGGTAGGACCCCGGCATGCAGTGGATGTCGACGGCGCTGAGATAGCGCGGAATGTCTAGGTCCGGGTTCTGGCGCAGCGATCCCTTCTTCTTCGGCCGGGCGATGATGCTGTCGGCGCGCTCGCGCAAGTCCCGCCATTGGCGCTCGACGCATTCGCCGGCCGAATCCCAGATCATCTCCTGCGACGTGCGGCGCAGCGAACTCGACATCTGGTAGTAGGGCTGCTCCGCGATCATGCGGCGGATTTCATGGCGGGTGGGCTCGCGGCCCAATTTGCGCCGCGCCGCCGGCCTCACCGCGCCTTCGTAGACGAAGCGGCTGCCACCCGACACCTCGTTGGTCAGGTGACCCTTGAAGGACGAGACGAAGCCCATGCGGGCATGTTCGTCATGCTGTTCGTCCACCATCATCGCGTGGGGTTTCGGACTCGTCATCGCGTGCCTCGTCTCGAAAGGGAGCTTCGCCGGTCACGATGGGCCGGCAGGCTTTACCCCGTCAAGTATACAGCCGGTGAGGCGTCAGGACGCCGCGGTCTGGCTCATGGCCGCCTGAGGCATTGCCTCATTCACCTGCTCGGCAAAATGACAGCGCGCGGCATGGCCGGGGCCGACCACCTTGGCAGGCGGCACGCTGTGGCAGATCTCGGCCGCCATCGGGCAGCGATAGCGGAATAGGCAGCCGCTTGGCAGGTGGTAGAGATCGGGCGCCCGGCCGACCTTGCGATAGCCGCGATCGATGATGCGCTCTGGTACGGAATCGATCAGTTCGCGGGTGTAGGGGTGCCGCGGATTGTTCAGCACCTCGTCTACCGCGCCAGTCTCGACGATGGTGCCCGCGAACATCACCGCAATGCGCGTGCAGTAATGTGACACCACACCCAGATCATGGGTGATGATGATGGTCGCCATGTTGCGCGAATGGACAAGGCCTGCCAGCAGGTCGAGCACCTGCGCTTGCACGGTGACGTCAAGGCCGGTCGTCGGTTCGTCGGCGATCAGCAGGCGCGGGCCGTTCACCAGCGCCATCGCGATCAGGATGCGCTGCGCCATGCCGCCCGACATCTCGTGCGGCCAGGCCTCCATGCGCCGCTCGGGTTCGGGAATCTGCACCGCGCGCAGCATGTCGAGCGCCTTGTTGCGCGCGTCCTCGCGGCTGATCGGGGCGTGTTCCTGCTGTACCCGGATGAGCTGTTCGCCGATTCGCGCCAGCGGGTCGAGCGAGGTGAGCGGCGACTGCACGATGATGGTGATGCCGGTGCCGCGGATGGTGTTGAGCGTTTCGACGTCCAGGCCGACGAGTTCCTTGCCCTCGAACTGGATCGACCCCTGCACCACCTTGGCCGAGCCCGCGAGCCCGCCCATGATCGACGACGCGGTCAGCGACTTGCCGGCGCCGGTTTCGCCCACCATGCCTAGCGTCTGGCCCTGGTCGAGCTCGAAGGTCACGCCGTTCAGCGCCTTCGCCGTGCGGACCTGGTTCTTGAGGTCGCGCTTGACGAAGTGAACGTGCAGGTCGCGGACAGACAGCAGGCTCATCGGGAATCCCTGCCCTTGGGGTCGAGCAATTCCTGGGCGCCGTCGCCCAGCAGATTGAGGCCGAGCACCAGGCCGACCAGCGCGAGGCCGGGGAAAGTGGCAATCCACCATTCGCCCGTGTTGATGTATTCGGCACCCTGGCGAATCATCACGCCCCATTCCGGTGCCGGCGCCTGGATGCCGACGCCGATAAAGGCGAGGGTCGTGCTGACGCGGATCGCCCAGGCCATGCGCACCGCGCACTGCGCGGTGGCGCCGCGGATTGAGTTGGGCAGGATGTGCATCAGCAGGATGCGCCAGGTCGGATTGCCGATGACCACCGCCGATTCGACCAGTTCGCTCGATCGCAGCGCCAGCACTTCGGCGCGCACGATGCGGGCAAAGATGGGCGCTTCCAGGAAGCCCAGAACGATCACGACGATGATCAGCGACTGGCCCGTCGCGGCGACGACAGCCAGCGCCAGCACGATCGTGGGAAACGCGCGGAAGATGTCGAACGTGCGCAGCAGGAGGTCATCGACCAGCCCGCCGACATAGCCTGCCACCAGGCCGGCCGGCACGCCGATGATCAGCATGAGCAGTAGCGCGGGAATCGCGATGCCGAAGGCGTAGCGGCAGCCATAGAGCACGCGCGAGAACACATCCATGCCATTGCCGTCCGTGCCGAACCAGTGCGCCGCCGTCGGGCCGCTCAGCACGGCGTCAGGAAAGGTGCGAGTCGGCGGATAGGGAGCGAGCAGGGGAGCGATGATCGCCACCACGGTAAAGATCAGGACGATGACCACGCCGGCGGTGAAGGTCGGGCTGTGGCGCGTGATGCCAATGACATGCTGCACAAAACTGCTTTGCCAGAAGCTGGGGCGTGGTGCGGCGGTCGTCAGGACTGTGGTCATCGGCGCATCCGGGGTTCAGCGATCAGCACGATCAGGTCAACGATCAGGTAGACGGAGCTGGCAAATAGCGCGAGGACAAGGACGTAGCCCTGCACGGCGGCGAAATCGCCGAACAGGATGGCATTGAGGCCCCATTGGCCAAGGCCGCCCCAGGAGAAGACGAGTTCGACGAGCGCGACAGCCGCCAGCAGCGTTGCCAGCTCGGCGCCGATATAGGTGATAATCGGTACGAAGCTGTTGCGCAGGGCGATGCGCCGGATCGTGCCCTTGCCATAGCCATAGAGGCGCGCCAGACGGATATAGTCGCTGCCCAATACCTCAAGCGCGATGGCGCGGGTCTGCTTGATCGTCGGCGCCGCAATGATGAGCGAGAAGACGAGAACGGGCAGCACCAGGTGGCCGGCCGCCGAGCCCGCCGCCTGCATGTCGCCGGCGAGCAGCGAATCGATGAAATAGCTGCCGGTCACCGTAGCGGGCGGAAAAACCGCCAGATCGAGGCGGCCCATCGGCGGAGGTGCCCAGCCTAGCCCAAGGAAAAAGACGAACAGCGCCATCAGCGCCATCCAATAGGTCGGTACGGAGAAGCTGATCAGCGATGCGATGCGGCTGATCTGGTCGAAGGCCTTGTTCGGCTTCATCGCGGCGCGCAGGCCCACCGGCACGCCCACCAGCGTGCCCAAGGCGATGGAAATCAGCAGCAGCTCCAGCGAAGCGGAAATACGAGTCAGGATTTCATCCAGCACCGGCCGTCCGGACTGCCAGGACTTGCCCATGTCGCCCTGCAGGACACTCTGCGCATAGATGAAGAACTGCTCCCACAGCGGCTTGTCGAGGCCGAGGTTGCGGCGAATCATCTCGACCTCGGCCTTGCCGGCCATCGGCCCCGCCAGCATGCCGACGGCATCCTGGCCACCGATACGGACCAGCATGAAGGTGATGAAGACGATGCCCAGCACCAGCGGGATCACGAAGGCGAGCCGCCGCGCGAGATATTGAACAATTATCACGTCCGGTCCTCGTGTCTCAGGTCACTCCGGGCTTCCCATCCGCTGCGGGGCTTGGCATCGTAGCACCAAGAACTCAGACGAGGCGCCGGGTAATGGGGATCAACGTGCAGGGCGAAGCAGAGCCTATCCTGAAGGTGCGGGATCTGCGGAAACATTTTCGCAAGGGCAGCGCGACTGTATACGCTGTTGATGGGGTGTCCTTCGACCTGCGGCCGGGCGAAACCATCGGCCTTGTCGGTGAAAGCGGCTCGGGCAAGTCGACGATTGGCCGCACGTTGGTGCGCCTGCTGCAGCCCACGGCGGGCAGCATCATCTTCGACGGTACCGATATCGCTGGCTTCAGCCAGCGCCAGTGCAAGCCGTTGCGCCGGGATTTGCAGTTCGTCTTCCAGAATCCCTGGGGCGCGCTCAATCCGCGGATGCGCGTGTCGCGGCTGATCGAGGAGCCCTTGCGTCTTGCCGGCGTTTCCACGGCGCAGGCCGACGCCGCGGCGCTCGCCGATAAGGTGCAGCTCAACGCCCAGGTCCTGTCGCGCTATCCCCACGAGCTGTCCGGCGGTCAATTGCAGCGTGTCTGCATCGCCCGCGCCATCGCCTCGCGGCCCAAGGTCGTCGTGCTCGATGAGCCGACCAGCTCGCTCGACCTTTCGGTGCGCGCGGGTGTGCTCGAACTGCTGGCGACGCTGCAGCGGGAAACCAACGCGGCCTTCATCTTCATCTCGCACGACCTCGACACCGTCCGCCTGATCAGCAACCGCATCATGGTGCTGTATCTCGGCCGTGTCGTCGAAGAGGGCAGGGTAGAGGATGTGTTCAGGAACCCGGCGCATCCATACACCCAGGCGCTGTTGTCCTCGCACCTGCCAGTGATGACTCGGGCGCAAGGGCAGCACCGGCGCATCCGCCTGGTCGGCGAGATTCCCAGTCCGTTGCGCCAGCAAACAGGCTGCAGCTTCGCTGGCCGTTGCCCGGTTGCGATGCCGGCCTGCACCACGCCGATTCCGCCCATGTATCCGTTGTCCGGCCCCGGCCATCAGGCAGCCTGCATTCGCGTTCCGGATGGCACGAATGACATCCGGCCCACAGCGGACGCCGCCGCCTGACACGATGTTGTTGACGGGCTAGAGCGCACGGGCAGCCTTCGCCGCGTCCAGCGTTGCGGCCCAGATGCCACGCGGCGCCACGCAGTCGCCAACGGAAATCACGCCGTCGGGCACCTCGTCCGTCATGGCGCCGGTCGACAGCACGATCGCGTCAAACGGGCCGAGCGTCGTGCCGCCACGCAGATGAGCAACGCCGCCGTCCACCTTCTCCACGGTGGTGCTGGTGACCACCGTCAGGTGCTTGATCGCCGCCATCCGCCGCGTCATGTCGCCAAGCTCGCGGGTCATGGTCAGGCCTGATTCGCCCCATGTGCGCTCGGTCGTGGCGACCGTGATGCCAGTAATGGCCGGATCCAGCGCCAGCGTTTCCACCAGCGAGACCGCGGGCCAGCCGCCTTCCTCGTCGATGATCAGTACATTGCCTTTGACGGACGTGTGGCCCGCCAAGATGTCGCGACCGTGCGGCAGGCCAATCGTGCCGGGGATGCCGTCGCGCAGCCAGGGACGCAGGCGCCAGACGGCCGTCGAACCCGGCCTTGCACCGATCGCCCAGATCACGCTGTCGGCGGCCGGCAGCTTGCCGAGGGTGACGCGCGTGTTGAGCTGAACGCGCACCTGCAGGCGACGGAGCTCGTTCTCCCACCACGCCACGGCGGGCCGCATTTCGTCGCGATGCGGTGCGTTGGCGGCAAGGCGCATGGCGCCGCCCAGGTGCGGGCCGGCTTCAAAGAGCGTCACCTGATGGCCTTCCATCGCGGCGACACGCGCGGCTTCCATGCCGCCCGGCCCGCCACCGATGACGGCCACGCGCTTCGGCCTTGCCGACGGCCTGGGCGGCGGCAGCTCGGCTTCGCGGCCCGATGTCGGGTTCAGTACGCAGCTGCCGGGCGCTCCGGCATAGACATAGGCAGCGCAGGCCTGGTTGCACGACATGCAGGGGCGAATTTCCTCGACGCGCCCGCTTTCCGCCTTGGCCGCCCATTCCGGCTCGGCGATCCAGGTGCGGGCCATCGCCACCACGTCGGCGCAACCGTCGGCGATGAGTTGCTCGGCCTCGGCCGGCGAGCGTATGCGCCCGGCCATGATGATCGGTAGGCCCACCTCCTGGCGGAAGCGCCGCGCCTCGTCGCGCAGCTGCGGCCGGGCGCGGTCCATCGGCGGAATCGTTTCGTCAGGCGCCCAGCGCGACCCGGCGATGATGCTGACCCAGTCGATCAGCCGGGTGTCGGCCAGCACCTTCATCGCGGCGATCGATTCGTCGAGATCGTAATCGACCGGTGCATGGGGAATGTGATGCGAGGTGGACGTGCGCACGCCTACGGCCATGTTGTCGCCGACGGCGTCGCGCACCGCGGCAACCACGTCCTTGACGATGCGGTGGCGGTTCTCACGGCTGCCGCCATATTCATCCGTGCGATGGTTCATCGCCGGCGACAGGAAGGAACCGAGCAGGTAGCTGGTCGCTGTCTGCACCTCCACGGCGTCAAGACCGGCCTGCCTGCAGCGCCGCGCTGCGGCGCCATAGGCCTTGACCATGTCGTGGATTTCGCTGCGCGTCAGCGCGCGCGGCACCTCGCGGTTCATGTTGGGAATCGGCGTCGGCGCCACCGATGCGTGGCCGGCGAGGAAGGAGGGCACATGGCCGCCATGCCACAGCGTGATCGCAAGCTTGGACCCAGCCTTGTGCACGGCATCGGCGAGCTTCGCCAGGCTGGGGATCACGTCATCGGTGAACAGGAAGATGCGAAGCGCGCCGCCGACCGAAGTGGGGTGAACGGGCGCGGATTCGGTGCCGAGCAATGCCGCGCCGCCGTGCGCGCGCGCCACGACATAATCGTGCAGCGTGTCGCTCACGCCTTGTTGACCTTCGCCCAGTCCCATGCCATGCGCGCTCATGATTGCGCGATGGCGCAGCGTGATTGGGCCGAGGCGGATCGGACGGAACAGATTGGGAAATTGATGGTGCGGCTTGCCTGTGTCGGCCATCACGAGTCCTCCAGCGAGGGAAAGGGGTACTGGTCCATGGCACTGCGCTGTCCGGCGCGCTTGCGCGCCGTGACTGACAAGCCTGATGCAAAGACACACCCCCGCGTCGCCCTGATCTTGTTTATCGGGCGATTTTTATAGTACCTATCGTAGACGCGACCTCATCGCTGTCAACCGCGAAGCGTCGCCTCGTGTCTTTACGCTGAAAGAAGCACGCCGCATGGGCAAGCAAACTTGCCGTGTTGGCGGAGACCGGCGCATCGACCGCCACAAGGGCTCAGGGAGAGAAGTGATGAACAAAGTGAATTCGGAACCAGGTCTTCTGCGCGGGGCACGCCGTCTCGCCGCCGGCGCCACGGTGGCGGTGGGCGCCCTGCTCGCCGGCATGGGCATGGCCGCCGCACAAAACACGCTGGTTGTTGCCGCCGTGACGACGCCCAAGGGATTCGACGGCGACGTTTATCTGCCGGGCATGGTGGAAACGGTCATCAACGTCTACGAAAACCTCTT